>NZ_JAAMQZ010000030.1 GCF_013522825.1 Stutzerimonas stutzeri
AGCTGACATTGCCGCGCTGGCGCGGGAAGCAATGTTCAATGGCGGAGAATTGTTCGGGTGTGATCATCATGCGCGAAGTATCCCGCATTACTCGCCGTCAAGCCAGTAGCGTTAACAGGCCCTAGCCAAAGGCGTAATCCGACGATGTGCGGCAAATCCTCGCGAACGACCTCAACCCCGCACGTCGGGTCGGTAAAGCGTGACCCGACCTACAACAGCGCAGAGCCCGCTTTGGGCTTTTGTAGGTCGGATTAGCCGCAGGCGTAATCCGACGATGTGCGGCAAATCCTCGCGAACGACCTCAACCCCGCATGTCGGGTCGGTAAAGCGTGACCCGACCTACAATTGCAATGGATAAGGCTCGACCAGCGCCCTGCCATAGCCATCGAGAAACTCCGGCGGCATCCGTTTCGGTTTGCCGCTGGTCATTTCTATACAGACGAAGGTGGTCTGAGCGCGCAACAGCGTCACGTTGTCGGCAGGCCTGATCAGCTGGAAGTTACGCTTCATCTTCAGGCGCCGGTCGGATTCGGTAATCCAGGTACCCAGCAGCAAGTGATCGTCCTCATAAGCGGCCGCCAGGTAATCGATTTCGTGTCTCAACACCGCCATCGCACGGTTCAGCCGCTGATAATCCTCCAGGCCAAGCCCCAGGCGCTGCGAATGCTGCCAGGCGCATTGCTCCAACCAGGTCACGTAGACCGCATTATTGGCGTGACCGAGTTCATCGATGTGCTCGGCTTCGACCCTGATGTCGATGATGAAGGCGTCAGGCTGGTCCCAGATCATGCATACCTCTCGTGCTGTGCGCCGTCGAGATCACGGCCAGATGAAACCTATCTTGCATGCCGCACCTGCTGCAGTCATGCATGAGTGATCATTCACCGGACTTTTGTCATCCGCTGCGCCAGAAAGGTTTCTGGCCAGCTTTTGTCGGACACAAAACAAAAAGGGCCATTTCATGAGAAATGACCCTTTAACGCCCAAAACGGGCAATAAAAATGGCGTCCCCTAGGGGACTCGAACCCCTGTTACCGCCGTGAAAGGGCGGTGTCCTAGGCCACTAGACGAAGGGGACGAAACCTTCGATACGGTCCGGCAGATGCCGAAGCGTGTGGAATTGGTGGAGCTAGACGGGATCGAACCGTCGACCTCTTGCATGCCATGCAAGCGCTCTCCCAGCTGAGCTATAGCCCCGGATTTAATGTCTCCCGACTCGCGATACTTGCGCATCGCTGCTGGATATGGCGTCCCCTAGGGGACTCGAACCCCTGTTACCGCCGTGAAAGGGCGGTGTCCTAGGCCACTAGACGAAGGGGACAAAACCTTCTGACGCGACCCGCCGTTCAGCGTGTCGGTGGCAATTCGTTTACGAGATTGGTGGAGCTAGACGGGATCGAACCGTCGACCTCTTGCATGCCATGCAAGCGCTCTCCCAGCTGAGCTATAGCCCCATCTCGTGGACGGGGCGCATATTAGGGGCGCTCCTGCGCACTGTCAACGAAATTTTTACTGGCCAATGAAGAAATTTCGACAGGAGAACAAACACTTACCACCGACAAGCGGCATATCCATAACTGAGTAGGTCGGGTCACCCTTCACCGGCCCGACGATCGGGGCCAAGGCCAGGTTTCGGTTTACCGGATTGCCTCTCGAATGCCCCGGAATCGTCGGATTACGCCTGCGGCTAATTCGACCTACAAAGCGGAATTCCCGTGCCTTGCAGGTCGGGTCACGCTTTATCGACCCGACAACCGAAGCCAAGATCAGATTTCGGTTTACCGAGTTGTGCCTCGAACGCCCCGGAAGCGTCGGATTACGCCTGCGGCTAATTCGACCTACGATATCGCCGCCAGCAGCTTTTCCCACTCCTTCACTTCCTTCTTCGATGCGCCGCCGAGCAGCTCCAGCGCCTGGCGCAGGCGGAACCGCGTGAGGTCCGGTCCGAGGATTTCCATCGCATCGAGCACCGAGACCGAACTGGCCTGGCCGGTGATCGAAGCGAACATCAGCGGCATCACGTCGCGCAGTTTCAGCTCCAGATGCGCAGCCACCGCCTGGATGACATCGGTGATGCGCTCCTTGTCCCACTGGCGCAGCGCTTCGAGCTTCCACAGGGTCAGCTGCAGCACCTGGCGCACCTGGGTGGCGTCGAGCTTCTTGTGCTCGAACAAGGCCGGGTCGAGATTCAGCGCACCGGAGAAGAAGAAACCGGCCAGCGGCGCGATCTGGCTGAAGGTTTCCACCCTGCCCTGCACGTGCGGTGCGATCTTCATCAGGTATTCGGGATTCAGTGCCCACTGCTGGACCTGGCTGGCGAAGGCCTCCACGCTCAGTTCGCGAATCCACTGGCCGTTGAGCCAGGACAGCTTCTCGATATCGAAGATCGGCCCACCCAGCGACACACGATTGATGTCGAAGTGCTCGATCATCTCTGCCAGGGTGAACTTCTCGCGCTCATCGGGCATCGACCAGCCCATGCGGCCCAGATAGTTGAGCATCGCCTCGGGCATGAAGCCCATGCGCTCGTAGAAGGTCACGGAGGTGGGGTTCTTGCGCTTGGACAGCTTGCTCTTGTCCGGATTGCGCAGCAGCGGCATGTAGCACAGCTGCGGCTGTTCCCAGCCGAAGTATTCGTAGAGCTTGATCAGCTTAGGCGCCGACGGTAGCCATTCCTCGCCGCGCAGCACGTGGGTGATGCCCATCAGGTGATCGTCGACCACGTTGGCGAGGAAGTAGGTCGGCAGGCCGTCGGCCTTCATCAGCACCTGCATGTCCATGCGGTCCCAGCCGATCTCGACGGTGCCGCGCAGCATGTCCTGCACCTGGCAGACGCCTTCGCTGGGCACCTTCATGCGGACCACGTGGGATTCGCCACTGGCGATGCGCTGCTGCGCCTCGGCCGGCGCGATGTGCATGCAATGGCCGTCGTAGCGCGGGGTTTCCTTGTTGGCCATCTGCTCGGCGCGCACCTGATCCAGACGCTCGGCGCTGCAGAAGCACGGGAAGGCATGGCCTTTGGCGACCAGTTCGTCCGAATACTTCTTGTAGATCTCGCCGCGCTCGCTCTGCCGGTAAGGACCGTGCGGGCCACCGACGTCGGGACCTTCGTCCCACTCGATGCCCAGCCAGCGCAGTGCGTCGTAGATCTGCTGTTCGGATTCGCGGGTCGAGCGCAGCTGGTCGGTGTCCTCGATGCGCAGGATGAACTGGCCGCCGTGCTGGCGGGCGAAGCAGAGGTTGAACAGCGCGATGTAGGCGGTACCGACATGGGGGTCGCCGGTCGGGGACGGCGCGATACGGGTGCGGACGGTGGTCATGGCGGCTCTCGAAAGCGGAGGGACGAACAGAAGAAACAAAGGCGCGATGTTAGCAGGCGGCAGGCCGCCCGCTCCAGCCGAAGGCGGCGGCATGCATTCCCATGGTTCCGACAGAACGCTCTAAACAAACCCCGCAGCCAACCGATAACCCGGCATCGCCAATCGCCAACACAAGCGCCAGAGAAGCCGACCATGCAACTGATCGACAACAAAGCCTTGATCGACGAAGCCCTCAACCAGTCCGCGACACTCACGGGAGATCGCTTCGATCATCGCTACTGGTTGCGCAGGGTCGGCGACGTGAAGCTGGTGATCATTTCCAAACCGGAAGTGCTGTTCGACCTTTCGATCAAGGTCTTCATACCCCTCGCGCCGGGCCAGGCGGCGTCCGGGAGCTACGACGACGGCTGGTTCAACTGGCACTTTCTCGGCAGCAAAAGCGCGATGGTGACCATCGCCAGGGAAATCATCGCCAGCGCCATGCGCAACCAGAGAACCCGTTCGCCCGTCCTGCAGGCCTGGCTGACGGCGCTGGTTTCCTTCAGGCACAGCGACCAGACCATCGCCGTACTGGAGCCGGAACCACGGCAGGACCTGGCTGGCCGCTGAGCCCGCCCTTGCCGAGCCTGCGCGCTGTCAGCCGCGCGCTATCAGTCACGCAGAAACCCCAGCACGCTCCGGGTGAAAGCCTCGCCCGCCTCGACGTTGGACAGATGCGCCGCCTCGAATTCGACCAGCTCGGCGCCTGCGATATGCGCCTGCATGTAGCGGCCATGGTCGGGGGTGGTCACCGGGTCCTTGCTGCCGCAGACGATCAGCGTCGGCACCTTGATCGCGTCAAGCTGCTCGCGGTAGTCGGCATCGCGCACCGCCGCGCAGTTGGCGGCATAGCCCTCGGGCGAGGTAGCGGCGATCATCTGGGTGATGCGCTGGGTCTGTGCCGGCTGCCGTTCGGCGAACGCCGGGGTGAACCAGCGTGCGCTGGAGGCGTCGCGCATGTCGCGCATGGCCTGCTCGCCACCCTTGAGTACGGTATCGATACGCTCGTTCCAGACCTCGTCGGTGCCGATCTTCGCGCCGGTGTTGCAGATCACCAGCCGCGTCAGGCGCTCGCCGGAATTGATCCCCAGCCACTGGCCGATCAGCCCCCCCATGGACAGGCCGCAGAAGGCGAAACGGTCGATGCCCAGCGTGTCCACCAGGCCCAGCACATCACGGCCCAGCCGCTCGATGCTGTAGGGTCCTGGCGTGACCGACGAGCCGCCATGGCCGCGGGTGTCGTAGCGCAGCACGCGAAAGTGCTCGCTGAAGGCGAGCGCCTGGGCATCCCACATGTTCAGATCGGTGCCCAGCGAGTTGGACAGCACCAGCACCGGCGCATCGACCGGGCCTTCAAGACGGACATTCAATTCGCAATCGTCGAGTTTTACGGTGGTCATGGAAACTCCATCGGAAGCTGGAAAATAAAAAGATGAACTGCGCCCAGCGACGACACGAGGAGTCGATCGCGCAGAACGCAGCTCATCGCAAACCGGTTACACCCTTTCGACCGCCAGCGCCAGCCCCTGTCCCACACCCACGCACATGGTCGCCAGGCCCCGCTTGCCGCCGGTCTTCTCCAACTGGTGAATCGCCGTCAGCACCAGCCGTGCGCCGCTCATGCCCAACGGATGGCCGAGGGCGATGGCACCGCCGTTGGGGTTCACCTTGTCGCTGTCGTCGGCCAGCCCCAGGTCGCGCGTGACGGCCAGCCCTTGGGCGGCGAAGGCCTCGTTGAGTTCGATCACGTCGAAATCATTCACGGCGAGGTTCAGCCGCTCGCACAGCTTGCGCACCGCCGGCACCGGACCATAGCCCATGATGCGCGGCGCGACGCCGGCGCTGGCCATGCCGAGCACCCTGGCGCGCGGCGTGAGGCCATATTTCTGTAGCGCTTCGGCACTGGCGAGGATCATCGCCGCCGCGCCATCGTTGACGCCCGAGGCGTTGCCGGCAGTGACGGTCCTGTCCGGGCCGTTGATGGGCCGGAGTCTGGCCAGCGCTTCGGCGGTGGTATCGGCGCGGGGATGTTCGTCGGCGTCGATTACCGTGTCGCCCTTGCGACCCTTGATCAGCACCGGGACGATTTCCTCGGCGAAGAAACCTGCGGCTTGCGCCTTGGCGGTACGCTGCTGGCTGCGCAGGGCGAAGGCGTCCTGGTCTTCGCGGCTGATATTCCACTGCTCGGCGACGTTGTCGGCGGTCTGCGGCATGGCATCGACGCCATACATTTCCTTCATCCTGGGGTTGATGAAACGCCAGCCAATGGTGGTGTCCTCGATGGTCTGGGTGCGGCCAAAGGCCGTTTCAGCCTTGCCCATCACAAAGGGCGCACGGGACATGGACTCCACACCGCCGGCGATGGCCAGCTCCAGCTCGCCGCAGGCGATGGCGCGAAAGGCGCTGCCCACCGCATCCATGCCCGAGGCGCAGAGGCGGTTGAGGGTCACGCCCGGCACGCTGTCCGGCAGCCCGGCCAGCAGCGCGGCCATGCGCGCGACGTTGCGGTTGTCCTCGCCGGCCTGGTTGGCGCTGCCGAGGAACACCTCGTCGATGGCCGCCGGATCGAGCTGCGGATTGCGCTCCAGCAGCGCCCTGATCGGGATCGCTGCCAGATCGTCGGCGCGCACCGCCGCCAGTCCGCCGCCGAAGCGCCCGATGGGCGTGCGGATGGCGTCGCAGATAAAGACTTCGCGTGTCACTCGTCACCTCCTGTCTGGCCGTGGGCGGCAGCCGTGCGGGCTTCCAGCGCGCGCAGTGCCTCCAGTTCCCCGGCGCGCGGCGCCTCGGTGATGGCCACATCGTCGGCGAAGCGAATCGCCCAGCCGGTGTTCTCCACCACCTGCTCGCGGGTTACGCCAGGATGCAGGGAAGTGACGACGAATTCATTGGTGCCGGCTTCCGGCTCCATGATGCACAGGTCGGTGATGATGGCCACCGGCCCTTCGCCCGGCAGCCCGAGCTGCTGGCGATGCTCGCCGCCTTCGCCGAAGCCCACCGAAGTGATGAACGCCAGCTTGTCGACGAAGGTGCGGTGCGATTGCTTGAGGATGATCAGCACCTGTCTGGCCGAGCCGGCAATTTCCGGCGCCCCGCCCGCTCCTGGCAAGCGGACTTTCGGCTGGCGGTAGTCACCGATAACGGTCGTGTTGATATTGCCGTACTTGTCCACCTGCGCCGCGCCGAGGAAACCCACGTCGATACGCCCGCCCTGCAGCCAGTAGCGGAAGATCTCACCAGTCGGCACCACGCTGTCGGCGGTTTCGGCCAGCTCGCCATCGCCGATGGACAGCGGCAGCACCGAGGGCTTGGCGCCGATGGGGCCGGATTCGTAGATCAGCACCACGTCCGGCGCATGGGTCAGGCGCGCCAGGTTGGCCGCCTTGGACGGCAGGCCGATGCCGACGAAGCAGACGCTGCCATTGCCCAGGCGACGCGAGGCGGCCACCGTCATCATTTCGTTGGTCGAGTAGGTCATCACTGGGCCTCCTGCTGTGCGGCCAGCTTGGCCTGGAATGCACTGAAATCGGCGGTGCCACGGATGAATTCATCGATCCAGGCGGTAAAGGACTCGCGGCTGCGGGCAATCGGGTCCCACGCCTGATAGAAGCGGTTGTCGCGCTCGTAGTAGCCATGCGCGTAGGACGGATGCGCCCCGCCCGGCACCAGGCAGACGGCGGTCAGCGCCCAGCTCGGCAGCACGCAGGCATTCATCGGCGCGCTCAGCTCGTCGACGATTTCCTCGACGGTGACGATGCAGCGTTTGGCCGCCAGCGCGGCTTCCTTCTGCACGCCAAGGATGCCGGCGATCAGCACGTTGCCCTTGCGATCGGCCTTCTGTGCGTGGATCACGGTGACGTCCGGACGCACGCTGGGCACCGCCGCCAGCGTCTCGCCGGTGAAGGGGCAGTCGATGAACTTGATCATCGGGTTGACCTTCGGCAGGTCGGAGCCCAGATAGGCGCGCAGTACCGCGAACGGCAGGCCGGAGGCGCCGGCGACGTAGGCGTTGGCCAGGTCGGCGTGGCTGTGCTCTTCGATTTCCAGCGGCTGCGGCCACTGTTTTTCCACCGCATCGCGCAGGCGGTGCAGCGAGCCGACGCCGGGGTTGCCGCCCCAGGAAAAGATCAGCTTCTTCGCACAACCGGCGCCGATCAGCAGGTCGTAGACCAGGTCGGGGGTCATGCGCACCAGGGTCAGGTCCTGCTTGCCCTGACGGATGATTTCGTGGGCGGCGGCAGTGGGAATCAGATGGGTGAAGCCTTCGAGGGCGACGGTATCGCCATTCCTGACGAAGCGATCGATTGCTTCGCGAAGGGAAAGGATCTCGGCCATGGGGTCATGTCTCGTGTAATGGGCTGAATGCGCCAACGAAGCAGCGCTTGCGACCCACACTAACCACCGTCCCACGACGAGACAATCCGATAATCGATTAACCGTTCGATAATCGAACATAATGATAAATCGATTGATGCCTGCGGATCGTCGGATTACGCCTGCGGCTAATCCGACCTACAAAGCCAAAAGCGGGCTCTGCGCTGGTGTAGGTCGGGTCGCGCTTTATCGACCCGACGGGCGAGGGTCGAGCAGATTCATTGTCAACGTTCATCCAGCCCAGTCCGCCGGGTAAAAACCCTTTGCAACATGCCGCGCAAAGCTTGAATAAGGCCAGTCGGCAGGGTGTGTTACCAGGCCGTGCTTCACGGGGTTGTAATGGAGGTAATCCAGATGGCGCCGCCTGTCTTCCTCGTCGCGCAGGCAGTGCTCCCAATAGCGTTGCTGCCATATCGACCCTTGCCCACATGCGTGACGGGCGAAATCAGGATCGCGCAGCAGGCGCTCGGTATAGCGTCGGGTAAACCGGCTCTTGATCAGCCGCCAGCGTGTCGGATAATCCGCATCGCCCTCGGGCAGGGTCCAGATGCAATGCAGATGGTCAGGAAGAACGACCGCCGCCTCCAGCACGAAAGGCCGTTGGCGCTGCACGACACGGAAAGCCTCCCGCAACAGCTCGACATTCTCCGCGCACGCCAGCAGCAGACGGCGGTTCTGCGTCACCACCGTGAAAAAATATGATGCCCCCGGTGTCCGCATCCTGCGGTATCTCATAAGCACTCCTTGCTCGGTGAGTTTTGCTTTCTGTTGGGTGGGTTGTGGTGGTTCATGCCTCGCAGCGTCGGATTACGCCTTCGGCTAATTCGACCTACGAAGCAGAGCCGTGCAACCCATGTAGGTCGGGTTACGCTCCACCAACCCGACGAGCAAACCATCAAACACCACAGAGGCAAGCGCCGTACCCATTATCGCCCTATGGTTGTCTGTGAATCCGCCCGTCGGATTACGCCTGCGGCTAATTCGACCTACATTTAGCCCATCATCTGTTGCTGCTCAACAGGGTTTAACCGAGTTGTAGGTCGGGTCACGCTTCATCGACCCGACAAGGGAACCAATGTCAATGAAACAGCCGCGTACTCAGCTCCCGGCTCGCTTCCAGCAGCACCGGCAGGAAGCGGGTTTCCAGTTCCTGGCGAGTGATGCGGCTGACGTGGGTGCCGACGTTGAGTGCGGCCAGGACCTGGCCGGCGGAATCTTTCAGGGGCACGGCCAATGAGCGCAGGCCGATCTCCAGTTCCTGATCGACGATCACCCAGCCCTGCTGGCGGATTTCGGCAATCGAGGCGCGGATCGCTTCCGGAGTGTGCAGGGTGCGGCTGGTCTTGATCTGCAGGTTGGCGTGCTCCAGGTAATCGTCCAGCGCCGCATCGTCCAGCGCGGCCAGCAGGATGCGGCCCATGGAGGTGCAGTAGGCCGGCAACCGGCTGCCGACGCTGAGATCGACGGAGATCAGCCGTTGCGGTGTGGCCGAGCGTGCGACATAGAGCACTTCGTCACCTTCCAGGGTAGCCATGGAACAGGCTTCGTTAAGTCGGTTGCTGAGCTGGTCGAGAATCGGCTGCGCGGTCACCGCCAGCGGCGTCGAGGACAGGTAGGCGTGGCCGAGGGTCAGTACCTTGGGCAGCAGCGAATAGGTCCGCCCGTCCGTGGTGGCGTAGCCAAGCTTGATCAGCGTGTACAGGCAGCGCCGCACCGCCGCGCGGGGAATCTCGGTGCGGTGGCTGATCTGGGCAATGGTCAGATGGCGCTTGCGCTCCTGAAAGGCATGAATCACCGCCAGCCCGCGTGCCAGCGAGCTCATGAAATTCGGATCGCCGGTCAGGGCTTCGATACGCTTGGCCGGCGACGCGATGATGACCGGTGCCATCGGCGCGACACCGGGGCGGGTTTCGTCAGTCATGGCGGATCACCTTGTCAGAGAGCGATGCGCGATTATCGATCAATAAACCGATAATCGCAAAATGCCGCCAAGCTACTGATCACCGTGCTCGCCATGTTGTAGGGTCGAATTCATTCGACCAATGCCTGCAAAGGCCGAACAATTTCGGCCCTACGCCTTGCTGCCGTGCTGCGTCAGCGCATCGCCTCCTCCATCCGCTGCGCCAAGGCCTGCTGGCCAGCCAGGCGCTGCACGATGCGCTCGACAATCTCCACCCGAGCCGCCGCACCGGCGCGCATCTCATCCATGGCCTGCAGCGCCAGGGCGGACTTTTCCAGCCCCGTGCGGGTTGAGTCGCCGATCTGTTCCATGCCCGAACGGGCACCCTCCGCCGCTTTTTTCAAGCCTTCGGCGATCTGCCCGATCTGCTCGCTGGAATCGTTGGCACGCCGCGCCAGGTTGCGCACCTCATCGGCGACCACGGCAAAGCCACGACCATGATCGCCCGCCCGCGCGGCCTCTATCGCGGCATTCAGCGCCAGCAGGTTGGTCTGCCGGGCGATGTCCTGAATGCTGCCGACGATGGCGCCGATGCGCTGCGACTGGTTGCCCAGCTCATCGAAGACCTGATCGATGTGGCCCATATACTCGGCCAGCCCGCTGATCGCCTCGACGGAGCCGGCGATGCTGCCCGCGCTGCTTTGCACATGGCCGCCCGCCACTTTGGCCAGATCGGTGGCGTATTGCATGTCGCGCTGGCTGCCTTCGATGTTTTCCAGCAGATCGACCAGCGCCTCACGCAAGGCAGCGCGCAACGGTTCGCTCCGATCGACGACGACCGCCGGCGGCTGCGCAGCGACCGGCAGAGCCGGCAACAGCTCCGGCTCGACCTGCGGCAGCGGCTCCGGCGCGGGCTGTCCGGAGACACGCCGCTCGCGACCATTGGCCAGCAGAGCCATCACGCAGCAGCCCAGCAGCAGTGCCACCAGCCCCAGTTGAAGCGGTTGCGGATTCAGCCAGGCCAGACCGAGGGCCGCCAGCACGCCGCATAGCTGCAAGCCTGTTTTCACGTTGTTCATGGTTACAGGCCGATATGGTTTTGCAGCAGCTGCGGCTGCCCTTTCAGGGCCTCGCTGGTGCCGTCGAACACCACCTGGCCCTTGACCATGATCATGCTGCGATCGGTCAGGTCGAGCAGGACGTTGACGTTCTTGTCCACCACCAGGGTGGCGATGCCGCTGGCCTTGATCAGGCGGATGACGTCCCAGATTTCCTTGCGGATCAGTGGCGCCAGGCCTTCGGTGGCTTCGTCGAGGATCATCAGGTCGGGGTTGGTCATCAACGCCCTGCCGATGGCGACCATCTGCTGCTCGCCGCCGGAGAGGTTGCCGGTCAGGTGCTCGAAGCGCTCGGCCAGGCGCGGAAAGGTCTTCAGCACCCGCTGCAGATCCCACTCCCGGCGCCCGTCAACACCGGCGCGTGCGGCCATGATCAGGCTTTCGCGCACCGTCAGGTTGGGGAACATGCCGCGCCCTTCCGGCACATAGCCGATGCCTTTGCGGATGATCTGGTGGGTACCGGCGCCGCGCTGGCGCTGCCCCTTGACCCGCACTTCGCCAAGGCGCGCCGGTGTCAGCCCCAGCAGCGAGCGGATGGTGGTGGTCTTGCCCATGCCGTTGCGGCCCATCAGCGCCAGGGTTTCGCCGGGGTCGATATGGAAATCGACGCCATGCAGCACGTGGCTGTTGCCGTAGTAGGTATGCAGGCCGCTGGCCTCGATCAGGGGAGTGTTCGCCGTTGCCATCAGAATTGCTCCTCGCCGTCGCCCAGGTAGGCCTGCTGCACCGCAGGGTCGTTGCGCACCTGATCCAGCGGGCCGCTGGCCAGCACCTGGCCGTTGACCATCACCGTCAGGGTCTTGGCGATGCTGAACACCGCGTCCATGTCGTGCTCGACCAGCACCATCGAATAGTCCTGCGAGAGCCTGGCCAGCAGCTCCACCACGCGCCCGGACTCCTCCTTGCCCATACCGGCCATGGGCTCGTCCAGCAGCAGAAATGTGGGATCGGTTGCCAGCACCATGCCGATCTCCAGCTGCCGCTGTTCGCCGTAACTCAGAGAGTCGGCCAGCGTATGCGCGTGGCGGCTGAGGCCACACAGCTCCAGCCCATGCTCGGCACGCTCGCGCACCTGGCGGTAGTGTTCGCTGCGCTTGAAGAAGCGGAACGAGTTCTTCATCCGCGACTGCGCCGCCAGCCAGCAGTTGTCCAGGCAGTTGAAGTTCGGAAAGACGTTGGTGCGCTGGAAGCTGCGCCCGATGCCCAGGTGGGAAATGCGGTTGGGCGCCATCGCGGCGATGTTCGCCCCATGGAACAGCACCTCCCCGCCACAGGGGCGCAACTGGCCGGAGAGCAGGTTGACCATGGTGCTCTTGCCCGCGCCGTTGGGGCCGATGATGGCGTGAATTTCACGCGGCCCCACCGTCAGGCAGACATCGTTGACAGCGGTCAGCCCGCCGAAGGTCTTGGTCAGGCCACGGGTTTCCAGTACGACACTCATTGGCTCACCTCCTGTTTCAGGACAACGGGCAGAGGCTTGTCTTCAGCCGCCGGCGCGGGTTTTTTCTCGAAAATCTTCACCAGCAGACCGGCGATGCCCTTGGGCAGCAACATCACCATGGCGATCACCACCAGGCCCATGGGCAGCTCCCAGTGCGGCGTCAGGCTGGCGAACAGATGGTGCAGGCCCTCGAAGGCGAAAGCGCCGAGGATGGCCCCGAACAGACTGCCCATGCCGCCGAGAATGACCATCACCAGGGCATGGGCCGACATCTGCCAGCTCAGCTGGCTGGGACTGACGAAGCCGTACTGGGTAGCCGCGAGCATGCCGGCATAACCGGCGATGGTGCCGGCGATCACGAATACCGCCAGTTTGTAATAGGTCGGGTTGTAACCCAGCGCCCGTACCCGCTCCTCGTTGGCCTTGATGCCCAGCAGCACCTTGCCGAACGGCGCCCGCAGGAAGGTGCGCAGCAACAGGTAGACCCCCACCATCGAGGCCAGCACCACGTAATACAGAGTGGTGTGGTTTTCCAGATCCAGCAGTTGCAGATCACCGATCATCACGCTGGGCTTCATGGTGAGGAAGGCGCCATCGGAACCGCCGGCGAACGGGGCGTCATGGAACAGATAGAAGAGCATCTGCGAGAAAGCGATGGTGACCATGATGAAGAAGATCCCCGAGGTCCGGATGATCAACAGGCCCATCAGCAACGCCGCCAATGCGCTGATGCCCAGGCACAGCGGCAGCGCGACCCAGATGCTCACCGCCTCGAACTCCGGGGCGAGCAACACCAGGCTGTAGCCGGCGATGCCGAAGAAGGCCGCCTGGGCCAGGCTGACCATGCCGGTAATGCCCACCAGCAGGTCGAGGCTGAGCGCGACGATGGCCAGGATCAGGATGTAGGTGATCTGCTGCATGAGAAACTCCTGCCGCTCGCCGAACAGCGCGCCGCCCGCCAGGGGAAACAGCGCCAGCAGCAACAGCAACGTCAGCAGCAGGTATTGGATGGGTTTGGGGATATGTCTCATAAGTTGGTCTCCTCCGAAGGGCAGATCAGGCAAACAGCCCGCGAGGTTTGAACAGAAGCACCACGGCCATCAGCATGTAGATCGCCATGCCGGCGTACTCGGGCACCAGCACGGCGCCCCAGGTCGCGGTCAGCCCCACCAGTAGCGCACCGAGAAAGGCGCCGCGAATGGAGCCCAGGCCACCGATGACCACCACCACGAAGGCGATGATCAGGATCTGGTTGCCCATGCCTGGATATACCGAGGAAACCGGGGCGGCGATCATCCCGGCAAAGGCCGTCAGCGCCGCGCCGGCGGCGAACACTAGGGTGTAGATCGCTTTGATGTTGATGCCCAGCCCCTGGACCATCTCGCGGTTGCTGGCGCCGCCGCGAATGACGATGCCCAGGCGCGTGCGCTGCAGGATCCAGTACATGCTCAGCGCCACCAGCACGCAGACCGCGGAAATGAACAGCCGGTACACCGGGTATTCGAGGTTTTCCGTGAGCTGGATGGAGCCGGCGAGGATTTCCGGGATGGGCACGCTGTGCACGTCGTTGCCCCAGGCGATGCTGCGCAGCGAGTCAATCACCAGGATCAGGCCGAAGGTCATCAACACCTGATCGAGGTGCTCGCGCTGGTACAGGACGCGCATCAGGCAGCGCTCGATCACCACGCCGAACAGCGCCGCCAGCGGCAACGCCAGCAGGATCGCGAGAAACAGGTTGCCGGTCAGCGAGGTGGCCCAAAACGCCAGGTAGGCACCCACCATGTATAGCGCGCCGTGGGCCAGGTTGATGATGTGCATGATGCCGAAGATCAGCGTCAGGCCGCTGGCAATGAGGAACAGCAGCAGGCCGTATTGCAGGCCGTTCATGGTTTGAATCAGAACAGTGGAGAAATCCATAAGCGCATACCAGCAGAAAGGTCACGGACACTCGGACGACGCGGCCTCCAGGCGGCGACGTCCGAGACAACTAGTCGTAAGCAGGCTTACAACTTGCAGCCCTTGGCCGGGTCCGCCAGCCTCTCGGCAGCGATGCTGACCACCTCGTTGATGCCATCACGCACCTCGCGCAGATAGATGTTCTGCACCGGGTTGTGCGCCTTGGAGAACCCCCACTCGCCACGAGGGCTGTCGATGCGCGTCTGCTCCATGGCGGCTATCCAGGCGTCGCGGTCCTGGGTGTTGCCCTTGACCTTGTCCAGCGACTGCGCCAGCAGCAGGCCGGCGTCATAGCCCTGCACGGCATAGATGTCGGCTTCCTTGCCGAACTTCTGCCGGTACTCGCTGCGAAAGCTCTTGTTCTGCGGCGTGTCGAGACTGTCGGCGTAGTGCAGCGTGGTCAGCACGCCTTCAGCCGCATCGCCCTGGGCGAGCAGCGTGCCTTCGGTGAGAAAGCCCGAGCCGAGCAGCGGAATTCGGCCCTGCAGGCCAGCCGCCGCGTAATCCTTGACGAACTTGGCCGCGCCACCGCCGGCGAAGAAGACGAACACCGCATCGGGTTTCAGCGCGGCGATTTCGGTCAACTGAGACTGGAACTCGACGTCCGGGAAGGCCACGTAGATTTCCTTGCTGACCGTGCCGCCGGCCTTCTCGAAGCCTTCCTTGAAGCCGGCCACCGACTCGACACCGAAGCCGTAGCGCCAGGCCACGGTGACGATGTTCTTGTAGCCGCGATCAGCCGCCACCTGTCCCATCGGGTAGGCGGTCTGCCAGGAGGTGAACGAGGTGCGGAAGATGTTCGGTGCGCACATCGGCCCGGTGGCCGCGTTGAAGCCGGCATTGGTGATGATCAGCGGCACCCCGCTCTGCCGGGCGACCTTGACCGCAGCCATACCGACGCCCGAATGCACCGGGCCGATGACCACGTCCACCTTGGAGCCGGAAATCAGCTTGCGCATGTTCTGCACGGCCTTGCCGGCATCGGCTTCGCTGTCCACCGTAACCACTTCCACAGGCCGCCCGCCGAGGTTGCCGCCCTTCTCTTCGATGGCCAGGTTCATGCCATTGGTGATGGCTTCGCCAAGCGCCGCGTAGGTGCCGGTGTAGGGCAGCAGCATGCCGACCTTGACCGGATCGGCGGCCTGCGCGGCGCTGCTCAGGGTGGCGCCGAGGGCCAGTGCCAGGGCGCCGATGTTCAACGACTGGAAGGCGTTTCTTTTATTCTTCTTCATGTGATTCTCCAAGGCATCAGGACCTTTCGAATGGTTATGTCTCAGTTGCGTGCTGCCAGGCTCACGGTCTGGGCCAGCGCCCCACGGTGGGAGCGGACTTGTCAGCGAGCTTTGCTTTTCTGCTCCGGCGCGGAGTCACCCGCCAAAAGCTCGCGGGCAAGCCCCCTCCTACAAAAGCGAACGCAACCCACCGGCTGCGGGCGCTCGGCCCGTTACAGCAGCTGCCAGGTGTAGTTGAAGATCAGGCGGTTCTCGTCGATGTCGCTGCGGTAGTTGGAACGCGCGACGACGTTGCGTACACGCACGTTGAGGTTCTTCAGCACGCCGCTCTGGAAGGTGTAACCGACGTCCAGATCGCGCTCCCACTCCTTGCCCTCGAAGCCCCTGCCAGTGTCCACGTTGTCGCCGGTGATATAGCGCACGGTGGTCACCAGGCCAGGGATGCCCAGCGCGGTGAAGTCGTAGTCATGGCGAACCTGCCAGGAACGCTCGTCGGCACCGGCGAACTCATAGGTCGGCACTTCGTTGCCCAGCGGCGTGACGTTGTTGAACACGCGCGGGAAGGCGTCATCGCCGAACATGGCCTGATAGCCGAGCATGAAGGTGTGCCCGCCGTATTTGGCCGAGAGCTGCGAGAACGCCGCCTGGTTGTCGATATTGCCGAGCAGCTGGTCGCCATCTTCCTTGGAGTCGTAGAAGCCGATATTGGCGCCCAGCACCCAGTCGCCTACCGGCTCGCTGTGCTTGAGGCTGTAGAAGCGCTGGTTGTAGATATCTTCCAGCTGCGCGTACCAGATGCCGACCGAGGTGCGCTTGTCGTTGAAGGCGTAATCGGCACCGGCGTAGTTGAAACGGTCGGTCGCCGCATCGCCGCCCAGCTGTGGCGTATGGCCGAGCTTGGCGCGCATCTTGCCGTCACCCGCCGCATTCAGCAGGCTGCCAGAGCGGAACTGGCCGCCCTGCAGGGTCAGCCCGTCGATCTCGCGGGAGACGATGCTGGCGCCCTGGTAGGTCGGCGGCAGCAGGCGGATATCGCTGAAGGTAAGTACCGGCAGGTTCGGCGTCTGCTCACCGACCTTCAGTTCAGTCTGCGACAGTCGTACCTTGAGTGCCGCACCGAGACGGCTGTAGTTGTCCACCGCCTTGCCATCGGTATCGGTCGGCAGCAGCCCGGTGTTGACCCGGCCACCACCGCTATCGAGCTTGATGCCCAGCTGGCCGAGCAGGTCGACACCGAAACCGACCGTGCCCTGGGTGTAGCCGGAGTTCACCCTGAGGATGAAGCCCTGCGCCCACTCTTCGGATTTGGACTGCTGGTTGGGGCCGACGATGTCGGAGAAATCCCGACTGAAGTAATAGTTGCGTGCCTGCAGGGTTGCCGTGGTGTCCTCGATAAAACCACCCTCGGCAGCGAAGGCCGACGGCAGCATGAAGGAAGCACCGACAGCCAGGGCCAGCGGGGAGATTTTCAGCATCTTTGTCATGTTTTATCTCGTTGTTGTTTTCGGTTGTTTTCTGGGTGCAGGTCGCCGCTTTCCGGGCACAGCACCGGAAACAGGCGACAGGGTTTGGTTGCTCTTTTTGGGGTGTGGCTGTGCGGGTTTTCAGCGCGCCGGCTGTTCCCTTTCGGTAACGGCTGGCGGGTGGGCCGAAATGCTTGGCCGGGGCTTCTTCAGCCCCAGCAGAAGATGGGCGGCGATACCGAAGATCAGTCCCCAGAACGCGGCGGACAGCCCCAGCAGGGACATCCCCGAGGCGGTGACCAGAAAGGTGATCAGCGCGGCTTCGCGATCCTTCGGTACCGCCATCGCCGAACTCAGTGCGCCGCCAATCGCCGCCAGCAGCGCAAGGCCGGCCAGGGCGGCGATCAGGGCGGCGGGAAAGGCGGTGAAGATCGACACCAGGGTGGCGCCGAAAATACCCAGCAGCAGATAGAACACGCCACCGGAAATACCCGCGACATAGCGCTTGGCGGGGTCTTCGTGGGATTCCCTGCCGGTGCAGATGGCGGCGGTGATGGCCGCCAGGTTCAGCCCGTGGCAGCCGAACGGCGCCAGCAGCAGCGAACCCAGCGCACTGCTGCTGATCAGCGGGCTGGCCGGTGTGTAATAGCCATCGTTGCGCAGCACCACCATGCCCGGCACGAACTGCCCGGTCAGCGACACCATGACCAGCGGCAAGGCAATGCTGAGCATCACCTGCCAGCTGAATTCGGGCGAAATCCAGACCGGTGTGGCCAGCCCTATTACCAGCGCTCCGCCATTCAATTCACCACTGGCGACCGTGATGAGCACGCCCACCACCAGCACGGCGAGCACCGCATAACGCGGCATGGCGCGCTTGAAAATCAGGTAAGTGGCGAACATCGCCAGCACCAGCCAGGGCTGTTCCTTGACCGATACGAACAGGCCGATGCCGAAGGAAAACAGGATGCCGGCCAGCATGGCGGCGGAAATGGCGGCGGGCAGCTTGCTGATGATGCGGTCGAAGGCGCCGGACAGACCGACCACCAGGATGATCGCATTGGCGACCAGATAGGCGCCGATCGCCTCGTTCAGCGTGATGCCGGGCAATAGCGTGACCAGCAGCGCCGAGCCGGGTGCGGACCAGGCGATGACGATGGGTACCCGGTAGCGCAGGCTCAGAAGAATGCCGAGCACGCCGCTGCCGATGGAGATAGTCCAGATCCAGGACGACAGCACATCATGGGGCATGTCGGCTGCCTTGGCCGCCTGGAAAATGATCACCAGAGGCCCGGCGTAGGAAATCACCGTCGCGATAAAACCGGCCACCACAGCGGAGATCGAGCAGTCCTTCAGTAGCGTTTTCATAGTGCCTCGCAAGTCAGGCATGGCTATCCGTGGCAGCGCCCGGATCGCTCTTGTTGTAGAGGTAACGCGGTGAAACGGTGGAACCAGGCGGGTCAACGGTGGATAAAAAGAGCGTTATCCACCCTACGAACCCTGATGCAAACGTAGGGTGGATGGCGCTTTATCATCCACCTTGAGTACCGCGAGAGGCTTAGGCCTCCTGCAGAGCGCGCGGACGCTGACTGCGTTGCTCGGCCTGGGGGGCTGGAGCCTTCTGCAGCTGGAAGTCGAAGTCCACTTCGGCAAAGCGGCCTTCAACACCACGGGCCCGTGCAGCTTCGGCATCTTCATTGAAGCGGATCTCGCCCACCAGGCCATCGCGAGTGGCATAGGCGAAGTCGTCCCACAGGTACTTGTCGCCGGAAAGGTTGATCTGGGTGGTCAGGTGGCGATGACCCGGCGCGGAGATGAAGAAATGGATATGCGCCGGACGCTGGCCATGACGGCCCAGCAGGTCGAGGCATTCCTGGGTCGGGCCTTGCGGATCGCAACCGTAGCCGGACGGCACGATGCTGCGGGCGCGGTAACGACCTTCGGCGTCGGTGATGATGCGCCGGCGCAGGTTGTAGTCCGACTGGCTCTTGTCGAAATAGGAATAGTTGCCCTGGGTGTTGGCATGCCAGAGATCGACGGTGGCGCCAGCAACCGGCTTGCCATCGGCATCGGTGACCTGCCCCTGGAGGAACATCACGGTGGCGACGCCGTCTTCGCTGCCGTCGTCCATGCGCACTTCACCTTCGGCAATCGGCGCGCCGGCGACATACAGCGGGCCTTCGATGGTGCGCGGAGTGCCGCCGGTGAGGCCGGCCTGCTCGTCCTTGGCATCCTGCAGCAGATCGAGGTAGTGCTCCAGCCCCAGGCCGGCGATCAGCAGGCCGGCTTCATTGCGACCGCCCAGGCGGTTGAGGTAGTCCACTGCCTTCCAGAATTCGTCCTGGGTGATTTCCAGGTCTTCGATGATCTTCGCGGTATCGACCAGGATACGGTTGATCACGTTCTTCAGACGGCTGCTGCCTTCGTCGTTGCCGAAGCCGCTGGCTTCCTTGAAGAAGTTCTGCACGTGCTCGGTATGGGAAATTTTAACGGTCATGCTTCAGGCCTCATTTTGTAATTGTGGTGACGCGGTTTATTGGCCGGGCATATCCCGGCTCTGAAAGAAATCGATCAACGATCGTCTTCACGGATCGAGGACGGATGGCGGCACAGCGCATCGACCTCGATCTCCATGTAGGGAAACAGCGGCAGCTGCATCAAGGTGTCGTGCAGTTCCTGCACGCTGGCGACGTCGAATACGCTGTAGTTGGCGTATTGGCCGGCAATGCGCCACAGATGGCGCCACTTGCCTTCGCGCATCAGGCTTTGTGCCAGTTCCTTCTCGTCGGCCTTGAGCCTGGCGGCCTTGGCCGGGTCCATGTCGAGTGGCAGCTTCACGATCATCTTTACGTGGAACAGCATGTTTTCAGCCTCCGGTCATTTACGGCTGAAGAACGCCAGGCGCTCTTCATCGAGGGTCAAGCCGAGGCCCGGCGTGCGCGGCACTTCCAACTGGAAGTCGCGGTAAACCGGCGCCTCGGTGACGATTTCTTCGGTGAGCAGCAGCGGGCCGAACAGCTCGGTGTGCCAGGTCAGTTTGTTCAGGGTGACGAAGGCATGGGCCGAAGCCAGGGTGCCGATGGCGCCTTCGAGCATGGTCCCGCCGTAGAGCGCGATGCCCGCCGCCTCGGCGATCTGCGCGGTGCGCAGCACGGCGCGCGGGCCACCGTTCTTGGCGATCTTCAGGGCGAAGATGCTCGCGGCGCCGTCGGCGGCCAGGCTGAAGGCGTCCTCGACGCTCTCGATGGATTCATCGGCCATGATCGGCGCCAGGCTGCTCTGGTTCAGGCGGATCTGACCACCGCGATTGTTGCGCGAGATGGGTTGCTCGATCAGGTCGATGCCGTTCTCGCCCAGCACCCGACAGCCGCGAATGGCCTGGGATTCGTCCCAGCCCTGGTTGACGTCAACACGCACGCTGGCGCGATCGCCCAGCGCCCGCTTGATGGCCACCACGTGCTTGAGGTCCTGCTCCAGCGGATTGGCGCCGATCTTCAGCTTGAAGATGCGGTGGCGACGGATATCGAGCATCTGTTCGGCTTCGGCGATGTCCCTGGCGGTATCGCCGGAAGCCAGCGTCCAGGCCACTTCCAGGCCGTCGCGCACTCGCCCGCCAAGCAGTTCGCTGACCGGCAGGCCGAGGCGCTTGCCCTGGGCGTCGAGCAGCGCGCTCTCCAGGCCGGACTTGGCGAAGGTGTTGCCCTTGGCGATCCGATCCAGACGCAGCATCGCGGCGTTGATATTGCTCGCCTCCTGACCGACCAGCATCGGCGCCAGATGACTGTCGATATTGCTCTTGATGCTCTCCGGGCTTTCGTTGCCGTAGGACAGCCCGCCGATGGTGGTCGACTCGCCAATGCCTTCGATGCCATCGCTGCAGCGCAGGCGGATGATCACCAGCGTCTGCTGCTGCATGGTGTGCATCGCCAGCTTGTGCGGGCGAATGGTGGGCAGATCGACGATCGACGTCTGAATGCTTTCGATCAGGATTTGGCTCATTGCTAGTCCAACCTCGGTACGTATGAATTCAGGCTTTGGCTGCCATCAGCGGGGCCGGGACGGCGCCTTCACGCCTTTTCGAGACCACGAACAGGGTCATGGCGAGCGCCGCGATGACGCCGGGAATGGCGAAGGCGATGAAGTTCAGTTGCAGGGGCAGGTTGATCCCCAGCAGCGCGCCGCCGAGCAGCGGGCCGACGATGGCGCCGTTGCGGCCAATGCCCGAGGCCCAGCCCAGACCCGTGGAGCGGATCGACAGGCCATAGAACTGCGCGGCGCAGGCGTAGAGCAGAATCTGCGTGCCGATCACGGTGGCGCCGGCGATGGTGATCAGGCTGTAGAGCACCGGCGTCGGCGTCTTGAAGCCCAGCAGGCTGATGGAAACCACGGACACAGCGAAGAACACCACCACGACCTTGGCCAGATTGAAGCGGTCGCCCAGCCAGCCGCCGAGAATCGCCCCGAACATGCCGCCGAAGTTCAGCGCCAGCAGGAAGGACAGGCTCGACCCCAGGCTGTAACCGGCGTTGGCCATCAGCTTCGGCAGCCAGGAGCCCAGCGCGTAGACCATCAGCAGGCAGCAGAAGAAGGCCACCCAGATCGACAGCGTGCCGAGCAGGCGACCACCGCGAAACAGCTCTATCACCGAGGCGCTCTTGCCCTTGGTCTCGGCCAGCTCCAGCACATCGTCAGCGGTGAAGGTCCGCTTCGGCTGGATTTTTTGCAGCAACTCGCGCGCCTCATCCGTGCGCCCCTGGCGCACCAGAAAACCCACCGACTCCGGCAGTTTCCAGAGAATCACCGGCAACAGCAGCAGCGGCACCGCAGCGGCGAAGAACATCGCTTCCCAGCCGAAACGCGGCAGCATGTAGATGCCCAGGCCGGCGGAGAACATGCCGCCCAGCGAGTAGCCGCTGAACATGATGGCGACCAGGGTGCTGCGCAGTTTCTTCGGCGCGTACTCGTTCATCAGCGCCACCACGTTGGGCATCAGCCCACCGCAACCGAGGCCGGCAAGAAAGCGGAAGATGCCGAATTCGGTCGGTGTGCTGGCGAAACCGTTGAGCACCGTGGCGGCGCTGAACAGCACGAAGCAGATGGCGATGCCCTTCTTGCGCCCGATACGGTCGGCCAGGGTGCCGAAGATCAGCGCGCCGAACATCATCCCGAACAGCGCGTAACTGCCCAGCGCACCGGCCTGCAGCGGGGTCAGCCCCCACTCCTGCATGATTACCGGCAATACCACGCCGTAGATGAACAGGTCGTAGCCGTCGAAGATCAGCAGCAGTGCGCACAGGCACATGACCAGCCAGTGGAACTGGTTGAAACGGGCATTATCAATGACGTCGTGAACATCTACTTTACGCATGGCAAAGCTTCCTATTGTTTTTGTTGTGCAACTGCGTTGTGTCATTCGCGGCTGAAGCCGCTCCCACGAAAAGCCGTCCCTACCATCAACCCTGATCACCACCGCCTACCGGCAGGGTTACGCCAGTGATGTAGCTGGCATCGTCGGAAGCCAGAAACAGGATGGCGCCGGCCTGCTCATCGATGGTTCCGTAGCGCTTCATCTGCGTGGAATCGAGGGTCTGATCGACGATCTGCTGATACCAGACCTTCTCCTGCTCGCTCGAATCAAAGCTGTTGCGCGGGATACGTCGTGGCGGCGCCTCGGTGCCGCCCGGTGCGGTGGCATTGACGCGAATGCCGCGCTGGGCGTTCTCGAAGGCGAGGCAGGCGGTCAGCGCATTCACACCGCCCTTGGCCGCGCCGTAAGGCACGCGGTTGAGGCTGCGGGTAGCGATGGACGACACGTTGACGATGGCGCCCGCACCCTGCTCCAGCATGTGCGGCAACGCGGCATGGCAGCACCAGAGCGTGGGGAACAGCGAGCGGCGCACTTCGGCCTCGATCTCGTGTTCCTGGTAATGCTCGAACGGCTTGGCCCAGATGGTCCCGCCGACGTTGTTGACGAGGATGTCGAGACGCCCGAAGCGCTCCTTCGCGGCATCCATGACGCGGTGGCAATCGGCAAACTGCTCAAGATCGGCGGTCAGGGTCAGCACCTCGACACCCTTTGCGCCCAGCTCGTCGGCCAGTTCATGGACTAGCTCGGAGCGGTCCACCAGCAGCAGCCGGCCACCCTCTTCGCCCATGCGTTCGGCCACACGGCGACCGATGCCCTGGGCGGCACCGGTGATAACCGCGACTCTGTTTTCGAAACGCTTGTTCATCTACCTTTCCTCGTGGTCGAAGTGATGCACAACCCCTGTAGGAACGAGAGGGGCGCTCAGCCATTGCTCGCGAAGCTGTTCGGTGCGTTGATCCAGGCGAACCTGCTGGCCTTTTTTCGCGGGCAAGCCCGCTCCTACAAGGTCGTGCCATATCTGGCCTCAGGCGCTGGCGGCGAATTTCTCGTAGTAGAAGTTCGCCGGTTGCAGGCCCTGCTCGCGGATGAACTGGCTGACGGCCTCGACCATCGGCGGCGGACCGCAGAGGTAGATGTCCACTTCGCCGTCATTGAGGTGCTTCGGTTCGATGTGCTGGGTGACGTAGCCCTTGTGCGGCCAGGCGCTGTCGGGGCTGGCCACGCAGGCGCTGTAGGTGAAATTGGGGATGCGCGCGGCGAAGGCTTCGAGCTTGTCCATTTCCACCAGATCGTGATCGAGGGTCACGCCGTAGATCAGATGCAGCGGATGCTCGCTGCCCTGTTCGGCAATCTTCTCCAGCATGGCGGTGAAGGGCGCCAGTCCCGTGCCGCCCGCCAGCAACAGCAGTGGACGCTTGATGTCGCGCAGGTAAAAGCTGCCCAGCGGACCCGCCAGGGTCAGGCTGTCGCCGGCCTTGGCCAGTCCGGTGAGGAAGCTGCTCATCAGCCCACCCGGCACGTTGCGAATCAGGAAGCTGACTTCGCCATCCCTGGGCAGCGAGCTGAAGGAATAGGCGCGGGTCTGGTCACTGCCCGGCACCTTGAGGTTGACGTACTGCCCCGGCAGGAACGCCAGCCGGGTCAGCGCCTCGCCCTTGACCGACAGGGTGATGGTGCTTTCGGAGAGCTGGCGCACATCGCTGATCGCCGCTTCGAAACTGACCTGTTCGGTCTTGCACACGTGCGATGACGCCGGCACACGAACCACGCAGTCGCTCTCGGCGCGCATCTGGCAGGTCAGCACATAACCCTGCTCGACCTCGTCTTCGCTCAGCGCGTCCTCGATGTACTCGTCACCGAGGTCGTAGGTGCCCGCTTCGGCGAAGCACTTGCAGGCGCCGCAGGCGCCATCGCGGCAGTCCAGCGGAATGTTGATGCCTTGGCGATAGGCGGCATCGGCGACGGTTTCGCCGAGATTGGCCTCGATGAAACGGGTAACCCCGTCCTCGAAATTCAATGCGATCTGGTGAGTCATGGCAGGACCTCTACACGTGGTACACGTCGATCAAATGGCGGATGTAGTCGTTCTTCAGCACCACTTTCTTGGCCTTGATCAGCGGGCTTTCGCCACGGGTATCCAGGGTGTAGAAGCTGGTGCCGTAGTAGTGATCGACCGTCTTGTAGCGGAAGCTCATGGTGTGCCAGTTGAAGCGCAGCTTGCAGAAGCCCTCGCCCTGCTCGATCAGCTCCAGGTTGCTGATGTTGTGCGAGGTGCGGGTATCGGGAATGGTCGCGCTGGAACGCTCGGTACGGATGCGGAAGACCCGGTCTTCCAGACCGCCACGGTTGCCGTACCAGATCAGCGAGATTTCCGTCTGCGGGTCTTCGGTGAGCTGGTCGCGGTCATCCCAGGCCGGCATCCAGAAGGTGGCGTCGGGAGCGTACAGTTCCAGCCAGCTGTCCCAGTCCTTGTCGTCGAGGTAGCGGGCTTCGCGGTAGAGGAAGTCACGCGCGGCTTCGTAGGAAATGGTCATTTACGCGCCCTCCACGTGAATCAGCTTGTCCTGTTCTTCCTTGCTGGCCTTGATCATTTCCTGCTGCCAGTAATGGTGCTGCAGCACGAACAGCCCCTCGTCTTCGGTACGCGCACCACTCATCAGCGGGTGCAGGTCGATGCCCCTGGCACTCTCGTCGGCACCCTCTATCCAGTGCTTGGCGCCACGGGACATGTCGTTCCATTCCATTGCCTGGCCGGCGAAGCCCTGCTGGCAGGCGCGGAATTCTTCCAGGTCGTCCGGCGTGGCCATGCCGCTGGCGTTGAAGAAGTCTTCGTACTGGCGGATACGGCGGGCGCGGGCTTCGGCACACTCGCCCTTGGGCGCGATGCAGTAGATGGTGACTTCGGTCTTGTCCACCGAAAGCGGTCGGGCGATGCGCAGCTGCGAGCCGAACTGGTCCATCAGGTACAGGTTCGGGTACAGGCAGAGGTTGCGCGAATGCTCGATCATCCAGTCGGCACGCGCCTGGCCGTACTCGGCGATCAGCTCGTCGCGGCGGGCATAGAGCGGACGGTCTTCGGGGTTGTCCCAGCGCGTCCAGAGCAGCAGATGGCCATTCTCGAAGGAGTAGAAACCACCGCCCTTCTTGCCCCAGCCGCCGGCGCTCATGGCGCGGATATCGTCGCCGGCCTCTTTCAGCTTGCGCTGTTGCTGAGTGGCGGCGTAGTTCCAGTGCACGGCGGTGACGTGGTAGCCGTCGGCGCCGTTCTCGGCCTGCAGCTTCCAGTTGCCTTCATAGACGTAGGTGGAGGAGCCGCGCAGGACTTCGATGCCTTCAGGCGACTGGTCGACCACCATGTCGATGATCTTTCTCGACTCGCCGAGGAATTCTTCCAGCGGGGCGACGTCTTCACGCAGGCTGCCGAACAGGAAACCACGGTAGGACTCGAAGCGGGCGACCTTTTTCAGATCGTGGGAACCGTCACAGTCGAAGCTGTCCGGATAGCCCGCTTCCTTGGGGTCCTTGACCTTGAGCAGCTTGCCCGAGTTGTTGAAGGTCCAGCCATGGAACGGGCAGGTATAGGTAGCCTTGTTGCCGCTCTTGAAGCGACAGAGCGTGGCGCCGCGATGACTGCAGGCATTGATGAAGGCATTCAGTTCGCCTTCCTTGTTGCGTGCAATGAAGATCGGCTGACGACCCATCTGGGTGGTGTAGTAGTCGTTCTTCTCGGGAATCTGGCTCTCGTGGGCGAGATAAATCCAGTTGCCCTCGAAGATGTGCTTCATCTCCAGGTCGAACAACTGAGGATTTGTGAACATTTCACGCTTGCAGCGAAAGATGCCCTTCTCTTTGTTTTCTTCCAGCAGCGAATCAAGGTATTCGATTCCCAGGGACATGGCCGGGGCCTCCATTGTTATTGTTTCTACGTGATGAAGGTTACGGCGCAGCGAATGTCATCAATATCCTTTTTCTGCAGCACCTCTATCCGCTTTCTGCAATGCGACACAAAGTCGCAACACAGACGCAAGCCGGCTGCCCGCGCCTGTTGGCAGGAGCGGGAAGGACAAAGAAGACAGGGAAGAAAAAAGAGCCGCCGACGTTTACCGACAGGCAGCTCGAAGGGGACTCAGTGGTGTCGGCGCAGCGTGTCGGACGGCAGCTCGCCGAAGGTGCTCTTGTAGCTTTCCGAGAACCGGCCCAGGTGCAGGAAACCGTAGTCCATGGCGATTTCGGTGATGTTGCGGACCTTGGCCGAAGGATCGCTCAGGCGACCGTGAATCTGCTCCAGCTTCTTCTGCCGAATGTAGGACTTGGGCGTCGTGCCGACCCTGCGCTCGAACAGCATGTAGAGCGAGCGCGGACTCATGTGCGCCAGCTGGGCCAGTTGCTCGACGGAAATATCCTTTTTCAGGTGCTCATCGATGTAGTCGGCGATGCGCCCGAACGAGGGACAGCTATCACCCAGCGGCTCACGCTGAATATTGCTGGCAAGGGTGCACAGCAGCTTCGAGGCGATGATGCGACCGTATTGCTCCTGCAGTTGTGCAACGCAGTGTTCGGCTTGCGCTTCCTGGCAGATCAGGCCGAGCAGCCCTTCGATGCCTTCGAGCTTGCCGAGATCGTAACGGCTGGTCGTGAAACGAATGCCTTCGCTCGGCGCACGCCACTGGTTGTCGGTGCAGGCCTGTTCGAGAAAGGAAGCCGGCAGTTTGACGATCAGCTTCTCGCAATCGTCGGAATAGGTCAGATCGACCGGATCGTCCGGATTGATCAGCAACAGTTCACCGGGGGTGAAGTAATGCTCCTGGCCGCGCCCGCGCCACAGGCAATGGCCGCGCTGCAGCAACTGCAGGTGGTAGATGGTTTCCAGTGCCGGAGAGGTGACATGCACGCTGCCGCCGTAGCTGATCTGGCACAGGTCCAGCTTGCCGAAACTGCAATGGCTCAGGCTGGCCTGCGGGCTGCCGGCGCGTGGCAGCTGAATGCAGTGCGTGCCGACGTGCTGATTGACGTAGTCCGACACCGCATGGGGATCGGCATGCTCGAAGATCGTATTTCTTGTACCCAGCAGACTGACCATCACAGGCACTCTTATAGTTATAGGTGAAGCCGGGCTCTACAGGCCCTCGTCCATCATCGCTCCAGAACACGCAATGGCTCGTTCCGGTCGCGAAGCAGAATATCGCTGGTTTGAAGCATATGAGATTCGACCAAGGGCCAACAGCCGACCCGCCCGATAATCGCACGCTTTCGGACGACAATGACCATATGGTCATTTTCCCGACACAATCGCCCCGCCCGTATCCGGATAACCTGTCGCCGCACACAATGTATCGGCAATGGCCTGCGCCGCGACCGACAGCTCATGACCGGGTTTGGTGAGGATGCCAACCGGTCGTTCGATCAGCGGCTCCGTCAGCGCGACGCAACAGGCGCCCAGTTCGAGCATCTGTGCCTGGCACAATGCCGGTACTGCGCTGACGCCCAGACCGCTGGCGACCATGCGACCGACGGTTGCCAACTGATGACTTTCAAACTGCACCGGCAACACCCAGCCACGCTGGCGAAGATGATCTTCCAGCATAAAGCGCACGGTTGAGGGTCGTTGCAGGGCGATAAAGGGATAATCGAGCAACTGCCGCCAGGCCAACTCGGCGCAACCGGCCAGCGCCGAATCGGCAGGCACCACGGCCACGAAACGGTCGCTGTACAAAGGCGTGAAATCCAGCGGCATACCGGGCTCCGGCTCGAAGGCGATGCCCAGTTCGACCTGCCGGTCGCGCACCATCTCCATGACCTGTTCGTTGATGACGTCATGCACGGTGACGCTGATCGAGGGGTAGCGCTGGCGAAACGAACGCAGCACCGGCGGCAGCAGATTGCCGGCGAAGGAAGGCATCGAAGCCAGCGCCACCCGCCCCTGACGCAGGGTGAAGCGCTGGCGCAACTCGTCCTCGGCATTATCCCAGTCAGCCAGCAGCCGGCGCGCCAGCGGCAGCAGCACTTCGCCTTCAGGCGTCAGGCTGACGGCCCGCGTGGTGCGGCTGAACAGCCGTCCGCCCAGCCCTTCTTCCAGTGCCTTGATGGTCAGGCTCAGCGCCGACTGCGACAGATGCAGGCGCTCGCACGCTTGAACAAAGCTCAGCGATTGTGCGACGGCAAGGAAGGCGCGCAGCTGCTTGACTGTCATTTGCTTACTCTCGAATACGCAGGCAACACGGTATTTGCCTGAAGACTGTTTCGAATTACCAATCAATAGTACGCAAAAATCAACTTAACAAATGACTCAGTCGGAGAAACACTCGGTCTCGACGAGTCTCCAAAAAACAAGAAGGACTTATTTATGGCTGGTTTCGACAAACGCGTCAGCAGCTATGCCGAGGCGCTGGAAGGATTGCAGGACGGCATGACCGTTCTGGCCGGCGGCTTCGGCCTGTGCGGCATCCCGGAAAACCTGATTGCCGAGATCAAGCGCAAGGGCACGCGCGATCTGACGGTGGTTTCCAACAACTGCGGCGTCGACGGTTTCGGTCTTGGCCTGCTGCTCGAAGACCGGCAGATCCGCAAGATGATCGCTTCCTATGTCGGCGAGAACGCCCTGTTCGAAAGGCAGTTGCTCGATGGCGAGCTGGAAGTCGAACTGACCCCCCAGGGCACCCTGGCCGAGAAGATGCGCGCCGGCGGCGCCGGAATTCCTGCCTTCTACACCGCCACCGGCTATGGCACGCCCGTCGCCGAAGGCAAGGAAGTGCGGGAATTCAACGGTCGTCCACACATTCTCGAACAGGCCATCACCGGTGACTTCGCCATCGTCAAGGCCTGGAAAGCCGACCATTACGGCAACCTGATCTACCGCCACACCGCGCAGAACTTCAATCCGCTGGCCGCAGCAGCCGGGAAGATCACCGTGGTCGAGGTCGAAGAGATCGTCGCGCCCGGCGAAATCGACCCCGCGCAGATCCACACGCCCGGTATCTACGTCGACCGCCTCATCTGCGGCACCTTCGAGAAGCGCATCGAGAAGCGCACCGTGCGCAGCTGAAACCTGTCGCAGTTCTAAAAAAACAAGAGGCTGAAACCCATGGCACTAACCCGCGAACAAATGGCGCAGCGCGTCGCCCGTGAATTGCAGGACGGCTTTTACGTCAACCTCGGCATCGGCATCCCGACGCTGGTGGCCAACTACGTGCCCGACGGCATGGAAGTGATGCTTCAATCGGAGAACGGCCTGCTCGGCATGGGCGTTTTCCCCACCGAGGCAGAGCTCGACGCCGACATGATCAACGCCGGCAAGCAGACCGTCACCGCGCGCATTGGCGCTTCCATTTTCGACTCCGCCGAATCCTTCGCGATGATCCGCGGTGGCCACATCGACCTGACCGTGCTCGGCGCCTTCGAGGTGGATGTGAACGGCAACATCGCCTCATGGATGATCCCCGGCAAGCTGGTCAAGGGCATGGGCGGCGCGATGGACCTGGTGGCCGGCGCGGACAACATCATCGTGCTGATGACCCACGCCTCGAAGGACGGCGAATCCAAACTGCTATCCAAATGCACCCTGCCGCTGACCGGCGCCGGCTGCATCAAGCGTGTGCTGACCGATCTGGCCTATCTGGAAATCGAGGACGGCGCCTTCGTGCTCAAGGAGCGCGCACCAGGGGTGAGCATCGAGGAAATCGTCGCCAAGACCGCCGGAAAACTGGTGGTCCCGGATGACGTACCGGAAATGTCCTTCTAAACCCATTTGATCGGAATTTTCCCGGAGCACAACCATGCAAGACGTCGTTATCGTCGCCGCCACCCGTACTGCCATCGGCGCCTTTCAGGGGGCGCTGGCCAACATTTCCGCACCGGCGTTGGGCGCTGCCGTGATCAGGCGCCTGCTGGAGCAGACCGGCCTGAACCCCGCCGAAGTCGATGAAGTCATTCTCGGCCAGGTACTCACTGCCGGCGCGGGCCAGAACCCGGCACGACAGGCCTCGGTCAAAGCCGGCCTGCCGCATGCAGTGCCCTCCTTCACCCTGAACAAGGTCTGCGGCTCCGGCCTCAAGGCGCTGCACCTGGCGACCCAGGCGATTCGTTGCGGCGATGCCGAGGTAATCATCGCCGGTGGCCAGGAGAACATGAGCCTGGCGCCCTACGTACTGCCCAAAGCCCGCACCGGGTTGCGCATGGGTCATGCCGAACTGGTCGACAGCATGATCAGCGACGGCCTCTGGGATGCCTTCAACGACTTCCACATGGGTATCACCGCCGAGAACCTGGTGGACAAGTACGGCATCAGCCGTGAAGCCCAGGATGCCTTCGCCGCAGCCTCGCAGCAGAAGGCCGTTGCCGCCATCGAGGCCGGTCGCTTCAAGGACGAGATCACTCCCATCGAAATCCCTCAGCGCAAAGGCGAGCCGCTGCGTTTCGACACCGATGAGCAGCCACGTGCCGGCACCACTGCCGAATCGCTGGCCAGGCTCAGGCCTGCCTTCAAGAAGGACGGTTCGGTCACCGCCGGCAACGCCTCTTCGCTCAATGACGGTGCGGCGGCGGTGCTGCTGATGAGCGCGGACAAGGCCAGGGCGCTCGGGCTGCCGGTGCTGGCGCGCATCAAGGCCTACGCCAATGCCGGCGTAGACCCGGCGGTCATGGGCATTGCCCCCGTTTCGGCCACTCGCCGCTGCCTGGACAAAGCCGGTTGGACGCTGGATGAACTGGACCTGATCGAAGCCAACGAAGCCTTCGCCGCCCAGGCGCTGTCGGTCGGCCAGGAGCTGGGCTGGGACGCGGGCAAGGTCAACGTCAACGGCGGCGCCATCGCCCTTGGCCATCCCATCGGTGCCTCCGGCTGCCGGATCCTGGTCAGCCTGCTGCACGAAATGATCCGCCGCGATGCGAAAAAGGGACTCGCGACCCTCTGCATCGGCGGCGGCCAGGGTGTGGCGCTGGCACTGGAACGGAGCTGATTTTCAGCACGCCCCGTCACATTGAGCATCGTGCAAGCAACAACCAAGGGCTCGCTGCGCTGTGTCGTCATGGGCATGGCAGGCGATGCCTGACAAAAAGAATAAAGAAGGATTTCAACGATGATTAACACCATTACCGCCTTGAGCGTAAGGCTCGTCCAGCGTTACCTGCCCTCACCGTTCGTATTTGCGATTCTCCTCAGCCTGTTCGTGCTGGCCGCGAGCATGATGACGACCGGCCAGGGCTTGCCTGCCATGGCCAGGCACTGGGGCACCGGCTTCTGGACGTTGCTGACCTTCGCCATGCAGATGTCACTGATTCTGGTCACCGGCCATGCCCTGGCCAGCGCACCGGCCATCCACCGTCTGCTGGGCGGTCTGGCTCGAATAGCTCGCACGCCAGGTCGCGCCGTGGTCATGGTGACACTGGTCGCGCTGGCTGGCTCCTGGATCAACTGGGGCTTCGGTCTGGTGATCGGTGCCGTATTCGCCCGCGCCCTGGCGCGCGAGGTCAAGGGCGTCGACTACCCCTTGCTGGTGGCGGCGGCCTATTCGGGCTTCCTCATCTGGCATGGCGGCCTGTCCGGTTCGGTCCCGCTGTCGCTGGCCAGCGGCGGCGCCGACCTGGAGCGCATGACCGGCGGGGTCATCACCTCCGCCATTGGCGTCGGCGATACCCTGTTCACGCCCCTCAATCTGACCATCATTGCCCTGCTGGTCATCGGCCTGCCGCTGCTCAACTGGGCCATGCACCCCAAGCAGCCAAAAGTCGCCGACCCGGCCCTGCTGGTCGACCCGGTACACGAACCGCTGCCACACGAAACCATCGCACAGCGCCTGGATGACAGCAAAATACTGAACCTGATCATCGTTGCCCTGGGCGCCGTTTACTTCATCTACTATTTCGCCGAGAACGGTTTTGCGCTGACGCTGAACATCGTCATCGGCCTGTTCCTGTTCATAGGCCTGGCGCTGCATGGTTCCCCGGAGCGCTACATGCGTGCGGTGCAGGACGGCATCGGCGGCATCAGCGGCATCGTCATCCAGTTCCCCTTCTACGCCGGGATCATGGGCATGATGGTCGGCGCCAATGCCGACGGCCTGTCGCTGGGCAAACAGATCACCGACACCTTCATCGCCTGGTCGACGGTCGATACCTTCCCCATGCTGGCCTTCCTCAGTGCCGGCCTGGTCAACGTCTTCGTGCCGTCCGGTGGTGGCCAATGGGCGGTGCAAGGCCCGATCATGCTGCCGGCTGGCGAAGCCCTGGGCGTGGCTCCGGCGGTCACGGCCATGGCGATTGCCTGGGGCGATGCCTGGACCAACATGATCCAGCCGTTCTGGGCGCTGCCGATTCTGGCTATCGTCGGCCTCGGCGCACGCGACATCATGGGTTACTGCCTGTTGATCCTGGTGTACTCGGGCGTGGTCATTTCCGGCTGTTTCTATTTCCTCACCTAAAAACCGACATAAGACATCGCGCTTCGGTTACTGACGAAACCCCGCTCATGCGGGGTTTCTTTTTTCCAGCTATCGCAATTGGTTCCCCGCGCGGACGACGAGCGGCACAAATTTTTCGTTACAGACAGTGTCGCAGTTAACGGACTGGGATCTGATTCCGTAGTAGCGACAAGGAACGAGGCCTGGCTGCAACGCGACATTTCGTTGCGTGCAATGGGAGGGGCGAGCATTCGGCAATGGATGCTCGCAAGCAGCCGCCGTCTCGACAGGGACGGCATTGAAGACTCGCAAAGGAAAGACCGATGCTCTTCAACTCCATGGTGTTCATCGCCGGCTTTCTGCCGGTGGTTCTTCTTGGCTTTATCCTGCTTGCAGGGACTGGCAGGCAACGTTCTGCCGCCATCTGGCTGACGCTGGCGTCGCTGGTGTTCTACGGCTGGTGGAACCCCATCTATGTGCCACTGCTGATCGGCAGCATGGTGACAAACTACCTGATCGGCGGATGCCTGAGGCGCAGGCCATCGCGGACGCTGCTGGTGCTCGGCGTCGGGGCCAACGTGGCGCTGCTCGGCTACTACAAGTACACCGGCTTCCTGTTCGGCACACTCGACGAGGCCTTTGGCCTGGGCTGGTCGGTGGGCGATATCATCCTGCCGCTGGCGATCTCCTTCTTCACCTTCCAGCAGATCGCCTATCTGGTGGACGCCCATGACGGCGAAGTGAGCGAACATGATTTCGTCAATTACTGCCTGTTCATCAGCTTCTTCCCGCAACTGATCGCCGGCCCGATCACCCATCACGGCGAGATGCTCAAACAATTCAAGGACCACAGCACCTTTCGTCCGCGGCTGGACAATATCTCTCTGGGCCTGACGATATTCGTGCTCGGCCTGTTCAAGAAGGTGATCATCGCCGACCCGCTGGGCGCCCAGGCCTCGCCGATCTTCGCGGTCGCTGCCGACGGCAGCGTTCCGGCGCTTTACGACGCCTGGTTCGGCGCGCTCGCCTATACGCTGCAGATCTACTTCGACTTCTCCGGCTACAGCGATATGGCCATAGGCCTGGGGCTGCTGTTCGGGCTGCGTCTGCCGGTGAACTTCAACAGCCCGTTCAAGGCGCACAACCTCATCGATTACTGGTCACGCTGGCACATGACGCTGACGCGCTTTCTCACGGCCTATATCTACAACCCCATCGTCATGCGCATCACCCGTTCACGCATGGCGGCGGGCAAACCACTGCCTCGCCGGGGGAAGATGAGCCTGGGCACCTTAGTCGTCCTGGTAGCCTACCCCACCGTGCTGACCATGTTCATCTCCGGCATCTGGCATGGCGCAGGCTGGCAGTTCGTGGTGTTCGGCCTGCTGCATGGCTTCTACCTGGTGGTCGCCCATGGCTTCCGGGCCTGGAAGGCGCGCCGGGGCCTGCCGCTCGACAGCGACAAGCGCCTGCATCATTGCACCGCCGTGCTGCTGACCTTCCTCTGCGTGGTCGTGGCGATGGTGTTCTTCCGTGCCGAAAGCGTCCCGGCGGCGCTGGCGATGCTGTCAGGCATGCTCGGCCTGAGCGAGCTGAGCACCAAGTTCGACAAGTCGGACTACCTCACCCTGGCACTGCTGCTCGCCTTCGTCTGGCTGATGCCCAACGTGCAGCAATGGATGGCGCGTTTCCGCACCGCCCTGGATGCGCAGCCACGCGAAAGCTGGCTGCTGCGCTGGCTTCCCGTCGCTTCGTGGAGCCCGACACCGGTCATCGGCGTGGCCATCGGCGTACTGGGCTTCTTCGCTCTCGCCGTGGCTTTCTCCGTGGCGCCTACCGAGTTTCTCTACTTCCAGTTCTGACGCAAAAGGAGCGAATGGCTAATGGATCAGCTTCTCTGGCTAGCCGAACATCCAGACCTGAGCGCCGCTATCGGCGAAGCCAAGCGCGAGCCCGACCCGCTCGCACGACTCGCAGCGGCCACACGGCTCGCAGGCTATCGACGGGACTTCACCCTGACCACCCGCCTGGACCGGCTGGCAAGCGAAGGCTTGCAGGCGGTGGCCAACGGCGGAGCATCCGCTTCAGGCTTGCGGCCTCTGCGTATCGCGCTGCTCGCCTCGCATACGGTGGATCACCTGGTGCCGGCGATTCGCGTCGCCGGCTTGCAGCGGCGCTTGGCGCTCTCGGTGCATGTCGCGCCCTATGGCATGTACCGCCAGGCACTGCTGATGGACGACCCGGCGCTGACGAGCTTCGCTCCGCAACTGATCGTCCTGGCGCTGGATGTCCGCGACGCGCCCCTGCAACTGCCGCTGGAGGCCTCGCCGGAGGATGTGGATGCAGCCGTGACCGAGCGTGTCGACGAGCTGCGCCTGCTCTGGCGTCGCGCCCGTGAACGCTTCGCCGCCCAGGTGGTACAGCAAACCCTGGTGCCCGCCGATCCAGCCATCTTCGGCTCGTTCGAGGCACTGGTGCCTGCGGCACCTTATGCAGTGATCGATCGCTTGAATGCAGCCATCCGCAGCGCCGCCCGGGAAGACGGCGTGCTGCTGATGGATCTCGCCTGGGAAGCGGCGCGCGGCAGCTACGGCGACGGCCTGGCCGAACCGCTGCGCTGGCACCAGGCCAAGCAGCTGGTGAGCCCGAACCTGGCGCCCTTGTATGGCGACCAGTTGGCACGCATCGCCGCCGCCAGCGCCGGCCTGTCGCGCAAATGCCTGGTGCTGGATCTGGACAACACGCTGTGGGGCGGGGTGATCGGTGACGATGGCCTCGATGGCATTCACCTGGGCCAGGGCTCGCCCAGCGGCGAAGCCTTCCTTGCCTTCCAGCGCTACGCGGCGCTGCTGGCGCGGCGCGGGATCATCCTCGCGGTGTGCAGCAAGAACGACCTGAGCATCGCTGAGGCGGCGTTCAGCCATCCTGAAATGGCGCTCAAACGCAGCGACATCGCCGCCTTCGTCGCCAACTGGGAAGACAAGGCCGGCAACCTGCGGCGCATCGCCTCGATGCTGGATATCGGCCTGGACAGCCTGGTCTTCGTCGATGACAACCCGGCCGAGCGCGATATTGTGCGGCGCGAGCTACCAGAGGTGGCGGTGCCGGAATTGCCCGAAGACGTAGCCGACTACCCGGCACGTGTCGCCGCAGCCGGCTATTTCGAAGCGGTGTCCTTTACTACGGACGACACCACGCGCGGGCGCAATTATGCGCTGAACGCCGAGCGCAAGGCCGCCATGAGCCAGGCCACCGACATGGAAGGCTACCTGCGCGGGCTGCAGATGGTGCTGCACGCCACGCCCATCGGTGCCGCCGAACTTGTCCGCAGCACCCAGCTGATCAACAAGACCAATCAGTTCAACCTCACCACACGTCGCTACAGCGAGGCGGAGGTCGAACGCATCGCCGGCGACCCGCGCTCGGTCGCATTGGCGATCCGCATGACCGACAAGTTCGGCGACAACGGTCTGATCAGCGTGGTGCTGGCCCGACCGGACGCGACCGTCGCCGACGACGAGCTGCTGATCGACAGCTGGCTGATGAGCTGTCGCGTGCTGGGCCGGCAGGTCGAAGAAGCCGTCCTCGACGTGCTCGCCAAGGCGGCCAGCACTGCGGGCTACGGTGCATTGATCGGCGAATACCGGCCCACCGAACGCAACGCCATGGTCGCCGAACACTATCCACGGCTGGGCTTCGTCCAGCATCCGGCGCCCGTCGAGGCCGTCAGCGAAGCGACCTTCTGGCGCTACGCCCTCGGTTCCAACCGCTCCCCCCGCCACTTCATCGAGGTAAAGGCATGACCGAAGCAGACGTAATCGAGGCACTCACCCCGGTCTTTCACGACGTGTTCGACGACGACAGCATCGTGCTGACCCCGGAAATGACCGCCAATGACATCGAGGGCTGGGACAGCCAGACCCACGTGATGCTCACGGTCGCCGCCGAACAGCGCTTCGGCATCAAGTTCCGCACCGCGGAGCTGGAATCGCTGCGCAACGTCGGTCACTTCGCCCAGGTCATCAGCGCCAGACTCGCAGGAAGGTAGACCATGCCCTACACCGCCGAAGCATCCGGGTCCGGCAACACCGGCGAGCAAGCGGCAGCCAGCGCACCGGACCGGGTCCGCACGCGCTATCTGCTGTCCGTGGTTGCCGGTCTGCTCAGCGCACTGGGGCTGTTCTGCCTGACGCTGTTCGGCCTGGAGCGAACCGGCAACCTGCCGCCACCGGCGTTCTCCAACAATCTCTGTGTCGACGAGAAACTCAACTTCCTGCGAGGCAACCCGATTGACTCGCCCAATCTTCTGGTCATCGGCTCATCGGTGGCCTGGCGGCATGTGGATGGCAACGCCCTGGTCCAGGCCATGCCCCGCCTGCGGCCCATGAACGGCGCTTTCTGCGGGCTGTTCGCCAATCAGTCGACCTATGTTGGCCACTGGCTGCTCGACCGCGAGCCGAGCATTCGCAGCGTCGTGATGATCGCCAATCCACAGGATTTCGCCGGCTGCTGGAAGGCTCCGACAGCGGTATTCAACCGCGAGCATGTCAGCCCTTATGTGTACGAGGGCGCATCGCACTGGGGCTACTACATGCGCTATTTCGCACCCGCCTCCCTCGCCCGCAACGCCCTGACCGTAAAGGCGCAGCGCGCCGGTCAGATCGAATGGGACCCGCTGGTGTTCAATCGCTTCGGCGACGGCCCGTTGCGGACCGACAACACCCGCCACCTGATGTATGGCCGCCCGGATGCGCTGGACCGCAACTGCTTCGATGCGCTGCTGGAAATGAGCGCACGACTGCAACACGAAGGCCGCACGCTGATGGTCGTTTCCACCCCGCTGCACCCTGAGTGGAAAGAAAAGTACGACCCGGACGGCGCCTTCCTTGCCGATTTCGACAGGCGTATCGCCGGTGCCCTGGCCACGACTGGCGGCACCTACTGGAACGCCGACAAGGACTGGAACACGCCGGAGAATGCCTTCGTCGATGCGGTACATCTACGCTGGTCAGCCGCACAGGAATTCACCAAGGCACTGGCCGAACAGTTGCGTAAAAGCGCGCCCGGTCCGACTGCTGCAGCCCTGCACAGATCCTCCGCTGAACGGCGATTGCCGGCGCTTTGACGCCGTGCTATCTAAGTGACTGTATTCCGTCATATCTCGCAACAGTTCCAGGGAAGAAATCAAATGGACACTACAAAGACTGCAGTTACTGGGGCCGAGCGATGGGGAGTCGTCTACCCATACGGCAGCGTACTGGCGATATTCGAAAACGAGCAGGAGGCCTTGTCCGAAGCGAACTGCTTCGGCGGCGCAGTGGTTCGGATAGTGCAGGATGTCTGGAATGCGGTGAGTGCCGGCAGCGAAACAGGCGCCAGCACGCAAGAGCTGGCGACCTCTTGATTCCGTAGATGCTCAGGCAGGCACTTACAGTGTCGCCCTGGCATAGTTGTTGACTGCGAGAGCATCTGCCCTGCCCGCTTCCTGACGCTGCTGGAGAATGATATCCAGCACGCGGCTCGGCTGAAGCTCGATGTCATCGAAGGTGATCATCTGGCCAGGTTCGAGCGCACGCTTGAGCACGGTATTGCGCAACAGGCCGATAGGCACGTGCTCAGGTTCGTCAGCGAGGCGTATCGCTTCGCCGCGCACATCGAAACCACCAATACCGCGCATGATGATCTCGCCGGGCTTCATCTCGTGCTTGGCCATGGCCGCGACACCCAGCGTCGGTTTCGTCGAGTTGTTCAGCAACACCCCACCACCGGCCAGCACCCTGCGTACCGTCTTGCCGACCTCCAGGGAACAGAGATGGAAGGGCCGCGACAGCACGTAGTACGGGCCGGGACCCAACTTGAAATACTCGATGGCCGGAGCCTGGGCTTCATCGTGACGACAGACCAGAAAGACACCTCCCGCCGGATAACCGCTGGGTATGACGTAATCCACGATCGGCTGACCGAGATTTTCCGCGATCAACCCAAGCACACTGGCGCTGCGGTTGAGGTCGGTCGAGGCCAGGCCCTCCAGCCCGGGCCGGGAAATGCTCGCGCCAAAGCCGTTGCCCACCACCACCTGCTCGATCTGCACCTTGGTGCCATCGGTGAACGAGGTGGTCTGATCGATACTGATCCCCTGCCGCTTCGACCAGTAGGCCATGTCTTCCCGGCTGGGGTTGTGGTTGAGAAAGCCCTTCATGTTGCCGTACACGAGCGGTTTGAAGCCCATCTGCACGGCATCTTCGTGCAGAGCGGCAAGCGAGCCTGGCTGATCGCCCTCCGCTTCGGTGAGCAGCCCCTTGCCTGCCAGCCAGGAACCCGTGGTGACCTGCAACTCAGCGTTCACGGTGACAACCGGCAAGCCGGCTTCGAAAGCGCGTTCGATGACCTGCGTACCGAAAAACACATCACCGGAACACTCGACGATAAGATCAGAGTGCTCGACAAGGTCATCAATGGAGTTGGTCAGCGCCTCCCTGAGCGGAAAATCATCAATCGCATCGATGCCCCGGCGCGTGAGGACACGGGTTATCCGCAGATCTGGATAGTGCTGCATGATCAGGCGAACGAAGCAACGCGAAATCATGCCTGTGCCGGAAACTCCTACTCTTTTCAGGGTTGTGGTCATCTTGAAAGTCCTTTTTTGTCGACCCTAGGTCGGACCGTCACAATTTGAAAAAGTTTGCGTAAAGCCATCAATCCGTACAGGTGTCCGTGAGCCCTGCAACCGTTCTCGCCGAGCAACAAAGTCGAAGATCATCCTGCACCGCCAACGTCTCTTCTCGCCCGCCGCCCGCCTGTCCCAGACACCACTGGCGCACGGTTACGCCGAGCGCCTCGACAGGTGCATCGGCCGCTTCCACCACAGGCGAGAAATTGAACGCTTCCAGCAGACCGGCCAGCACCATTCGTGCCTTGATGAACTGGCCATGCCGAAGCAGACGGGCCACCAGGCCCAGGCGCGAAACAGCCAGCACCGGCACGCGGCGCCAACGATGGTAGCGGCGGGCAATGAACAGCTCGTTGCGGATGAAGTGCCGGTGCAGCGCAATCCGCTGCGGGTCGGTTTCGCGGCGGATATCGATCGAGCCGCTGACCCGCCGCAGGTGCAGCACCCTGCTCGCGGCCACCAGATAGCCAGGCGTCTGCTGGCTGATGCGCAGGGTGAACTCGGTATCGTCGCCCCACATGAACATCGGCGCGAGCGGCAGGCCGTAGCGTTGCAGTGACAGGCGGGGCACCAGGATCGAGACGAAGGTCGCCGGACGCACCGGAACCACGCCGAACCGCAGCAGGGCCGGCCAGTTTTCATAATCGATGGCGTTGCTGCGCGCATCGACATTTGGCACGTTGGTCAGCAACCCGTCCTCGGTATAGGCAGTGGAAAGCAGGAAGGAATGGGGCTGAGCCTGGGCATCAAGTGTTTCGGCGGCTTCGACAAGCCGCTGCAGGGCGTCCGGTTCGGGTATGACATCATCGTCCATCATCCAGACGAAATCGGCGCCCAGCTGGTAGGCAATGCGGAACCCGGCGCTGAAACCACCCGATGCGCCGGTGTTGTGCGACAACTCGTAGACCCTGAGCGTGGGTAGCTGAAGTTGCAGAAGCATCTCCAGCGTCCCGTCACCGCTGGCATTGTCAACCACGATGATGCCGTCACAGGGGCGGCTCTGGGCATTGATGCTCTCCAGACAGCGTTTGAGCAAATCCTTGCGTTTGTACGACAGTACGACTGCGTATATCTGTTCCATGGCTCGCTCTCTGACCGAGATGACAGGTGGCTGTTGGCATAGCGCTCTGCTCCGACCAGGAAAGCGGAACAGGGTTCAAGCAGCAGAAGACAAATCCTGAAACATTTCACCTTTTCGCCCTGAAAAGGGTCCGACGGTTGCTAATCGCACCCATTTGGCACGGCGATCAGCCAGGCCAAACGCTGCTGCCTTATCGCCCCGCTCACGCCCCCAAGGCCCGCCACATCTGGCCTGAAGCAAGGCTGCCGGCAGCTTTCGCGGCCCTGGCATACAAGATGCCTCTCAGTCACAACGCCTGCCGAGCGATCCGGCAGCACTGCCCGGACTGCCAGCAGCATTCATCAAGGCGTCACCTCGCGCTGACGGCGTCCGGAACGGCTTCGACTGAGGAACACGTCATGCATGCAAGCGTTCTCCCGCTCAAGAGCGAAACACTGGTCATCGTCGGCAACGGCATGGTTGGCCATCACTGCGTTGAACAGCTGATCGCACGCGATGCGCTGGAGCGCTACCAGATTCATGTGTTCGGCGAAGAGCATCAGCGCGCTTACGACCGGGTGCACCTTTCCGAGTACTTCGGCGGGCGCGATGCCGATGCCCTGGCGCTGTGCGATGCGGGCTGGTACGCCGACCACGGCGTGCAGCTGCACCTGGGCGTGCAGGTACTGGAAATTGACCGCGCCCGGCAGGAGATCCTCACGACGCAGGGTCGCCAGCCTTACGACCGGCTGATCCTGGCGACCGGTTCCTATCCCTTCGTGCCACCGATTGCCGGTGCGGAGGGCAATGCGCAACTGCTCTACCGCACGCTGGATGATCTGGACCAGATCCGCGTGGCAGCGGTCGGTGCCCGGCGCGGCGTGGTGATCGGCGGTGGGCTGCTTGGCCTGGAAGCCGCCAATGCGCTGAAATCCCTGGGTCTGGAAGCCCATGTGGTGGAGTTCGCATCACGCCTGATGCCGGTGCAGCTCGACGCCGAAGGTGGCGAGGCGCTCAAGGCGCGGATCGAGGCCCTGGGCGTCGGCGTACATCTGTCGCGGGCCACCCAGGCCATCGTTCCCGGCACGGAGTACGCCTGGCGCCTGAACTTCGACGATGGCGAGTTCCTGGAAACCGATCTGGTGGTGTTTTCCGCCGGCATCCGCCCGCAGGATGCGCTTGGCCGGCAAGCGGCGCTCGCACTCGGGCCACGCGGCGGCATCGCCATCGACAACGCCTGTCGCAGCAGCGATCCGGCGATCTTCGCCATCGGTGAATGTGCCGCCTGGAACGGCAGCGTGTTCGGCCTGGTGGCGCCGGGTTACGGCATGGCACGCACCGTGGCCGCGCAGTTGGCAGGCGAGCCTCATGAGGCCTTCACCGGCGCCGACATGTCCACCAAGCTCAAACTGCTCGGAGTCGACGTCGGCTCTATCGGCGACGCCCACGGCGCCACGCCGGGTTCGAGAAGCTATCGGTTCATCGACGAAGCGAACGCCAGCTACCGGCGCCTGGTGGTCTCACCGGATGGCAAGCACGTCATCGGCGCGGTGCTGGTGGGCGACAACAGTTATTACAACACCCTGCTGCAATACGCGCAGAACGGCATCAGGCTGCCGGACGAGCCGTCCAGCCTGATCCTGCCGCAATCGGGCGGCGCGCCAACCCTGGGCGCCGGTGCGTTGCCGGACAGCGCGACCATCTGCTCCTGCCACAACGTCAGCAAGGGCGCGGTGTGCTGCCAGGTCGAGGCCGGCGTCAGCGATCTCGGCGAGCTGAAGGCCATCACCAAGGCCGGCACCGGTTGCGGTGGTTGCAGCGCGCTACTCAAGCAGGTCTTCGAGCACGAACTGGCCGCACGCGGCGTCGAGGTGGACAAGAGCCTGTGCGAGCACTTCGCCCATACCCGCCAGGCGCTGTTCGACATCGTCCGCGTCGAGGGCATCCGCGATTTCACAACGCTGCTGGCACGCCATGGACGTGGTGCCATCGGCTGCGATATCTGCAAGCCGGCGGTGGGCTCGATCCTGGCGTCCTGCTGGAACCAGCCGATCACCGATCCGCAACTGGTCGCGCTGCAGGACACCAACGACACCTTCATGGCCAACATGCAGAAAAACGGCACCTACTCGGTGGTGCCGCGCATCGCCGGCGGCGAGATCACCCCGGACAGGCTGATCGCGCTGGGCGCGGTGGCGAAGAAATACGACCTCTACACCAAGATCACCGGCGGCCAGCGCATCGACCTGTTCGGCGCCCAGTTGCATGAGCTGCCGGATATCTGGAGCGAGCTGATCGAGGCCGGCTTCGAGACCGGCCATGCCTACGGCAAGTCCCTGCGCACGGTGAAATCCTGCGTGGGCAGTACCTGGTGCCGCTACGGCGTGCAGGACAGCGTCGCCATGGCGCTGCGCCTGGAGGATCGCTACAAGGGCCTGCGCGCGCCGCACAAGATCAAGTTCGGCGTCTCCGGCTGCACCCGCGAATGCGCCGAAGCGCAGAGCAAGGACATCGGCGTGATCGCCACCGAGAACGGCTGGAACCTCTATGTGGCCGGTAACGGCGGCATGCGCCCGCGTCACGCCGAACTGTTCGCCACCGACCTCGATGACGAAGCCCTGGTGCGCACCATCGACCGTTTCCTGATGTTCTACATCCGCACCGCCGACAAGCTGCAGCGCACCTCGGTCTGGCGCGAGTCGCTCGAAGGCGGCCTGGACTATCTCAAGGCGGTGATCCTCGATGACAGCCTGAATCTCGCCGCCGAACTCGAAGCGCAGATGCAGCACGTCGTCGACCGCTACGAATGCGAGTGGGCCAACGCCCTCAAGGACCCGGAGAAGCTCAAGCGCTTCCGCACCTTCGTCAACGACCGGCGCGGCGACCCCGATATCCACTTCGTCAAGGAGCGCGGCCAGCGTCGCCCGGCCCGCGCCAGCGAACTTCACCTGATTCCCGTCACCGAGGAGATGCTCTGATGAGCCCGTCCAATGCCCTGCGCCTGTCATCCGTCGAACCCGCCCACTGGCGTGCACTGTGCAGCCGTCGCGATCTGGTCGCCCATTCCGGCGTGGTCGCCTGGCTGGATGGCCGGCAGGTCGCACTGATCCACCTGCCTGACGGCGAAGCCGGCGAGCAGGTGTTCGCCGTCGAGAACCGCGATCCCAGATCCGGCGCCAACGTCATCGGGCGCGGCATCGTCGGCCAGCTCAAGGGCGACCTGGTGATCGCCTCGCCACTGTACAAGCAGCACTTTCGCCTCGCCGACGGGCGCTGCCTGGAACATCCCGAACAGCACCTGCGGGTCTGGCCGGCGCGCCTGAATGGCGATGCGGTGGAAATCGCCACCGCCTGAGCTGAACGGCACGCCGCTGCCCGAACCCTACGCCCTGCCTGACCTTACAGAGAACCAGACCATGTCCTATATCATTCCTGCGGAATTCGTCACCAAGATGGTGGATGCTGGCGAGTCGAAGATATTCATGTCCACGAGAGACACGCTGATTCGTGCGTTCATGGCCGGTGCGATCCTCGCCCTGGCCGCCGTTTTCGCTGTAACCGTTTCAGTACAGACCGGCTCGCCACTGGTAGGCGCCATGCTCTTTCCGGTGGGCTTCATCATGCTGTACCTGATGGGCTTCGATCTGCTCACCGGAGTGTTCGTGCTGACACCGCTGGCGCTGCTGGACAGGCGACCTGGTGTGACCGTGAACGGCGTGCTGCGCAACTGGGGGCTGGTATTTCTCGGCAACTTCGCCGGCGCGCTGACGGTGGCGTTCATGATGGCCTTCGTCTTCACCACGGGCTTCATGAGCGAGCCTGGCGCGGTTGGCGAGAAGATTTCCACCATCGGTGAGGCCCGCACCCTGGGTTATGCGGAGTACGGCGCCGCCGGCTGGGCGACTATCTTCCTGCGCGGTGTGCTGTGCAACTGGATGGTGTCGATGGGTGTGGTCGGCGCAATGATCTCCACCACCGTGGGCGGCAAGGCCATCGCCATGTGGATGCCGATCATGCTGTTCTTCTATATGGGCTTCGAGCATTCGGTGGTGAACATGTTCCTGTTCCCCTCGGCGATGATCATGGGCGGTGATTTCTCGGTCATGGATTACATGATCTGGAACGAAATCCCCACCGCGCTGGGCAATCTCGTTGGCGGCCTGGCCTTCACCGGCCTGACGCTCTACACCACTCACATCAGGACCGCGCCAAAACGGGCGTTTCACTGAGCCGATGACGCTGGCCCACTGATGAGTGACCAACTGAAGATTTCGCTGGGCCAGCACACCGACAAGGGGCGCAAGCAAAGCAATCAGGATTTCCACGGCGCCTGCATACCCAGTGAACCGCAGCTGAGCAGCAAGGGCATCGTCATCGCCGTGGCCGACGGAATCAGCAGCAGTACCGTCAGCCATATCGCCAGCGAAGCGGCGGTGACCGGCTTTCTTGCCGACTATTACTGCACTGCCGATGCCTGGTCGGTGAAGACTTCGGCACAGCGCGTGCTGATGGCAACCAACTCCTGGCTACACGCCCAGAGCCAGCAAAGCCTGTACCGCTACGACAGGGATCGGGGCTACGTCTGCACCTTCAGCGCCCTGGTGATCAAATCGACCACCGCACACCTCTTCCACGCCGGTGACTCACGCATCTATCGCATCCAGGGCAAAGCGCTGGAGCAGTTGACCAACGACCACCGGATGTGGCTTTGCGAAGGCCAGAGCTACCTGAGCCGCGCGCTCGGCATCCATGACCAGCTGGAAATCGATTATCGCGCCGAACAGCTGGCCATCGGCGATATCTTTCTCCTGGCCACCGATGGCGTCTACGAACACGTCAGCCCAGGCCTCATGATCGATACCATCGAGCGGCATCCGACAGACCTGGATGCCGCCGCCAGAGCAATCGTCGACGAGGCCATCCAGCGTGGCAGCACGGACAATCTCACCGTGCAGATCGTGCGGCTCGACGGACTGCCGACACAGGCGCCCGAGGAACTCTACCGGCAGTTCACCGAACTACCCTTCCCACCCATGCTGGAAACACGGGCACGGTTCGACGGCTACCGTATCGTTCGGGAGCTGCACGCCAGCAGCCGGAGCCATGTCTACCTGGCGACTGACGATAGCGACAACGAAAGGGTGATCATCAAAACACCCTCCATCGAGCTGCAGCACAACGCAGCCTATCTGGAGCGATTTCTCACCGAAGAGTGGATTGCCCGCCGAATCGACAACCCCCATGTGGTCAAGCCCTGCCCGCAAACACGCTCGCGCAACTTTCTCTACACCGTCAGCGAATTCATCGAAGGCCGGACACTGAGGCAGTGGATGATCGACAACCCCCGCCCCGACCTGGAGACGGTGCGCGGCATCGTCGAGCAGATCGCCAGTGGTCTGCGTGCCTTCCACCGGCTGGAAATGCTGCATCAGGACCTGCGCCCCGACAACATCATGATCAACGCCGCGGGCATGGTGAAAATCATCGATTTCGGCTCGGCACGAGTGGCCGGGCTGATGGAGGTCGCCTCGCCCATCGAGCGCAGCGACTTGCTCGGCACTGCTCAGTACACCGCGCCGGAATACTTTCTCGGCGAAGCCGGCACACCCCGCTCGGACCTGTTTTCCCTGGCCGTCATCACCTACCAGATGCTCACCGGCAAGCTACCCTACGGCACGCAGGTGGTGCGCTGCCGTACCCGCGCGGCGCAGAACAAGCTCCACTATCAGCCGATCCGTAACCATGACAGCGAAATACCGGCCTGGATCGACGACGTGCTGCGCAAGGCCCTGCACCCTGCCCCTTACAAACGCTACGAAGAGCTGTCCGAATTCGTCTTCGAGCTGCGCCAGCCGAACCAGGCCTTTCTCAACAGGGCCAGACCACCTCTGATGGAACGCAATCCGGTGCTGTTCTGGCAAGGCCTGTCGCTGGCGCTGGCTGCGGCACTGGTCGTACTACTGGTGCGTTGAGGCAACAGGCGGGCCCGCCGTTGATCCACATCACAGTGCTGTGCCCGTTTGCCAGTGGTCGTATGGATGAGCCTCATGACCCATCGGAACCTGCGCCATGCACCTGATCCAGCTATTGCTCCCGCTTTACGACAATGACGGAAAAGCCCTGCCCAAGCCACTGTTTGCCGAGGTCCGTGACGAACTGATGCAGCAGTTCGGCGGCCTGACCGCCCATACCCGCGCGCCAGTCAATGGGTTGTGGTGTGAAGAAGACAGCCATGCCGTGCGTGACGAGCTGATCATTTACGAAGTAATGGCGTCCGAACTCCACCGCGCCTGGTGGACGAACTACCGCGCCTCGCTGGAAACCCGCTTCCGCCAGGAGCAGGTGCTGATCCGGGCACATGCGGTCGAGCTGCTGTAGCCAGATGACAGGCTGTATCGCGTCGGCACTGATCTGAATGATGAAGATTTAATGAACCCCGGGAGCCTCCCGCTGTCAGTCCTGTCTGCAGCATTACAGGGTCGCAGGCCCAACCCTGGGAGAAAACATCCTCCTGCCGGTATATCTGCCCCTTCGCTTATCGCGACACGCTGCAAAGGAACTCGCCGGCTCCGGGTCCGCTTTCGCGCAGGTCCGCTCACTGAAGCCTTCATCTTTTTTCAACGCGAAGACCGTCATGCCTTTATCTCGTCATCTGCCTGCACTTATTTCCCGTTTTTCCAGGCCGGCCCCTTGCTGCAGCGCCTTTCGCGCCGCTGTACTGGGTACGCTGCTGGCCATCACCGTACCGGCCCAAGCTCAGCAGGCGAGCAGTGAACGCTGGGTCAGCGACAGCCTGAACACCTATGTACGCAGCGGTCCGACCGACGGTTATCGTATCGTTGGCACCCTCAGTTCCGGACAGAAGGTCGAGCTGCTCCAGACCAGCGGCGACTACAGCCAGGTACGCGGCGAAAACGGCGACCGCGTCTGGATTCGCAGCAGCGATCTGCAAGACGTTCCTGGCCAGGCAGAGCGCCTGCCGCAACTTGAGCAGCAGGTTGCCGAACTCAGTGAAGAGCTGCGCACCATCAATGACAGTTGGCAGGCCCGCGTACAGGGCATGCAGGAAACCCTCGACTCACGCAAGGCACTGATCGACGAGCTGGAGGCGCGCCGTACAGCGCTCGACGAAGCGCTCACCGCCACCCAGTCAGAACTGCGCGACGCCCAGGCGCGGCTGGGTGACGAGAACAACCAGGTACTGATGCGCTACATGGTCTACGGTGGCAGCATCGCCGGTGCCGGCCTGCTGGTCGGACTGATCCTCCCGGCGCTGACCCGTGGCCGCAAGCGCAACAGCGGCTGGGTCTGAGGCTGAGGATTCAGGCGAGTTTTCTCTCGGGATTGTCACTGGCGATCAGATCGCCCCAGTCGCCGTGCAGATACCAGTCCTCACCGATCATCTCCGACGGGTGCTGGGTACGGTCGGCGCCGTTGCCGCAGGCCAGCGAATCCGCCGGGCAATAGCGGTCGCAGCCCCAGCAGATGCGCTCGGGATGCGGGGGATTCAGGGGAAACTTCTTGGCCATGCCGACCTCGGCCTGTAGCAGATGGACGACGTCAGGTTACCCAGCGACCCCAGGGTTGAACTTGATCATGCTCAAGAAACGGCGCACCCGGCGTCCGGGCCTCAATCTTCAGAACAGACCGAGCTGATCATCGATCAGCGCTGAAAAGCTGTCGTTCACGAACGGCAGGATGGCATCGGCGATTGGCTGCAGCTGGCGCGTCACGTAGTGGTCGTAGTCGATGGCCGCACGCCGCACCTCCAGCGGTTCCGGCCCGGCCAGGGTCATCAGGTAGCTGATCCAGCCGCCGCTCTGGTATTGCCGTGGCCGGCCCTGCCGCTGATTGTAGTCGTCGGCGATGCGCGCGGCGCGTACATGGGGCGGCACGTTGCGCTGATAGTCGTCCAGCCGGCGCCGTAACCGCTTGCGAAACACCAGCAGCTCGTCCCGCTCGCCAGCCAGGGTGCTGCGCACGTAGTCGCGAACATAGTCCTGATAGGGCTCGCGCTTGAAAATGCGCCGGTACAGCTCCTGCTGGAACTGCTGGGCCAACGGCGACCAGTCGGAGCGCACGGTTTCCAGCCCCTTGAAGACCAGGCCCTCGCTGCCATCGGCGTGAGTGACCAGTCCGGCATAGCGTTTCTTGCTGCCCTCCTCCGCGCCGCGAATGGTGGGCATCAGAAAGCGCTTGAAGTGGGTTTCGAACTGGATTTCCAGCGCGCTGCTCAGACCAAACTCGCGCTGCAGGTGTTCATGCCACCACTGGTTGATATGGCGCACCAGCACCTGGCCGATCTGCGCGGCATCCTCGTCGCCGTGCGCGCGCTTGAGCCAGACGAAGGTGGAATCGGTATCGCCGTAGATCACGCGGTAGCCCTGGGCCTCGATCAGCTCGCGCGTCCTGCGCATGATCTCGTGCCCGCGCAGGGTAATGGAGGACGCCAGGCGCGGGTCGAAGAAACGACAGCCGCTGGAACCGAGCACGCCGTAGAAGGCATTCATGATGATCTTCAGGGCCTGCGAAAGCGGCATGTTGCCCTCGCGCTTGGCCGCCTCGCGGCCCTGCCAGACACGCTCGACGATGGCCGGCAGGCAATGCCGCGTTCTGCAGAAGCGCGCCCCGAGAAAACCTGCCACCGAGTCGCTGTCCGCTGGCTGGCGCATGCCCTCGACGAGGCCCACCGGGTCGATGAGAAAGGTGCGGATGATCGATGGGTAGAGGCTCTTGTAATCCAGCACCAGCACCGATTCGTAAAGGCCGGGGCGGGAATCCATCACGAAACCACCGGGGCTGGCCTGTGGTGGCCGCTCGCCCAGGTTCGGCGCGACGAAGCCCTTGCGGTGCATCAGCGGAATGTAGAGATGCTCGAACGCGGCCACCGAACCGCCGCTGCGATCAGCCGGCAAGCCGGTGACGGTGGCGCGCTCCAGCAGGAAGGTCAGCAATTCGGTTCTGGCGAAGATGCGCGTGACCAGCTCGCAGTCCTTGAGGTTGTAGCGCGCCAGTGCCGGCTTGTCCTCGGCGAACATGCGGTTGATCTCGTCCATCCGCTGATAGGGCGTATCGATGGCCTTGCCTTCGCCAAGCAGGGTCTGGGCGACGTTCTCCAGGCTGTACGAAGGAAAACTCCAGGTCGCCGAACGCAGCGCCTCGATGCCGTCGATGATCAGCCGTCCTGCCGCCGCGGCGAAAAAGTGGTTGCGCCGGCTGCCGTGCTCGCGCCAGCCCATCTCCTCGCCAGCGCGCCCGAGACGCAGCGACACCTGATGACGCTGCGCCTGCTCGCGCAACACGCGCAGATCGAACTGCACCAGATTCCAGCCGATGATCGCATCGGGATCATGCCGCGCCAGCCAGTCGTTCAGCCGCTCGATCAGCTGCCTGCGGCTGTCGCAATACTCAAGCTGGAAATCCACCGCGCTGGCCTCGCCATTGGCCGGGCCGAGCATATACACCTGACGCTGCCCGCAGCCCTCCAGGGCAATGGAATACAGCTCGCCCGTGGCCGTGGTTTCGATGTCCAGGGAAACCAGTTGCAACCGCGGGCGGTACTGCGGCGCGGGCCGGATCTGCGCATCGACCAGCACGCCCTCGGCATCCGGCGTGCCGCTGAAGCTGACCGGCGCGGTGATGAAACGCTCCATCAGATAGCGTTCCGGCGGACGGATATCGGCCTCGTAGACATCCAGTCCGGCCTGTCGCAGGCGCTTGTCGAGGTTCATCAGTTGCCGCTGCTGCTTGCAGTACAGACCAACCACCGGGCGCTGATGGAAGTCGCTCAGATCGAGCGGGCGCAGCTCGACGTCACGTTCGCCCTTGAGCAGCAACCGCGCCTGTTCGCACTGTTCGGCGGGAATGAAGGCAACCGAAGGCTGACAGGGCACGCGAATCCGCCGCGGCCCGGCATCGGTCGCCAACCAGAACTCCACTTCGGTGCCTGCAGCCGTGTCGCGCCAATGCCGGGTCAGGACGAAACCCTGCTGTAGATCCACCGCTGCCCACCTCAATGTTGCTCGAAGCGACCTATTCTACGCGGCATTGCATGAAGGCATCCGCTCAGGCCGACGCATCCTCACCCAGATGGATCACCCGCGCCGCACGCAACATGCATTTGGTGATTTCCGGCGGCGAGAATTTGGTGAGAATGGCGTTAGCCCCGGCAGCCTTGGCCTTGTCGGCGCTGATGGTGCTGTCCAGCGAGGTGTGCAGCAGCACATAGAGGTCGGCATAGTCCCGGTGGCTGCGCAGCGCCTGGGTAAAGGAATAGCCGTCCATTTCAGGCATTTCGATATCCGAGACCACCACATTGATCGCTTCGGCGGTGCCTTTCAGGCGGTCAAGCGTCGCAAAGCCTTCACGGGCGCTACGCACCGCGTGGCAGGTGATGCCCATCTTGCCGAGCGCCGCCAGCGACATGTGCAGGGCCACCTGGCTGTCATCGACGATCAGCGCCCGGGTTTCTCCGAGCAGCTGCGCATCCTGGTCATCGAGCTGGGACATATCGGCTTCGATCGGAGCCGGCACGATATTCAGAATCACCTTTTCCACGTCGAGAATCTGCACCAGTTGACCGTCGATTTCCGCCGCGCCGGTAATAAAGGAATTGGCACGTGTCCCGTAAGGCGGCGGCAGAATCTTCGATGAGGGAATATGCACGATCCTGACCACCGACTGCACGTGCAGCCCCTGCTTGAAGCGGCTGATTTCGGTAACGATCAGGCAACCACCCTGGGCATCCTGCAGGGGCGGCATGCCGATGGCCAGACTCAGGTCGATGACCGATAGCGGCTGGCCTCGCAGCGTGGCGACGCCGCGCACATGCGGGTGCGATTCGGGAAGGCGGATCAGCGAGGGGGTCGGAATGATCTCGCTGACCTTCAACAGATTGATCGCCATCTGTTTGCCGCTGCGCAGCGTGAACAGCAGAAGCGACAGAGAGCCGGTGGCCGATAAAGTATCCATGCATGGTCCTGTGGAGAAAGCCGGTTCGTCACCGGGATTCATTTCGATACAGGACACTATCGACCGGCCTGGCGGAATCTTCAGTCCGGCGGCGCGACTTTTCCCTTCATGAGGCGGGCACCGAAGCATCGGTAGCGATCAGGTCGACCTGCTTGCCGGCTTTCTGCATTTTCTTGCGCGCGCTGATGCTGGCCACGCATTGATCCTCGTTGTTGAGGATGACGATGCATTCCAGACACTGGATGCACTCATCGTAGTCGATGCGACCATCGCGCCGGATGGCGCCGATCTCGCAGTGATTCCGGCAATGCTGGCAGGGCTGACCGCAGGCATCGATGCGCCTGAGCCAGGAGAACAGCCGGAATCTGCCCAGTACCGCCAGCCCGGCTCCGAGCGGGCAGACGTAGCGGCAATAGAACTTGTGCACGAACAGCCCAAGCCCGAGCAGGATCAGCGCATAGAGCACGAACGGCCAGGAGCGCACGAAGAACAGCGTGATGCTGGTCTTGAACGGCTCCACCTCCGCCAGCCGCTCGGCCAGGGTCAGCGAATAGAAGGCCGCAGGCACCAGGCCGATGAGTATCAGGTACTTGAGCCACTGCAGACGCAGATGGAGGGGCTCGGAAATCTTCCACTGGCGAATGCGCAGCCGCTTGGCCACCCAGCCGAGCATTTCCTGCAGCGCACCAAAGGGGCACAACCAGCCACAGAATACGCCACGCCCCCAGATGAACAGCGTGACGAAGGTGAAGCTCCAGAGGATGAAGATCACCGGATCCATCAGGAACACGCGGATATCGAAGTCCTTTGCGAGTGCCAGCAAGAGGGTGAAGATATTCACCACCGACAGCTGGCCCTGCGCATACAGGCCGATGAATACCAGGGTAAACAGCAGGAAGCCCGCGCGGAACAGATGGAAGCCCCGACTCTGCTGGCTGATGCGATGCTGCCAGATGAACACCCCGCTCAGCACCATCAGCGACAGCCCCAGCAGGCCGACCTGCCACCAGCGCTCCTGCCACATACGCAACCAGATCGGTACGGGCCTGGCCTCGGCCTTGGCTTCCTGGATATCGAACAGCTGCGCATCGAGCTGGAAATCACGGGTGAAATCGACCTTGGTTTCCACCAGATGATTACGCCGCAACTGCGCGATCAGACGCAAGCCGGACGCCTGCGCCGGGTTGAATGCCGCGTGCGACTTGATGCGGAAGATATGTGCCTCGCCATCGCTGATGGGCGAGTCGAGCACATCCAGTACCGCGCCGTTATTGAAGTTCATGTCGTGCAGTTCGATGGCATGCTCGTTCTGCATCAGCACGATGCGACTGGGCGCCGTGGCCGGCACGAAGTCGTCCGGGACGTGGGGGTACATGCCCGAAGACATCACCAGCAAGGCCTGCTCGCCCGGCTTCAGTTCCTCGTTGAGCCGTGCAAAACCCGCCTCACCGAGCAGGTTGCGACCGATGAGGGGCGCATTCAGGTAGGCGAAATGCAGATCGGCGAAGGCTGGCTGGTCCAGGTCCAGTTCCGGATAGCCATCGAGCTCATGTCCAAGGCTTTTTTCCACCTCTTCACGGGTCAGGGTCCAGTGTTGAACGAGGCCGCGTTCAAGCAACTGATTCCAGTCGAGCGGCTCGTAAAGATCCATCTTCGGCGTTGCCAAGGGACTGCTGGCAAAGCCGTCCAGCAGCTTGCGCGCAACCGTAAGGGCCGACAGCAGAACCGTCTCGTTGAGAATGACCACCGAGACCGTAGCCTTGCTGACATTATCGATTCGCGTGACCGAGTCACCTTCGCTGGCACCCTGCCGACCGCCGACGATAATCGGCTTGCCAATGGGCTTGAGACGGTACTGATCGACGAAATCGTACAGCGACTGCTCGCCCAGCCCATGCAGGAACACCGGTTCGTGGTGCTCCAATACCTTCACCCCTGCCAGCACACCCTGGGGGTTCATGCCGATCAGCAAGCGTATCGGCTTGCCGGAAAAACCCTGCAGATTCGAGTAGTCACTGGATTCGAAGGCATAGCCGATCAACTCGTCGAGCTGGTAGACACTGTAGACCGGCGGCTCTTCCTGCTTCGGCTCGATGCGCGTGGCCTTGGGGAACAGCTGCATGATCCAGGCGTCCATTTCCTGGGCGTAGCCTGACGGGCTGGCGAGGATCAGCAGCATCAGCAGCGCACGGGCATACGACGAAAAGCGGCAGCCGGTCATGGGGGCCTCGAACCTTATTATTGTGCTCTCATGCTAGCGAGCACCCGCACCGGCACCATGCGACTTGCCGGTCGATCAGGCAGTACTTCAGTGCCGGACAGGGTCTATCCGAAAGGCAACCGCACGGGCAAACAGGCAGGAGGAAAGTCCCCCATGAGCCATCAAGACGCACAGGTTCGGCACGATGAAAGTCGGCAGCGCTATGTCCTGGAAATAAACGGTCAGCCTCTGGGCTTTGCCCAGTATCAGGAAGAAGGCGACCGCCAGGTTTTCACCCACACCGAAATCGACGACAGCCTCGCCGGCCAGGGCATGGGCAGCATGCTGGCGCGCGCAGCGCTGGACGATGCCCGCCGGCGCGGCAAACGCATCGTGCCGGTCTGTGCGTTCATCGCCGCCTATGTGAACAAGCACCCGGACTGGAGCGACGTCCTAGACCAGCCCGCCTGAAGCCGCGAAGGGCTAACATGGTGGCCGCGAAACCTGGAACAGGACACGTAATGGACCGCACCAACCGCAAGATCGATCAGCTGCGACGGCAGATTCCCGGCTTCGCCTGCGTGCCGGGCTGTCATGATTGCTGCGGGCCGGTCACGGCCTCATCCGAAGAAATGGCGCGGCTGCCGCATAAAAGCGACGCCGAACACGAGGCCGCGCTGGAGCACTGGAACTGCGTGCACCTCGGCCCGCAGGGCTGCGAAGCCTACGACGAGCGACCGCTCATCTGCCGCCTGTTCGGCACCACCGCCAGCCTGCCCTGCCCACACGGGCGCGGCCCGGCAACGGCCACCACGCCCCTGGTGGAAAAACAGGTGCATCAACTTATCGCCAGCACTCGCCAGGTACTGGTCTGACGCCGCTCACGAACAAAGGCCCATAAACCACGAAACCCCGTTGACTAGGCGGGGTTTCGCTCAGGCTGACAGCGCCGGTCAGGCAGCAGTTGACTGCCGGGCTGCAGCGATGGGTACAACGACAGGCTCAGGCAAACCCAGGGACTGCCCCACCACATCGCCAATCATGTCCGCCGTGATGGCGCTCAGGGTCCAGCCGAGATGGCCGTGGCCAGTGTTGTAGAACACGCAAGGCGAGTTGCCGCGCCCGACCTTGGGCATCATGTTCGGCATCATCGGGCGCAACCCGGCCCATGGCACGACGCTCCGGGTGCTGACGCCGGGGAAGCACTCATTCACCCATTCCACCAACGGGCGAATGCGATCGGCGCGAATGTCGTGGTTGTAGCCATTGAACTCGGCAGTCCCGGCTACGCGCAGGCGATGATCGCCAAGGCGGCTGGTCACCAGCTTGGTTTCGTCATCCAGCAGGCTCACCGTCGGCGCAGCGGCACGACTGGCTTCATCGTTGAGATTGACCGTGATCGAATAGCCCTTGACCGGGTAGATATTCACCCGGTCGCCCAGTTGCGCGGCAAGCGCCCGGCTGGCGGTACCGGCGCAGACGACCATGCCATCGAAATGCAGGGTTTCTTCACCGCCCGCCGTGCCAAGGGTGACGCTGGCCTGCTTGCCATCGGTGCCCACGCGCTTTACGTCCTGGCCATAGCGGCAATCGACGCCAAGGCGGATCGCCGCCGCTGCCAGGCCGTTGGTGAACAGGTGAATATCGCCAGTGGAATCGCACTCGGTGTAATAGCCGCCGTAATACTGCCCGGCCAGAGTCGGCTCGATGGCACGCATCTCGTCCGGCGTTACGCTGCGCCGCGGCAAGCCGCCGGCGGCCAACAGTCTGGAAACTTCGCCGGCATGCTCGAAGCCGGCACGATCCCGGTAGATATGCAGGATACCGGCCTTCTTCAGGTCGAAATCGATGCCCTCTTCCTCGGCCCAGGCAAACAGATGCTCACGCGCGGCGATGGCCAGACGCGCGGTTTCGGTGGTGTTATTGCGGTATTGAGAGATGGAGCCGATGAACTCGGCGAACCAGGAAAGCTTGTGCCAGCTGGGTTTGGGATTGACCAGCAGTGGCGCATCGCTCTTGAGCATCCACTTCATGCCCTTGACGATGGTCGACCAGTGGTTCCAGACCTCGGCGTTCGACGCGGAAAGCTGCCCGCCGTTGGCGAAGGAGGTTTCCATCGCGGCATAACGGTGCTTTTCGAACAGGGTGACATTGAAGCCGCGCTTGGCCAGTGCGTAGGCCGTGGTGATACCGGTGATACCACCACCAATGACAGCGATTGTTTTCATTGTGTCGCTCCAGAACGTCATAGGGATTGGAGCCCGTCCGCGATATGCGGATCAGGCGCCCCCTCTGTCCTGGACCTGAGAGTTTTCACGAGCGAACTCGCTTGCTCCTTCGGTGCGCCCGGCTGACGATTGCCCGGCGGCTCTTCAGAGTTCAACAGCGGTATCGGTCCTTTTGCCTGAGAGTTTCCGGGGCGGTTGCTCCTTCGGCGCTGTCAACGGCCATGCCGAAACAGTCTCTCCCGATACCACTTGCATCAGTTCCTGCGGTTCTACAGCAGGCCCGCGGCAAAAGATAGTCCAGAAAGGATCGATCCGACAGCCGTACTTCGACTATCGGATCAATTTCCCGCATCACCACTGAAGAACCGGAGCCTACCTCGGCAGCCGGAAGGTGATGAAACTGGCTCTTCCCTGGCGCAGCACCCGCATCGACACCGAGCGATTGTGTGGCAGCTTTTCGACGATCTGACCGAACGTCTTCACCGAGTCGATGGCCTGGTTGTTCAGATGGGTGATCACATCGCCCGGACGCAGGCCGATCATCGCCGCCGGGCCGTTGCCCACTTCGCTGATCACCACGCCACCTTCCAGATCCAGTGCCCGCTTCTGCTCAGCATTCAGCGCACTAACCGTCACGCCCAGGCGGTTGTCGCTGAGTTTGCCCGAACCACTGGCCGCAGCGAGAGTTTGCCCCTCATCCGGCAGCGCGCCGATCTTCAGCTTGAGAGTCTTGCGGCTGCCGTTGCGGAGCACTTCGAATCTGACCGTGGTATCCGGCTTCAGCGCGCCGACCTGATGCGGCAGATCACCGGAGCGGTCGATAGGCTTGCCGTTGATGCTCAGGATCACATCACCCACCCGCAGCCCGCCTCTGGCAGCCGGCCCGCCATCCATCACCTGCGCCACCAGGGCACCGGCGGGACGCTCCAGACCGAAAGATTCGGCCAGATCCTTGTTCACGTCCTGGATAACCACGCCGAGCCAGCCACGGCTGACCTTGCCGTCTTCACGCAGCTGATTGGCGACATCCATCGCGACATCAATGGGGATCGCGAACGAAAGCCCCATAAAGCCACCGGAACGGGTGAAAATCTGTGAATTGATGCCCACCACCTCGCCGGCCAGATTGAACAGCGGACCACCGGAGTTGCCCGGATTGATCGCCACGTCCGTCTGGATAAAAGGCACATAGTTCTCGTTGGGCAGGCTGCGGCCAATGGCGCTGACCACACCGGCGGTCACCGTATGATCGAAGCCGAACGGCGAGCCGATGGCGACCACCCACTCCCCCGCCTTCAGCTTCTCGGAATTGCCCAGCTTCACCGTGGGCAGGTTGGCACCTTCGATCTTCAGCACCGCCACATCACTGCGCGGGTCGGCCCCCACCAGCTTGGCCTGCAGCTCACTGCGGTCCGGCAGGCGCACGATAATTTCATCGGCATCGGCCACCACATGGTTGTTGGTCAGGATGTAGCCGTCATCGGAAATGATGAAACCGGAACCCAGCGACTGCCCTTCGCGGCGGCGATCCGGCTGCTGCGGCATCCGCCGCTCGAAGAATTCACGGAACATCGGCGGTATGCCCTCAAGATCGGGCATTTGCGCCGAGGCACCGCGTACCGGCTGGTTCTGCCGGGTACTGATGTTCACTACAGCCGGCGAGGCATCCTCCACCAGCGGCGTGAAGTCAGGCAATGCGGCCTGGGCAGCGAGCACCTGTCCAAGCAGGGCGACACCCGCCACAACGGCCAGGAAATGACTGCGAAGAAACATGATCGATTATCTCCCGACGTCAATATTGATTGCGATCTGCCACGAACAGACCTGACGGACAAGCAAAAAACACAATGGCCTGCTCGGGATGCTCAGCACATGCCAACCACCCCGATGAAGCACCTCGGGACGAATTTACGCCAACCACGGTCAGCTTCGTGTGAAGCGGAGGTAAAGGGAACGTAAGGTATCGATGCGCTCCGGAGTCATTCGCCGCTGCTGTCAACAAGCTGTAACCCGAGCCAGGCAACCTATGCAGCGTGGAAGGCCAGGACGGCTGGCGCAGGGATGCGATCCCGACACATACGACAGCGCAACAGGAGGCTCCATGAACGGCAAAACTCTGGAAAACCTGGTCAGACAGTTCGATCCCGACACCAAGCCGCCACTGGAGTTGTGGAGGCAGCGGCATAGAGGCAAAGGCGATTACCGCCCAAGCGCCGCCGCGCTGGTCCGCCGCGTCACGCTGGATGTCAGCGTCCAGGCTGTCGAAGGCTGGAGATAGCAGCGACGCCCAAACGATCCCCATGCCGCTGAAGGCCAGCCAGACGCGCCCACACGCTTGGTACCAATCTGGGACCACCCTCGCAGCCGTTCCCGCATCCCAGAAACGCCGAAGGCCCCGGAATACGGGGCCTTCGGTTCGCGATATGGCGGAGGAGGTGAGATTCGAACTCACGGAAGAGTTTCCCCTTCGACGGTTTTCAAGACCGTTGCATTCAACCGCTCTGCCACTCCTCCGCAGAGAGCGGGCGCAATAGTACCGGAACGAAACACACTGTCAAACTCTGTTGTCAGCTGGTAACAAAAGCTCTGCTATGATCCGGGACAATTCGTCTCAGGCTGAATACATCTACAGGAGTGTCGCCATGCAGCAACAATACGCATCTACGCACACACAGGTTGAACAACGGGAAGTCAGCCGTGTCTTGCGCAATACCTATGGCCTGCTGGCCCTGACGCTGGGCTTCAGCGCGCTGGTCGCCTACATGGCCATGCAGGCCAACGCCGCTTATCCCAACATCTTCGTGGTGCTGATCGGTTTCTACGGTCTGTTCTTCCTCACCGCCAAGCTGCGCAATTCCGTCTGGGGCCTGGTATCCACCTTCGCCCTGACCGGCTTCATGGGTTATACCCTGGGACCGATCCTCAACATGTACCTGGGCTTGGCCAGCGGTGGTGAGCTTATCGCCTCAGCCCTGTCGATGACGGCACTGGTGTTCTTCGGCCTGTCCGCATTCGTGCTGATCACCCGCAAGGACATGAGCTTTCTCAGCGGCTTCATCACCGCCGGCTTCTTCGTCCTGCTGGGCGCCATGATCGCCAGCTTCTTCTTCCAGATCAGCGGTCTGCAACTGGCGATCAGCGCCGGCTTCGTGCTGTTCTCCTCGGTCTGCATCCTCTACCAGACCAGCGCCATCATCCATGGCGGCGAGCGCAACTACATCATGGCCACCATCGGCCTGTATGTTTCGCTGTACAACCTGTTTATCAGCCTGTTGCAGTTGATGGGCATTATGGGTGGCGACGACTGATAGCCGCCCGCTGAATCAGCCCGCTTCGGCGGGCTTTTTTGTTGATGCGCCAGGCATGGCGCGTTGCGCGCAAGCGCAACCAGCTTGGCTGTGGTGTGTCGTGAGTGTCTGCAAATCTGAAGGAAGCCCAAGGCAAAATGCTGGCCTGATGAACAGGAAGCCGGCAGAGGTAGCGTAGCGGAGTAAGGTGGCAATGATCACTAAAACCCAGTACTTGCGGCGTAAATCCGACAGGTATAACCAGGAAGGCCGCACGAATGACCCTGGGATATCTGCTCTGCCTGCCATCTGCTACCGACATCGTGAGATGACGGGATGGATGAACAGAAGTCAGCAGAGGTCGTAGTTGCTGCTCGAAACTGGAGTGGCGAAGGGCCGAGCTTGCCATGACTAGATAGTCAGGCGTGATCTCTGCTGGAGCGTAAAGCAGAAACCCTGCGAACTCTGTCTGTCAGCAGTCAGCAACCGCCGCATACGGAACCGTGCGTACGGTGGCGTAAGACGACGACGGGGCAACCCCACTCCTTAACTGCTATTTACTATGGTCCGCCCAATACCTTTCCCGTAGGGCGAGCTTATCGCAATGATAATATTGACCATATTTCTCAGCGACGCAAATAAATATTGAAGTCAATATCCCTAGTAGCCAGAATGGCTTGCACGCGATTATATACATTGAGCTTATTCAAAATCGTCGATACATGTGCTTTGACCGTTGACTCAGCGACACCGAGGTTGTGAGCGATCTGTTTGTTCGATTCCCCTTTGGTCATACGCTCCAGGACTAGTAGCTGTTTGCGCGTGAGCGCTTGCAGTATATGGGGTGGGATGCGGTTTTCATTATATTGAGCACCGTGAGTGCTGGCTCGCTGGTTGCGGATAATGTCCAAAGGTAGGTACACATGGCCATCGAGGATCTGCTTGATCGCTTCGGCCATTTGTGAACGCGCTGAGGTTTTGGTGATGAAACCACAGGCCCCATAAGTAATGGCCCGCAGGACGATCTGCCTATCCTGCTCGGCAGAGATAATTGCCACCGGAATAGTCGGTGCTTCGTTGCGTATAGTGATCAGACCGTTGAGCCCATGCATTCCGGGCATATTGAGGTCCAGCAGGATCAAGTCAAGGTCTTCATTTTCCAGTGCCAGTGCCAATGCGCCATCGAAGTCGGCGGTTTCAAGAATATCGCTGCCTGGAAAGCTATCTCGTATGACGTCATGGATGGCTTCGCGAAACAGTGGGTGGTCATCAGCAATCAGCATCTTGTACAAGGTCTGGGCACCTCATTGTTTGGTTGTGGTGGCGCAGATCCTGCGGGGCTTATACACGGACTTGTACTACTCTATGATTTGTATGGCTTCTTGCGAATACTGGGCAGACCGCTCTGCTTGATCAGCAGTGCTTAGTGGCGCTGGTACCCAAATAGCCTTGTCGGGAAGATTATCTATCTGGCTCATGGGAAGAGGTAATAGATTCAGCTATTACTGCGACGCTTCCTGATCAGTTAGATCAGAAAGCGTTTCGACATTGGTTTCCAATGTTTCCGGAAAAACCTTGCTAGCCTATCCTTAACTTGGACTGGGAAAGTCCAAGCTATCAGGTGGTTACTTGGCTATGTGAGTTTCAGAAAACGTGAAGCAAGCGAAGGTTTAGACGCGAATCTTCTTTGTAGCCGTTTTCAACTGAGACATCACGACCAAATGTTGCAAGCAGCTGGGTTCTAGGGCTGACAAAATAAGAGCCCCCGGCCATGAATTTTTCTTGTTTGCTTTCGTTGTTCTGGCTTATACCCTCGACCTCTGTTTCCCCACCCCATATACGGGAATAGCCAGTGTGGATGGAGAGGTTTTCGCCAATCTTATATCGAAGAAAACCTTGCATCTGATACTGAGGGTCTTGCTCAAGCTTCAGTCCAGCTGGTGTGTAGTCATCGTTATCACCGAAAAGGGTAGCGTCAGCAACAAGGTCGAGGCTGATTTTATCGGTAAGAGCACGCATGTGACCAACTTGAAAAACATACTTCCAGCGATTCTCTCCGATATTAAGTGGCCTGTTCTTGTCATATCTACCCAAAGGGAGATGAAGGTACTGAGTGACTGCCAGTGTTTTACTCGTGGTTGACCCCTTAGTGTATATGGCGCTGCCTAGGATTGGGTCGCCCATGCCGCTCTCGCTGCCGAACGCACCACTTTCACCACCTGTGGATATGTGGGCGAAGGGCAGGATTAGTTGGAAGTTTGTTAGATGCCCTCTGATATCCTTGTAGCGCACAGCCCTGAGCATTGCAATGTCGGTATCATATTTGTGCTTGTCGCTGACTTTATCTCCGCCTTGGTACAGGTTATTTCGTTCTGCGTGCTGCATATAAAGCAAACCCAGCGTTGTGTCTGGGGGTACCATGTCATAGTCGCCTGGGTCAACATCCAGGGCATAGCAAAGAATTGGAAATTGAAATAAGAAAACAACTGAAAGCGATCGAGATTTTAGCTTAATGTTGCGGACTTTCTTCTGTTGAGAGGCTGTTTTTAGAGACTCTTGAAGGCGTAGAGAATATGCTTTTATTATTGTTTTCATGATTTTTCCAAATATTCATAAGTTTAAACTGGAGGGTGAGTACAGGAAGCTGTTCTCAGTTTTCAAGCTTATTTTTATGGAGCAGGGTATGCCAACAGTTCGGATAGGTGAGAGTCCACCTGCTTTAACATTTCTGCATCAGTTCCGAAAAGCCCAAGGTGCCCATCTACTGAGTTCAGAGGTTTGAACTCGCTATTTGGAATCAACTCTTGTTCGGCCTGAGCATCATTACAGGTGAAAAACATGTCATGGGAGATTGGCATTACGTAGGTCTTGGCCTTAATGCGACCTAACGCTGCGGCGAGATCGCCGTTGGTATTTCGACTTACATCACCCCGTTGCCATTTCCAGGCCATGGACAGCAAGTTATTAGGGTCCATCTCCGCGAAATAGGTGGTCATGAAGTCCTCGACGAAGGCCGAAACTGATTCAAAGCCCAAGGCTTCATGCCGATTGGTGCGGAAAAATTCAGTACTCCAGCCCATCACCGTCCAGAGCTTTGCATGACGTTTAAGTCCTGCTGCTACTTGGTCTACCGAGACGTACCGGCCATCCCGATAGCCCGGATCAGTTGTGATGGTTTCAACGAGTGTTTCTGTGAATACAAAGTCATGTGCACTGTTGCATGCTGTTCCCGCCATGCAGGCGGCGCGCTTCACAAAGTCGGGGTAGCGTACAGCCCACTCATAGGACTGCTGGGCCCCCATCGATCCGCCGACGACGAGTGCCAGACTTTCAAGGCCAAAGTGCTCGGTTAGCAATCGGTGCTGGGCGCGTACGTCGTCAGCTATCCTTACCTTCGGGAATTTCGGGCCAGCCATGGCCGCTGTACTGTTGCTTGGCGAGGTAGAGAGGCCATTGCCGATTTGATTGACGATGATGATGCAGTATTTTGAAGGGTCTAGAGCGCGGCATTCGCCGATATAGGCTTGCTCCATGATCTTGCTTGTACCGGAGTACCAGGTTGGAACAAGAATTGCGTTCCTCTTGTCGGCGTTGAGTGTTCCGTGTACTGCTACTGCCAGGTGGCAGTCAGGGATACTCCCGCCTTCCTCAAGCTCAAGAGTTCCGATGTTTATCAGTTCGAAAGGACCGTGATTTTCTTGCGAGTAGTAATTTGCCACGTCAGTTATCCTCATATATATCTGTCACGGCATAAGTTATAATACCGTGACAGTTTTATCGGGCGAGTGAATGTGACACTAAATAATATTAAAGCCAGGATAACCCTCGGCGGCTATCTGGTCACAACGCTGGTGGTAGTTGCCTGCACCGCCGATATAGGATAGAAGGCGACGCGGTTTACCATCTACGTTTGACCCCATGTACCAAGAGTCAGTTTTTACAACCAAAGTAGCGGAAGCTACTTCATCGTGATGCCGCACCCACTGATCTTCAAACTCGGCGGTCGCTTCGATGGTTTTCTTGCCTAGCTTGCCTGCAAAGTCGATACAGCCGGTTATCCAGTCGACCTGCTGCTGCAGGCAAGTAGTCATATTGCAGAGCGCGGCGGACGGTGCGAGTGGCGCACCAGTGGTGAACAGGTTGGGGTAACCGTGTATCTGTAGCCCCATCGAGGTACGGATTTCCTGCTGCCACTGCTCTTTTAGTGAACGATCATCGCGACCGCGAATATCGATGCGATTGAGTGCGCCGGAGCCAGCGTCAAAGCCCACGGCCAGCACAATGATGTCAACTTCGTGCACCTTGCCATCTGCTGTTTGAATGCCTTCGGGAACGATTCGCTCAATAGGGGCTTTTTTGCAGTCGACTGCTTCGACATTATTTTGCAAATAGACTTCAAGGTACTTGTTTTCCAGCGGTACACGGTGAGTTCCGAAGCCATAGTCGGTGGAAGAAGGAATGAGCAGGTCGCAAAGTTCCGGCTTAAAGTGAAGGCGCTTTCGCATCTTTTCGCGCACGAACTCAGAAACCGCTTCACTTACCTGCTCATCAAAGAACATTTCAGGGAAAGAGGCGAGCCAGAGTGATAGAGAGCCATCTTCCCATAGGTTCTCCAGCACGGCACGGCGCTCGTCAGGAGTCTTCTCAGCCCAGGTTCCGGCACCGAAGTCGTAATCGAAGCCGGCAAAGGTTTCTCGCACGCGCTTCTTGAGCTGGTGGAACTGTGAACCCCACTTTTCCCAGTCTTCCTTGCCGTATTTGGGGTTCTTCATTGGAATTACGTACTGGGGGGTACGCACAAAGACCTTTAACGATCCAACCTCGGGTGCAATGGTCTGGATCACCTGGATGCCGGTGGCACCGGTACCCACCACAGCCACACGCTTGCCCTTGAAGTCCACTGGTTCTTTTGGCCATAGGCCGGTGTGGTAAATCTCACCCTTGAAGCTAGCTTGGCCGGAGAAGCGATTGGTCAGCGGAGCGGACAGCATGCCGCAGCAGGCGATCAGGTACTGGGTGTCGATTGTTTCGCCGGCCTCGGTTGTTACTTTCCAGCGGCCGCGCTCCTCGCAGTAGTGGGCTGAAACAATACGGGTGTTGAACTGGATATCTTTTTTGAGATCCAGACGGTCCGCCACGAAATTCAGCCACTCTTCGGTTTCGGGCTGCGCGGGGAAACGCTCGGTTGGCTGCCAGGATTTATATAATTCTTCCGAGAACCAGTACTGATATATCTCAGCTTGGGAGTCGAAGCGAGCTCCGGGATAGCGATTCCAGTACCAAGTACCGCCGACACCTGAGGCAGTGTCATATGCACGAACATTAAAGCCCATCTCGCGAAGGCGATGCAATTGATATAAGCCGGCCACGCCTGCGCCAATCACCATTGCATCCAGTTGCGTTACTTTATCACTGGTGGAAGACGCAGGACTAATTTTCGTTAGAGAACCCATTGTTAAACCTCATTTTATTATGTTTATTTAATTTTACTGTCGGACTTTTTAAAGCAGAGCGAAACGGCAAAGCACGGAGAGACCTTAACAACACAGCGGGTAGTTGTTCTTGAAGAAAACGGTGAAAATATTGAAGATTTGGCAGGGGCTTTGATTGATTGTTGAGGCCGCTGTCTGAGCGATCTGCTGGCGCTACGGAAGCCCTGAAAAAGCCTTGTGCCGTGGCTCCCGCCCCCGCGAAGATGTGGGGCAGAAGCCCAAGTACTGCAGCGCTTCTGGATTCCCGCCTGCGCGCACTACTGTCCGGCACGTATATTGCCGATGAAGCTGAAAGGCTTGTGAAACCTGGGAGTACGGCTTAAACCGTAGAGCGCCAACTCAATCTCACAGGTTTCACAAGATGTTCAGGATAAGCCGTTTCCACGATCTGCTCAAAGCCCTCCCTCGCGGCGTCTTCGAACGCCTGGTCAATCAACAAGGAACTGACCGTCACAGCCGGTGCTTCACCAGTTGGGATCACCTTGTTGCGATGCTTTACGCCCACCTGTCTGGGGCAGGCAGCCTGCGTGAGCTTGAGGCCAGTTTTAATAGTCAGTCCAATCACCACTATCACCTGGGGACGGCTGCGATCCGGCGCTCAACGTTGGCCGAGGCCAATGGCCGGCGTAGCTCCGAGGTCTTTGCTCAAGTGGCGCAATACTTGATGGGCGGCGCCAGTCGTCAGCAACGGCGAGAGGGACAAGAACTGCTGTACCGTAACCGCTCCATAAACCCCACCTTCAACTGACCTGTCCGTTCCCGGATGCTGGGCTCCCTGTTTTCCCCAGTGGAGCCCCGTCATGATGCGTCCCGACGCCAAGGTGCAGAAGGTCTACCTTTAC
>NZ_JAAMQZ010000031.1 GCF_013522825.1 Stutzerimonas stutzeri
AACCGGTGATCCTTTTCGACTACACCACCAGCCGCGCGCAGGAAGTGCCGTTGCGCCTGCTCGACGGCTATCGCGGCTACCTGATGACCGACGACTATGCCGGCTACAACGCCGTGGCCGCGCAAGAGGGCATCGAACGTCTGGCCTGCTGGGCGCATGCGCGACGCAAGTTCCTCGAGGCGCAGAAGGTGCAGCCCAAGGGCAAGACCGGCCGGGCCGACATGGCGCTGAACCTGATCAACAAGCTCTACGGCATCGAGCGCGACCTGAAAGACACCGACGACAGCGAGCGCCAGGCCGCCCGGCAGCAACGCAGTCAGCCACTGCTCGACCAGCTCAAGGCCTGGCTCGACAAAACCCAGCCGCAGGTCGCCGGGCAGACGGCGCTGGGCAGGGCGGTGAATTACCTAGCCAGCAACTGGAGAAAGCTGGTGCGCTACGTCGAAGGTGGACATCTACCGATCGACAACAACCGTGCCGAGAACGCCATCCGCCCCTTCGTCATCGGGCGCAAGAACTGGCTGTTCAGCGACACGCCCAAGGGGGCCACGGCCAGTGCGCAGATCTACAGCCTGATCGAAACTGCCAAGGCCAACGGGCAGGAGCCCTACGCTTGGCTGCGTCATATCCTTGAGCGCCTGCCCGCAGCACAGAGCGTCGAAGACTACGAAGCGCTGCTGCCGTGGAACTGCTCGCCGGCCTCTGCCTCGACTTCCTGAAAACAAACTCTGTCTGGCGGACGGGGTTTATGGAGCGCTTACCTCAGTACCTCGTCACGCCGTGTTCGCGGAGAACGCCGCTCGGGAGCGGCCTGGCAATGTGCATGGGCGTAGTAGGTCGATGGAGCGATCGGCAGTACCCGGCAGATCGGCTCGACTCCATAAACCGCACGATGCTCGTCGACGAACGCCTTCATGGCTTGAAGCGGCGGTCGAGCTCCGCCTGGGCAAAATACGCGGACGCCTTGCGCAGGATCTCGTTGGCCTGGCGCAACTCACGCACCTCACGTTCCAGCGCCTTGATCCGCTCGCGTTCGCTGCTGGTCTGGCCTTCACGTTTGCCAGTATCGCGCTCGGCCTGGCGTACCCAACGGCGCAGTGTTTCGGCGGTACAACCGATCTTGGCAGAAATCGAGCAAATCGCTGCCCATTCCGACTCGTGGTTGCCTTGATGTTCCAATACCAGTCGAACCGCTCGCTCGCGGACTTCCGGGGAGTACTTCGTCGTCGTCTTCATGGCTCCATCCTCTCAAGAGTTGGAGCCTCCGGGAAAGCCGGGGCGGTTCAGTTCGGCACTCAGGCTGGGCGAGCTCGGGGCGAACGTTGTCCTCGCTGCGCGTCGTGAGGCAGCCCTCGATGACCTCGTGAAGCAAATCGAAACCGTGGGTGGCTGCGCAGTGGCTGTACCAGCGGACGTCAGCAATGCCCGTGTTATGACTCAGCCGCCCCATATTGCCTTCTTGGCCGCCTCACTCAGCACATCAACGACAATGTCTCTGACGCCATCCGCGACCGCGCCGCCAACTTTTGCCATAGTTTGTTTGAAACGAACAGATGCAACCTGGAGGCGAGGAGACTCCTTTGTCATTTCTGAGAGGTCTGCGCGAAACTGCGCTAGCTCGTCACTCGACAGCTTCCCGCTTGTCTCTACTAGATCAGTGGCCGCATCAACTTTACGCTCCGTCCATGGGAATGCATGGCCGCAGTTGTGGCAGTAGGACGGTGGCGTGTACTCGCCTCCAAAACCAAAAACTCCTTCGACGTAGTAGTCACCACGAACATTAGCCCCGCAGTTTGGACACTGCGTCATCGTGGCTTCGCCACACTTCGAGCAAAATTTCTCGCGGTGCTCTGGATAAGCATCTGCGGAATCGGTGGAAACATGACCGTTCGGACAGACCTCAGCTGTTCTATACACCCCCATGGAACTCCCCCTGAGTCATAACGTTTGGTTAAGGGGCGGGCTTTGGCCCGTCCCAGTGAGCGAAGCGAGCGATTTGAACCAGTTGTTAGGATTTCTTTCGACTTTGCAACAAGAGTATAACTATTAAAATAATAGTCAGAGACCCCCAAGGGTATAAATACTTTATCACCCAAGATGCCTCAAACTCCGGAAGTTTGTAACCAAGGATAATGAATGGTGCTGCCAGTACAGTCACTCCAGCTAAAGCTGATCCTCGACCATCTTTGGTGGTTAGTAATATTAATACTAGAAGCAACACCCAAGGAGCGCTTTGGAAGGCTACGCGCTCAATTTTCTTTGATGGAAAACCAGGATTAAAATTGAACTCTAATTGGCTTTCCTCCGCCTCGGCCATAAGGCGTAAAAAATATTTCTTACTAGCCGAAGTTTCTGAAAGTGACTCTATCTTCTCTTCCAGCTCAACTATAGATGCAACAATTTCCAACTCGGTACTTATTCTATTCAACTTAAAGTGTCCAGTGTATAGCTCGTATAACGCAACGCTTCCTCCGAGGACTACTACTGCAAATATTAAAAATGTAAAACGCCCCCATGTAAAATTCTTAAATAAACTTTCAAAAAAATTAAAAATGCTTTCCATGAGGCAGAAATCCTAACGCTCGCCATCACCGGAGGCAAAAACGGCGCGAAGCATAGTTTTTGACTTCCGGTGCATAGCATTGTTAGCTGATTTGCGCCGGACCATTGGTGTTATAGCCACGAGCTGCCCTCTTGGTAACTTAGAAATGGGCTTGTACCGCTAATACGGTAGTCTGAGCAGATGCTTTCGAGGCTACTCTTTGCAATCTGAACAAAAAAACCGGTTGGGTAAACTAACTCCCATCGGTTGCTGAAAATTAAACCACTCACAGGGTCTATATCGGATAGCGTTGAAACCTCTTGATAGTAAGGAGCAAACTCCATTCTGAAAGGGGACTCTGCCCCTGCGCCAGGTAACCTGAACTCGTGAGCCAGTTTGTTCCTATACATCCAAAGCAGATTTTTATGCGTGAATTTGGATGGTAGAAATTTCCCATCGAGTTTTTCTGGTTGATCATTACTCTGGCACGGCCACTCAGCAAGAACCTCCTGAAGTGTCGGGTCAGCGTCTAGCTCTTTATGGCTTGACAGCAGCCTGTTCGAAACAGTGAATCTCTTTTGCTTCTCAGATTGAGCCCAACCGTTAAGAGCTGAGAAGGAACTAGGTACTTGAGAGAGACCGTCGAGGACGCCGCAAAGCTGCAACAAACTAACCCTGTCGTGATATGTCCAGCCCGAGTGCTCCGATACGGTTTGTCGATAGCGCTCTCCCACACGAGTCTCATTAGGAAAAGCGGCAATCGAAAGGGAATCAAAAACTGAGCAAAGAATAAGTTTTGCCGGAAGCCCTTGGTGACGACGGTTTGGTTTAGAGAGAGCAGCAGCAATCATTGCCCTGTTATAGGTTCGAAACCTATCAATTTTTTCTTCAACCGTTTCCACCAATGCCCTCCAATAGCTAACGATTAAGCTAAGGGGCCGGCTTTAGCCGGTCCCAGTGAGCGAAGCGAACGGTTTGAGCGCATTGTTAGACGGCTACCACAAACGCTTTTTATCGCGGCGATAGCACTTGAAAGCCAGCACCCAGAATGAAATTAATGCGAACAGGGCTACTTTGTCATAGCGCTTCAGGAGTTTTCCTGCAACTGCATCCTCAAGCCCTTTGAGCGGACCGCTGAACTGAAGGCTGCTCGTAAGGTGACTACCGATAAGGCTGATACCGATGAAAAATACGACACCCAGAATAACTGCCCACTGAGTTTTCTTGGAAATTGCTATCACGTACAAAATTTCAGAGAAATACTCTTTCAAGCCAACCTCCATGTATCTGTAGCCTTCTAACGTCTGAATTCACCGGCCTGCGCGGCTCTTTGCGCAGGTCCGGTGGAATGATGGGTTAGGCCGATAGCCCAAAGCGCAAAAGCCGGCGCTGGCGAGACGGCGATCAAGCATTTGTTTTGCCTTTCTGTGCTGCGCGAAAGTTGGATACGGCGACCAAGACGCCAACGCATCACCGCGGCATCAGCGCGAACACACCCCAGCCCAGGTATTCACGCGTGTAAGCGGCGTAGCGCTCGGGTTCCGATGTCAGTTTGGCTCGAACATCTTTCGTTAACTCGTCGTCGGGGTTGGCTTCAAGCCATCGGCGCATGGTGAGCCATTTGGCCGCCTCGTATCTATCCCAGCCGTCTTGGTCAGCCAGAACCATTTCAACGACGTCGTAGCCAAGATGGCCGAAAGACGCGAGAAGTTCAGGAAGCATGAGAAAGTCGGAGATTGAGTTGGCAAGACACCCCATGGCAACATCTTCCGTCGGCGGTAACTGCCGCCAGTAGGGTTCGCCGATGAGGATGATCCCTCCGGTGCGCAAGCTCCGCGCCAGAAGCTCGATAGTGCCGACGACTCCCCCGGCGATCCAAGTGGCACCGACACAGGCTGCCACACCGACCTTCTCGTTGGAGACGTAGCCAGCAGCATCGCCATGGATGAACTTGACTTGATCGGCGACGCCGAGTTCTACGGCACGGAGTTTCGCTTGCTCGGTGAACAACTGGCTCATGTCGATGCCGGTGCCGATGACGCCGTGATCGCGTGCCCAGGTGCACAGCATCTCCCCCGAACCGCTGCCGAGGTCGAGCACTCGGGCCCCCCTTTCCAGACGCAGCGCCGCGCCGAGAATGGCAAGCTTTTCGGGTGTGATCGGGTTGTGGATGCGGTGAGCACTTTCGGTGATGTTGAATATCCGTGGGATGTCCATTGTGAAAATTTCCTTACGGGGTGAATAGATTCGGTCAAGGCCTAACGCCCACATTTGCGGCTTGTTTGAAGCGCAGCGGAAAACAAGTCCGACAACATGTGCTTGTTATAACCACCGTCCGTTTACCGCTAAATCGTTTTTAGAAAGGGCTACTATTTTTTCTAAGCACTTACGGGAACTCTGACTAAAAGGACCATAGATATCACTCGGATCAACTACGCCGGCGTAATCAATTTGGTAGTCTACGAAATTTGTTAAAGCTGCCTCTGCGTCATTTGAAAAAAGAAATGCTCCTGTATCTCTGTGCTTCCTTACTTTTTCTCGGGCGACTCTTAATTCTTGTATAATATTTTCCGGTTCACGAGGAGAGTGCTCCCAATCTTTATTCCTTTCTTCATATATTGCGACTATATCAGACAAGCTTTCAATAACTGTCTTATAAGCATGTACACGCATCTCCCACCATTTTTCGTGCTTATATCGGCGCAACGCAATAAACGCACCAAAGACACCAGAAAGAACCCCCACACCACCAATTTTTATTAGTTCTATAGCTATATCCATTTAGACTGACCTTAGGGGTTATAACAGTGATTAGGTAGCATTCTATGCTAATGAATAACAAGAGCGTTCGATATAACTCCGGTTTCCTAATGATTCCTGGAGCCGCAATCTTTTAAAAATCAAAGGGCTACAGCACCACCCACAGCCTCACCCGTATTCGCTTGACGTCTATCTATCCCTCAAAAAAGTGGAGGGAGCGAAAAGCCAAAGTTTAATATCTGCTCCAACGAGTTTACTGGCAGTCCCCCGAAATTGGCCAGTAGCCATCCCTGGCCGATATTACCCTTCCAAGCACATCCACTCCTGACCAAGATCAACCCTGACCATCCCCCAGCCTCGGCGTGTCCCTCTCCAATCTCGGCCACGCCCATTCCACAAAAGCCCTTACGCGCGGTGAGAGCTGCAAGGCGTGGGGATAGACCAGTTGAACCGGCAGGTCCGCAGGTTCGTAATCCTTAAGAATCCGCACCAGGCGACCGTCGGCAAGCTCGTCTGCGACCTGGTAGTGCATCAGTCGGGTAATGCCCACGCCTTGCACGCAGGCGAGGCTGGCGGCGCGGATCTGGTTGCAGACCAGGCGCGGGGTGATGTCTTGCGCCAGCTCTTTGCCCTTGTGTCGGTAGTACCAGCGGCGCCCGTGTGGAGCGAAGGTGATGCAGGCGTGTTCGCGCAGCGATTCGGGGGTTTCGATGGCCGGGGCGGTGCGGAGATAGTCCGGGCTTGCGCAGGTGATGAGCCGGGTGGTGCCGACCTGCCTTGCCACCATGGCCGAGTCGGGGAGGTGGCCGATGCGCAGGGCCAGATCGAGGCGTTCATCGAGCAGGGGCAGCACCTGGTCGTTCAGGCTCAGCTCGACGCGCATCTCTGCGTGTTCCTTGAGAAAGGCATTCACGATCGGCGCGATGTAGCGTTGGCCGAACTCCACTGGCGCGGTCAGGCGGAGCAGGCCGCGGGCGATGCCGTCCCGCGCTTCGAGCCGCTGCTCCATGTCATCGAAGTCGGCGAGCACGCGGCGGCTCCAGGCCAGGTACTCCGTGCCTTCGTCGGTCAGCGCCATGCGCCGGGTGCTGCGGTTCAGCAATCGAACCCCCAGGTGGCGCTCCAGCGCCGCCAGCGAGCGCACCAGCGATGCAACGGATTGCCCGGTCGCATCCGCCGCCGAGCTCAGGCTGCCGCTGTCGACGATCCGAACGAAGTTGGCCATTGCCTTGAGCCTGTCCATTGCCATCCTTTTATATGTGCGATTACTGCATAGGTCTTGTCAGGTGCGCGGCATAGGTCGAAAGCGCATTGCGGCTGAAACTGCAGGGGCTGAAGTCACCCGGAGTTTCACATGAGTCAACAACCAAGTCCCGCCCGAATTCTGGCCTACGACCATATCGGAATTCGGGTCAGCGACAAGCACTGGGCGATGTCTTTCTACCAGGCGCTCGGCTTCGTGGAGAGCGCAAGTTTTCCGCTGTTCGAGGCCAACGAGATGCTCAGCCCGGATGGCGTTCGGATCAACCTGATCTTCAATGGTGCGCGTACCCCCGGTTCTTACAACGCCCTGCTGGATGCCCCGGTGAAGCTGCCGGGCATGACGCATCCGGCCTTCGTCGTCGATGACCTCCAGGCACTCGAAGCCTGGCTGAACGAGCAGGGAATCGTTATCACGGAGGGGCCGCATCACATCGGCCCGAGAAGGGTCGCGCTTTTTATCCGCGACCCCGACGGCAATGTTCTTGAATTCAATCAACTCGTGGATGGAGATGAACGATGAAACTGTACGATCTGGAAGCGTCCGGCAACTGCTACAAGGTGCGGCTGTTCGCTGCTCTGGCCGACATCGAGCTGGACATCGTGCCGGTGGATTTTCTGAACGGTGAGCACAGGAAGCCGCCGTTGTCCGAGCTGAATCCCTTGAAGCAGTTGCCGATTCTGGAGGATGGCACGCACGTCTTGCGCGACTCGCAGGCGATCCTGGTCTACCTCGCGGGCGCCTATGGCGGCCTGGCCTGGTGGCCGGCGCATCCCCAGGGGCAGGCTGAAATCGTTCAGTGGCTGTCTTTCGCCGCCAATGAGATTCAGCACAGCCTCTGCACCGCGCGGCTGGTGCAGAAGTTCGGCTATGAGCTGGACAAGCCGGCGGCGCTGGCGAAATCGCCGGGAGTTCTCTCACTGCTCGACACGCATCTGCAAGGCAATGACTGGCTGGCGATGGGCCGCCCCACGATTGCCGATTGCGCGGTCTACCCCTATGTCGTGCTGGCACCGGAAGGCGATGTGGATCTCACGCCGTACAGCCATGTCGCACGCTGGATGAAGCGGATAGAGGGCCTGCCCGGTTACCTGCCCAAACCCTGATCGATCAGAACGACTCCACTTGTGCCAGCATGCCGTCCTTGCCCAGGCGCAGCCGCAGGAAGTCATGGGCGAGGAACAGCTGTCCCTGGTAGTGCTCGACCGCCTCCTTGCGCACGTCCTCGATGGAGTGCCCCCGTTGCCGACCTGACTGATAGCGCGCGCTGAAATGCGTCAGCACCAGATTGGGCAGGCCGGCTTGCCGGGCGAAGGTGGCGACCTGGGCGGCGGTGCTGTGGCCGAAGGTGTTGCGCGCGTCGTTGATGATGGCCTGGGTATAGGTGGCTTCATGGACCAGCACCTGGGCGTCCTGGCAGGCCTCGGCGAGCAGTTCGGGGCGGTCGTTGTCGCCGCCGACCACGATGCGCCGGGCTGAGCGGGTGAAGGTCAGGTAGTCGTCGCTGCGCAGGGGGCGGCCTTCATGCTGTACATCGAAACCGCGGGCCAGCTGGCCCCACAGCGGGCCACGGGGAATGCCGTCGCGCTCCAGCAGGTCGATGGCGAGTTTCGGGTCGGGGCGGGCCTCGGTGAAGCGGTAGCCGTAGCAGGGCACGCGATGGGAGAGGGCGGTGGCTTCGACGCGGATGTTCTGGCTGCGCCATTCGTCCAGGGTTTCGACGGCATGGAAGCTCAGCTCGTACCCCAGCCAGCTCTGGCTCATCTGCTGGGTCGCGCGTATCCAGGTCTCGATACCGTCCGGGGCGATGATGGCCAGCGGCGCCTTGCGGCCCATCATACCGGCGCTGGCGAGCAGGCCGGGCAGACCATAGCAGTGGTCGCCATGCACATGGGTGATGAAAATCGCACGCAGGTCGTGCAGCGACAGCGGCGTACGCAGCAGGCGGTGCTGGGTGCCCTCGCCGCAATCGATCAGGTACCAGCCTTTGCCGGTGTCTTCCAGGAGGGCCAGCCCGCTGACATTGCGGGCCTTGGTGGGGGTGCCGGAGGAGGTGCCGAGAAATAGCAGATCCACGTTTTGCTCCAGAAATCATTCTGGCGCCAGTATGGCGCACGGCATTCGACTCTGGACATGGAGCGGTGGTGCCTGGCAGCGTCCGCCTGATGGCCAGCCCGACGTGATACCTGCTGCGTTGAATGCTAAGTTCACGGCTGTTCGCAGTTGACCATCCAGGACACTCCGAAACGGTCGGTGAACATGCCGAAGCGCTCGGCCCAGAAGGTTTTCTCCATCGGCATCAGCACCTGCCCACCCTCGGACAGCGCGGCGAACAGGCGCTCGCCTTCAGCGACGCTCTCGGGATGCAGGCTGATGGAGCAGCCCTTGATGCCTTCATAGGGCGCGCCGCCGCAGAACTCGCCGGGCAGCGTGTCGGAAGCCATCAGGCGGTAATCGCTCAGGCTCAGGCAGACATGCATGACGCGGTCGTGGTACTCGGCAGGAAACTGCTCGGCGTCCGGCGCCTCGCCGAAACTGAACAGTTCCAGCGTACCGCCCAGCACCTGCTGATAGAAGGTGAAGGCCTCGCGGGCCTGGCCGTCGAAAGTGAGATAAGTGGAAATCTTCATGGGGTTGTCCTCGTGCTGGTGAGCGATTCGCGCAGTTCGGGGGTGGTGCTGGCCTGCGCATAGGCCGGCTCTTTTTCGGGATGGAAAAGAGCCTAGACGAAAAATTTTCGCAGGCTCTGTTCGTTGGTCGAACGGGCGGGTGGTGAATCGAGAACAGCGTCCTTCTGTCTGATCCGATAAGACTCTACGGGCCGCGCCGAGTCATTCACCCGCGCTGCACTATGCTCAACGCTGTACAGGACCACCCGAGCGAGCGTGGCGCGTCCTGGCTTGCGAACCATGAAGCGAGGTGTTCGATATGGTGTTGGTGCTCATACTGCTGGTGCTGATTGCGTTCATCGTTTATTCCACCGTGAGTTGGAAGCTGCATCCCTTTCTCGCACTCCTGGCCGCCGCGATTCTCGCTGGCTTCGCCTATCAGGTGCCGGCGGGGGAAATCCTCAAGACGGTAGCTTCCGGCTTCGGCGGCATCCTCGGTTACATCGGCATCGTCATCGCCCTGGGCACCATCATCGGGGTGATCCTCGAACGCTCCGGTGCGGCCATCACCATGGCCGAAAGCGTGATCCGCCTGCTGGGCGAGCGCTTTCCCACGTTGACGCTGTCGATCATCGGTTACCTGGTGTCGATCCCGGTGTTCTGTGATTCCGGCTACGTCATCCTCAACTCGCTGAAGAATGCCCTGGCGGCGCGAATGAAGGTCTCGGTGGTGGCCATGAGCGTGGCGCTGGCCACCGGCCTGTACGCCACCCATACCTTCGTGCCGCCGACGCCGGGACCGATTGCCGCGGCGGGCAACCTGGGGCTGGAAGGCTCGTTGGGACTGGTGATCGCCGTCGGCCTGCTGGTGTCGGCGGTAGCGGCGTTGGCCGGGTTGTTCTGGGCCAACCGTTTCCTCAGGCAGGATGACCGCGAGTTGCTGGACGAAGCACCCAGTGAGCTGCTTGCCGAAGATGTGGATTTCGACAGCCTGCGCGCCCGCTACGGCGTGCTGCCCAGCGCCTGGCAGGCCTTTGCGCCGATCTTCATTCCTATCGCGCTGATCTGCATCGGCTCGGTTGTCGCCCTGCCTGGCAGGCCGTTGGGCGAGGGGGTGGTGTTTTCGGTGCTGAGCTTTCTCGGCCAGCCGGTGGCCGCCCTGCTGATCGGCCTGGGTTTCGCCTGTTTGCTGCTCAAGGGTGAAAACAAGCGTCAGCAGTTCCATGATCAAGTGGCCGCAGGCATCGTCTCGGCGGCGCCGATCCTGCTCATCACCGGCGCCGGCGGTGCCTTCGGCGCCATGCTGAAGATCACCCCGCTGGGCGATTACCTGGGCCAGAGTCTGTCGGCACTGGGTATCGGCCTGTTCATGCCCTTCATCGTTTCCGCCGCGCTGAAGACGGCGCAAGGGTCCACCACCGTTGCCCTGGTAACGACCTCGGCCATGGTCGCGCCGCTGCTCGGCAGCCTGGGGCTGGACAGTGAAATGGGCCGGGTGCTGACGGTGATGGCCATCGGTGCGGGCGGCATGACCGTTTCCCATGCCAACGACAGCTTCTTCTGGGTGGTTTCGCAGTTCAGCCGCATGAAGGTCTCCACGGCCTACCGCGCGCAGACCGTGGCGACGCTGATCCAGGGTGTGGTGGGGATGCTGATGGTCTGGCTGCTGAGCCTGGTGCTGCTCTGAGGCTGGGCATGCCAGCCATGGCGCGGTCCGACTCTGCGGGCATGCTGCATCGTCCGGAAGGGGCTCTGTCGAATTTTCCCCGGACCCTATATGGTTCGGCTGACCGAACCGAAAGGAGCCTTCGATGAGCCTCACCATCCCGTACGATCCGCAGAACATCTTCGCCAGGATCATCCGTGGCGATGCCCCGTGCTACACGCTTTACGAGGATGACGACGTGCTCGCCTTCCTCGATCTGTTCCCGCAATCCTTCGGCCATACGCTGGTGATTCCCAAGCGTTCGGCAGCCTGCAACCTGCTCGACGTGGACACCGAGGCGCTGTGCAAGATGATGGAAGTGGTGCAGCGGCTCACTCGGATCATCGTCGATGAGCTGCAACCGAGCGGTGTGCAGATCGCACAGTTCAACGGCGCGCCAGCAGGGCAGACGGTGTTTCACATCCACATGCATATCGTCCCGCGTTATGCCGGTCAGGGTCTGGGCGTGCATGCCGCGCAGGAGGCCGAGCATGCCGAGCTGGAGAAGCTGCAGAAGCGGCTGGTGCAGCGAATCACCGCCTTGTCCTGAGCGCGCGGCTGGCGGCTCGATCACCGGACGGGGGTAACCGGGCATAGCCGGCTTTCGGACCGCCGGCAGCCCCTGCCGCGAACGCCACCCGCTGGCGCGGCCTCCAAGTTCAACACGCCATAGTCGAACGTTGCGAGGCCGCCATGAAGCAGAACCAGCCAGATACCGAACAGTCGCCTGCTGATGAAACCGACACGACGATGACCGATGCGGGCGAGAAGAATGCCGGCGAGGATCCGGATTTCGACGAGCAGGTACAACCGGAGGATGATCGCGAGCCGGAAGTATCGCCCGATGACCCGGATATTCAGGGTGTCGATGGTTCCGGCAAGCCGAGTTAGCAGGTGAGGCGAGCGCCCTCAGGCGTACAGGCGCTTTGCTAACCGCCCTTGGAGGGCAATTTCCTTCAATAACCCCACCCGCCAGGCCCGTTAGCCTGTTTCCAGCTCAACCACTGGAAGCAGATATCTATGGAGCCCTACCTTTCCATGGCCGCCTTCGCCCTGGCGTCATCCATTACACCCGGCCCGGTCAATCTCGTGGCGCTGAACTGCGGGGCGCGTTTCGGCTTTCGTGCCAGCCTGCGGCACATCTCTGGGGCGACGGTGGGTTTCACTCTGTTGCTGCTGTTGATCGGTCTGGGCCTGTACGAACTACTGGAGCACGCGCCGGTGCTGATGCGGAGCATCCAGTGGGGTGGTATCGCCTTTTTGCTGTACATGGCCTGGCGTCTGGCGGCGGATGATGGCCGGATCGAGCCGGGTCATGCGCGCGGCGGGCCGTCGCTGCTTGCAGGGGCGCTGCTGCAGTGGCTCAACCCCAAGGCATGGCTGGCATCGGTGGCCGGGATGGGACTGTTCGCGACCGACGGCAACGCGCTGCGGGTATGGTTGTTTGCCGGTCTGTACTTCCTTGTCTGCTATGCCTCGATCGCCTGCTGGGCCTGGGTCGGGACATGTCTGGGCCGTCATTTGCAGCAGGCCGCGCGGGTGCGCTGGCTGAACCGGACGATGGCGCTGTTGCTGGCAGGCAGCGCCTTCTACTTACTGACGGGTTGAGCGGTCACGGTATTGCCCGGGCGTCGCTGCCAGCTGGCGCTTGAAGGTGCGCTGGAAATGCGCCTGATCGGCGAAGCCCGCGGCCAGCGCCACTTCGGCCAGGTCCCGCCCCTGCCTGAGCCAGTGCTGGCTGCGCTGGATGCGTCGATTGAGCAGATAGGCGTGGGGCGTCATGCCGTAGTGCTGCTTGAACGCGCGGATCAGGTAGGACGACGAGAGTTCGGCGGCCCGACAGATGTCTTCCAGGCGCAGCGCCTCGGTGCAGTGCTCGGCAATGTAGTCGGCGGCGCGTTGCAGTTGCAGCGGTTCGATGCGCGCCAGGGTCGCGGTGGGTGCCAGCGTCTGCTGCAACTGGCTGAAATATTCGACGGCGACGCTCTGCTTGTGCAGGGTTTCGTTGTCTGGATCTAGCAGCGTGGCATAGAGCTGCGTCAGCCCGGTGAACAGTGTCGGGTCACGACTGAGGATGGATGAATAGGGATTGAACCTGCCGCCATCGCTGGCACCCAGTTCATGCTGCAATCCCCCGAGCCAGCGGGCATCGACGTAGAACATCAGGTAGGACCAGGGCTGGCCGTCGATGGGGTTGCAGGCGTGAACGGTCTGCGGATTGACGATGACCACTGCACCGCTGTCGAGCCGCTCGCGAGCGTTCCCGTTGAAATAGGTGCTGCAGCCGGCGGTGATCGCGCCGATCGAGAAGGTTTCGTGGCAATGCGGCGCATAGCAGACCTTGCGCCCGTCGGCGACCGCCCGCGCCTCGATGAAGGGCAGGGCGGTATCGCGCCAGAAGCGCGGCTGGGTGTCGTTGTGGTTTGGGTGACTCACGCCGGTTTCCATTTTGGAAAGTGTGTCTGCACTCTAGCAATCGTTCGGCTATCTGGCATTCTCGACGGCAATCGCTGTCCTATTACCCGGTTGCGCCCCACTGACAAGGAATCACCATGCGTCTGATCGTTGCTCTGACCGCCATGCTGTCGCTGACTGCCTGTTCTTCCTGGCAGCCCGATCCGGAAGATATCAAGCCTGTCCCGGAGGATCGGGTACTGGCCTATCAGCAGCCGCTGGAAAATGGTGGCGAGGTGGTGGTGACACGGGATTTCGGCCTGCGTGGCGGCGGTTGCTATATCGCGGTGATGATCGATCGCGAGCTGGCGGCGCGGATTCATGTGGGCGAGGTGGTGCGCTTCCTGGTGCCGAGCGGGGCGCGGATCGTCAGCATCGGCGTCGATCCACTGGACGATACCTTCTGCGGCAAGCTCAGCCTGCGCCGCGAGAAACTGGCGCAGGTGCAGGCGGGGCAGACGCTGGAGTACCGTGTGATCGTCGATAACCAGATCGGTTTCGATATCGTTCCGTCGGAGCACTGAGCCGCGACGGAACGTCAGGGCGCGGGTTTGGTGTTCGCGGGCATGGCCCGCTTACGGTTTACCGATGCCAAGGGCGTGCCTGTAGGAGCAGGCCGCGCCTGCGAACCTGGGTCGCGCCGAAGCGTCATGGATTGTGTGTTTTTTTCGCGGGCATGGCCCGCTTACGGTTTACCGATGCCATGGGCGTGCCTGTAGGAGCAGGCCACGCCTGCGAACAGCCATGTCCGGTCAGCCTTCGGTATCAGCTCCATACAGGCGTTTGTTCCAGTCTTCCACACTGTGCTGGCTCAGCCGCCGCTCGACCAGTTTTTGCCAGGAGGGCACCAGCGGCAGTTCGCTGAGTTCGAGCAGGGCGGTCCGATCCAGGGTGCGCTGGTAAAGCACTTCCAGTATTCGGCTCAGCGGCCAGCGCGGGAAAGGGCGGTGTTCGAGGTTGAGGATCTGTCCGGCTTCGAGCACGCCGGGTTCCAGTACCCGGTAATACCAGCCGGTCATGCCGCTTCGCTGCACGCGCAGGGCCATGTCGAGGATGCCGAAGCGGTCGTTGAGCTTCCAGCAGGGCTGCCGTGTCTGGGCGACTTCCAGCAGCACATCGCCGCAGCGCAGCACATCGCCCAGACACAGGTCCGCCTCGCTCAGGTCCCGGGTGCTGATGTTCTCGCCGAAGGCGCCGGGTTGCGCCAGCAGCGGCAGGGTGCCGAGCTGTTCCTGCCAGCGACGGTAATGCTCGTAGGGATAATGATGCACGGCTTTGTGGATGCCGCCATGCACCTTGCGGTCGCCCTGTTCGTCGCCTGCCAAGCCTTCGGGGCCGGCCTGCACGGGGCCTGCGAGCGGCTGCTTGGCAATGGCGCTGTGACTGCCGGGGCGGGTGAAGGGGACGGCCTTGCCGGTGAGCAGCAGGTCGATGCGTGCCAGTTGCATAGCGATTCGCCGTGTGATGGGGTCAGGGGCGAATTATGCCTTATCTATCGGTAGCTGCCCTGGCGCGACCATCGCAGCAGTGAAGAGGCACCAAAGTATTATTCGTGCTGGCTCGGGTGCTTCGTAATCTGCCGGCATGATGCCTTTATTGCCACTCCTCGCCCGTTTCTGCGCACGTCTTCCGGACACTTTTCGGCGCGGTGTCGCGCTATCGCTACTGATGTGTTCGCCGTTTTTCATTGCGGCGTCTGCCGCTGCTGAAGAGCAAACGGCCTTGCCGGTCCTGACGCTGAGCGTGCTGCAGTTCGGCACTGCGCACTGGGAGCTGGACCATCTCAAGCGCCACGCCATCGACCGGGCCAACGGCTTCGAGCTGAAGGTGCGGCTGGTGGCGGATCTGCCGGCCTCGCGCCTGGCGGTTTCCAGCGGCAGCGTCGATGGCGCGGTGAGCGACCTGCTCTGGGCGCAGGCGCGCTATGAGGCGGGGACGGCTTATCGTTATGTGCCGTTCTCTTCGCAGATCGGTGAAGTTCTGGTCACCGAGAACAGCAATATCCACACGCTGGCGGACCTGCGTGGCAAACGCATCGGTGTTGCCGGCGGGCCTGACGGTCTTGGCTGGCTGCTGTTGCAGCGGGTTGCTACCCGTCAGGGAGTCGACCTGGCGGGCGAGGCGCGCGTACAGTACGCCGCGCCGCCGCTGCTGAGCCAGGCGCTGCGCCGGGGGCAGGCGGATGCGCTGCTGACCTTCTGGCAGTTCTCGGCGCGCATGCGCGGCGAAGGCGGTGTGCGCACGGCTTTCGCTCTGGAAGACCTGTTGGCGTCGCTGGAGCTGGAACAGCAACTGCCGGTGCTTGGCTATCTGTTTGCCGAAAGCTGGGCCGCGCAGCACGAAAATTTGCTGGCGCGCTTCGACCGCGCATTGCGCCAGACCAAGGCGCAACTGGCCGAGGCCCCCGCGCACTGGCAGGCCATCCGCCCGCTGATGCGCGCCGAGGATGACGGTGTGTTCGAGGCGTTGCGTGACAGTTTCATCGACGGCATTCCGCTGCCGCTGGATGAGGCGCGCATCGCCCAGCTGCACCAGTTGCTCAGGCTCACCGGTGCCGATCCGCAGAAGCTGATGCCGCCTGAACTGTTCCGGGTAGGGCAGTGATCCCCACCCGCTGGGCCTGCTGGATAGCGTTGCCGCTGGCCGTGACGCTGTGGGCTGTCGTTGCCTTCGTCGCACAGACCCCGCTGCTGCCGACGCCGGTGGCGGTGCTGAATACCTTCTGGCTGGCGCTGCAAAGCGGCGAGCTGCCCCATCATCTGGGCGTGACCCTGCGCCGGGTGATTTTCAGCTTTGTGCTGGCGATGCTGCTGGGTGCGCTGATCGGCGTCTGGATGGGCCGCTCGCGACTGACCAATGCGCTGCTCGACCCGCTGCTGGTGCTGTTCCTTAACCTGCCGGCGCTGGTGACCATCATCCTGCTCTACGTCTGGTTCGGCCTGGTGGAAGCGGCGGCGGTGCTGGCGGTGGTGATCAATAAGGTGCCGAACGTCGCGGTGACCCTGCGTGAAGGTGCGCGCAGCCTCGACCCGAAGCTGGAGCAGATGGCGCGGGTGTACGGCTTCAGCCGCCGACAGCGGCTGGCGGATGTCTGGCTGCCGCAGCTGTTTCCCTACCTGATGGCCGCCACCCGTGGCGGGCTGGCGCTGATCTGGAAGATCGTCCTGGTGGTTGAACTGCTGGGACGTTCGGACGGTATCGGCTTCCAGCTGCACATGGCCTTTCAGGTGTTCGATGTGGCGAGCATTCTGGCCTACAGCCTGGCCTTTATCGCGGTGGTGCAACTGATCGAGCTGGTGCTGCTGCAACCGCTGGAACGGCGCGCTTCGTATTGGCGAGAGGTGGGTACGCCGCATGCTTGAACTGTCTCTGGATGGCTCGACAGCCGGTCATTCGGTGATTGGCAGAGTCGCGGCAACGGTGGCCGAAGGCGACCGCATCTGCCTGCTGGGACCTTCGGGCGCAGGCAAGACCACACTGCTCAACGCCATCGCCGGGCTCGATCCACGGCTGAGTCCGATGATTCATGCACAAGTCGGGCTGCGTATCGGCTACCTGTTTCAGGAACATCGTCTGCTGCCCTGGCGCACGCTGCGGCAGAACCTGGCCCTGGTCGGCGCGGCGCCTGACGAGATCGAGCGATTGCTCGGCGAAGTGGGCCTCGCCGGAGCCGCTGATCGCCTCCCGGACCAGCTTTCGCTGGGCATGGCCCGGCGGGCGGCACTGGCGCGCTGCCTGGCGATAAAGCCGCAACTGCTGTTGCTGGACGAACCCTTCGCATCGCTGGACCCGGATCGCGCCAGCGAATTGCGCAGCCTGATCGCGCGGCTGCTCGATGCCCAGCCGCGCATGGCGATGATCTGCGTGACCCACGACGCCCGCGATGCCGACGATCTGGCCAATCGCCTGTGGTATCTGGCCGGCGCACCGGCGCAGTTGCAATGCGATCAGCCATTGGGCGGCGATGCCAGCGCCAGTGTGATCAGCGAGCGGTTGCGTCTGGCCATTCACGAGTCCGCTCACACGAAAAAGCAGCCGGATTCGCCTTCTGCGCCGTAGGATCGAACTTGTTCGACCCTGGTGTTGAGGTGGCCGAATGAATTCGGCCCTACGGTCGAACCGGCGGGCTGATTCGTCCGGAGGGCCGGATCGTGAAGTTGTCAGCCGGTGGCCAGCTGGGTCAGCGCGTGCAGCGCCAGCCCGACCAGGCCGCCGACCAGGGTGCCGTTGATGCGGATGTATTGCAGGTCCTTGCCGACGCTCTGTTCCATCTGCTCGACCAGTTCCCGGCTTTCCCAGTTTTCCACCCGCTGCGCGATGTAGGCGCCGATCTGCCCCCGGTAGCGTTCGAGCATGGCCGGTGCCGCGGTCAGCAGGCGTTCGTTGATCCAGCCGCGCATCGCCGTGTCGGTCGCCAAGGCCTCGCCGAGGCCCTGGGTCAGCCTGACGATGCGCCGACCGATACGTGAATCGGGGCTGTCCAGGTCTGCTTGCAGCCAGTCGGTCAATTCTTCCCAGAGTGTCTGGATGTACGCGCTGGTGGCCGGATGTTCGAGTAGTTGGGCAACGATGCGTTCGATTTCCAGGCGATAGGCCGGGTCATGCCTGAGGCGCTCGATGTATTCGCCCACGTGCTCGTCGAAGCGCTCGCGCAAGGGATGCTGCGGATCGCCTGCGACCTCGGCGATAACCGCCGAAATGCCATCGACGAACTTGTTCGCCGACCAGCCGCCTACGGCCTTGCCCAGGCCCAGATAGCGCAGGGTGCGGACTTCGGCGGTGATGGCGTCGGCGACCAGCGCTCGAGTGTCCTCGTCCTGCAGCAGGGCATCGAGCTTGATCAGACCCTCGTCGAGCATGGCCTGGTGCCTGCCCTGGCGGGTCAGCATTTCCAGTATCTGGCCGCACACCGGCGCCAGGTCGACCTTGCGCACGCGGGCGGTCAGCCTGGCCTGGACGAAACTGCGCACGCGCTCGTCCTGCAGCGAATCGACACCGAAGCGCGCCATGCCGGTGAGCTGCCGCCCGACCGCTTCGGCATTGTCCGGGTGACGCAGCCAGTTGGCCAGGCGTCCGCCGAGGTCCAGTGCCTGCAGTTTGCTCAGCACCAGCGGCGTGGCGAGAAAATGCGTGGTGATGAAGGTCGACAGGCTCTGACCGATGCGCACCTTGCTGCGCGGAATGATCGCCGTATGTGGAATCGGCAGGCCCAGCGGGCGGCGGAACAGCGCGGTGACGGCGAACCAGTCGGCAATGGCGCCGACCATGGCCGCTTCGGCGAAGGAGGCCAGATAGCCCCAGGCCGGGTGTCGCGGCTCCATGGCGGTGGCCAGTACATAGAGCAGCGCGGCGAGCAGCAGCAGGCACCCAGCGACCCGCTTCATGCGCGCAACCGGTGATGCCGCTTTGGGGGTTTGCAGAGGGCTCATGCGATTCCTCTAGATGACAGGTGGCTTGCAGCCATTCGCGACTGAAGCCGCTCCCACGAAAGCCGCTGCGTACATTGTGGGAGCGGCTTCAGCCGCGAAGTTCTTGCTTGTCGCCGCTTACTCGTCGTCCTCGTCTTCCTCGCGCAGCAGCACGTAGCTGCCATCTTCCGTTCGCTCGCAGACGTAATACATGGCCACGCTGCCGTCCTTGCCGGTTACGGCGGCGTAGTCGTCCGCTTCGACAGTGAAGTGATCGCTGGAGCCGGCACCGGCTTCGCTGGTGAACAGGGCGGTGAAGAAGGCTTCCGGCGGCATGCCGTCGAAGTAGTCGTCACGCTCCCTGGCGTCCCACTCGACTGGCGGCTCGAAAGCACCGGTGATGACGATGCGTGCATCGCCCATGTCCTGTTCTTCGCCGTCCGGGTCGGTTTCGTGGGCGCGGTAGATGGTGCAGCTCAGCGCGTCCGGGTGGGCCAGGATGTCGTCGCGTGAAAGGGATGGCTGTACAGGCATGGAGAAACTCCGGTCAAAGATGGGAATGGCGGCAGTGTGGTGGAGTCGGCGAGCACCTGCAATCGACAAGATGCATTGGTTTCGACATTGCCGAGCCCGCCGCAGCACAAACCAGTCCCTGGACAAGACCCGAAGGCCTGCGCTGTCAGGTCGCAGGCGCCTATGGCCCTTTCCATCGTGATGGCTCAGTAATGGCGCATTGCTTGATTATGGTCAGGGACGTGCCTCTGACCCTGGTCGATTCTGCATGCACGCGGAAACCCCTGATGCGGGTCCACACTGAAGTACGTGGTGTTCCGGCACTCCTGTGCGCAATACCGAAACGGCTTCGTGTGAACGTCACGAATCGCCTGGAATACACCTCATGAAAATTATCTTTTCACCAGCCGAAGGACTGATGAACCGTCTGTCCTATCCGGTCAAGTTCGGTCTGCTCGGCCTGTTGGCCCTGGTGGCCTTCACCAGCCTGATTATGACGCTGGCCGGGCAGTTGAATACGACCATCGAGCGTTCGCAAAACGAGCTGGTCGCTTCGTCGCTGGCGCGTCACCTGTCGAAAACGGTGGAATATGCACAGCAGCATCGCGGGCTGTCCTCGATGCTGCTCGGTGGCAATCAGGATATTGCCGTGCGGCGCAGCGAGCGCGAACGCAGTGTCGACGCGGCGATGAACGAACTGGACCGCGCGCTGGCGGCGGACAAGCGCGAGCTGCCGCAGTGGCGGGCAATCACCAGCGCCTGGAACGCCATCAAGCGCGATGGCCTGAACGGCTCCCAGGCCGAGAACTTCAATGCCCACACGGCGCTGGTCGCAGAGTTGCTGCGCTTTCAGCGCTCGCTGTCGGATGCCTATACGCTGACCTTCGATCCGGAGGCCGAGACCTTCTATCTGATGACTTCGGCGGTCAGCGACCTGCCGTTCGCGCTGGAGCGCTTCGGTCGTCTGCGTGCGCGGGGCGCGGGCGTGTTGGCGCAGGGCGAGATGGATGACGAGCGGCGCATCGCGATCATCGTTCTCGCCGAGGAGATCAAGGCCGCCATGGCTAACATGCGCGAAAATCTCGACAAGGTGATCGCGCTACGGCCCGAACTCTCGGGCGATCTGCAGCGGGCGTTCGAGGCCTTGGGCGTCAAGTACCGCGAGGTCAGCGATGTGGTGGATCGGATCACCCAGCACGATGATCTGCACAGCACTTCGTCCGCCCAGTTCTTCGAGATGACGACTGAGGCCATCAGCATTGGCTATACCCAGATGTACGAGGTGCTGTTGCCTACGCTGGACGCCTTGCTGAACCAGCGCATCGACCATGCGCGGCAGGTGCTGTATTTGAATATCGCCGCGCTGGTCGCCGTGCTGGCGGTGATTGGCTATCTGTCGGTGGGCGCCTATCTTTCCGTGATGAACAGCATTCGCAGCCTGCGCCAGGGCAGCCAGCGGCTCGCCTCGGGTGATCTGACCGCGCATATCGATCTTGCTGCCCGCGACGAGTTGCGTTTCGTCGCCGGCAGTTTCAATGAAATGGCCGAGGCGATGCGCGGGCTGATCGGCAGCATCAAGGACAACTCCGACCATGTCGCCGACTCGGCGCGCAATCTGGTCGCGTCCTCGGGGCAGATCCATGTGGCTTCGCAATGCCAGAGCGATGCGGCGGCAAGCATGGCTGCCGCGGTCGAACAGATGACGGTCGGTATCGAACATATCGCCCACAGTGCCGGCGAGGCGGACAGCCTGGCCAAACACTCCGGTGAGCTGTCGCGTCAGGGCGGTGAAATCGTGGCCTCGGTGGTCGCCGAGATCAGCGAGATCGCGCGCTCGGTCGAGCGTTCGGCGCGTACCGTCGAGGAGCTGGGCGAGCGCTCTGGGCAGGTTTCGGCGATTGTCGGCGTGATTGGCGACATTGCCGCCCAGACCAACCTGCTGGCGCTCAATGCGGCCATCGAAGCAGCCCGTGCCGGCGAGCAGGGACGCGGCTTCGCCGTGGTGGCCGACGAGGTGCGCAAGCTGGCCGAACGCACGGCCAATTCGACCAAGGAAATCGCCGAGATGGTCGAATCGATCCAGCACGGTACCCAGGGGGCGGTGGCGGGCATGGAGCAGGGCGTGGCGCGCGTGCATGAAGGCGTCCAGCGTGCCCGGCATGCCGGTGAGGCCATGGGCGGCATTCGCGAGGCAGCTAATCAGGTGCTGTCGACGGTGGCGGAAATTTCCCATGCGCTGAGCGAACAGAGCGTGGCTTCCGCCGAGATTGCCAAGCAGGTCGGCATGATCGCGCGCATGGCCGAGGAGAACGGCAGTGCGGTGGGCGGCAACCATCAGACGGCCAATCGCCTGGGGGAACTGGCCGACACGCTGCTGCATAACGTCAGCCGTTTCAAGGCATAGGTCGCGAACCGGGGCCGTTCGCGGCTGAAGCCGCTCCCACAGTAGGCCGGTGGCGTGCCGAACCTGTGGGAGTGGCTTCAGCCGCGAAGCTTTTGTAACCGCAGGATTACGCCGGTCAACTCGGCCTACAAAGAACCGGAGTTGCCGAGCTTGCTCAGCAGGGCCTGGGTGTCGGTCGCGCCCATCATGGCGGCAGCGGCCAGGGGCGTGGCGCCATTGACGTCGGCGGCGTGCGGGTCGGCGCCCTGTTCGATCAGGTATTCGACGATCTCGGTGCGGTTGAACATGGCGGCCATCATCAGCGCTGTCTTGCCATCGGGCGAGGCGCCTTCGACATCGGCGCCGCATTCGATCAGCAGTTTCACCATCTCCAGATCACCCTTGAACGCCGCGCCGGCCAGTGGTGTCTGGCCCTTGTTGTTGCGCAGTTGCGGATCGGCGCCTCGCTCCAGCAGGACGCGGGTGGCGTCGAAGTGGCCGTGGTAACTGGCCAGCATCAGCAGGCTGTCACCGTTGTGGTTGCGAATATTGGCGGGCAGACCCCGACCGAGGAGGTCGCCGAGACGTTCGGCATCACCGCTGCGGGCGCTGTCGAACACCTGTTCGGCGAAGGCCAGGGCGGCATCGTCCAGTTCAGGGGTGGGCTTGGGTTGGTCCGTCATGCTTTCCTCGCAACTGTCGGTGGTCCGGCGTCGGACGATGCGGGCATTGTGCCAAAGTGACGCTCGTCTGCCCGCATGGCTGTTTCTATCCGGGCGATAGGTGCGCTGAATAGTGTGGCAGTATTCGCCACCTGTCTCGCAACCGACCGCCGTCATGAAACCCGAAGATCTGGAGCTGCTGGTAACCCGGACGATGCCCTACGGCAAGTACAAGGGGCGGCTGATCGCCGATCTGCCGGGCCACTACCTCAACTGGTTCGCCCGGGTGGGGTTTCCGCCGGGGGAAATCGGCCAGTTGCTGGCGCTGATGCAGGAGATCGACCACAACGGCCTGTCGCCGCTGCTCGACCCGCTCAGGCGGCGCGACAACCCGTAGGGTCGAATTCATTCGACCAGTGATGGGGTCGATTCCCCAAGGCCGAATGAATTCGGCCCTACGAGGCTTTGGTCGGAGCGGCGTAGATGCCGACTTCCACCGCCAGCGCCATCACTCGTTCGACATCGCAGCGGTAGACCAGCACTGCCTGCAGTTCGTCGTCCAGCGGCTCGCTGAAATCCACCAGCACATAGCCGCCTTTCTCGGGGTAGAGGGCGCCGAGCTGGGTCTGGATGCGGTTGATCGCCTTCGACGGCTCGACTTTCGCCAGTTGCTTGGGTTGCAGCACGAAACTGACGCTCGCACCGAACGAGGCGACGATTTGCGCGAACAGCGCCTGGTAATCGTCGGCCTGGAACAGCACGGTATCCGGCAGGCTGCCGACCACCACCCACTCGCCCAGCGGGATGGGGAAATCCTCGTCGTAGTTGACGTCCGGGTTGGCCTGGAGAAAGCCGGCGGGGTCGGCATAGGCCTGGGCGGCCTCGTCGGCGATGCGGGCGATGTCCGCTTCGCCCATGCAGCCCGAGCTGATGAGCGTGATCAATTCGGCGAGCGAGTCTTTCATGAAGGGTTCCTGCGTGGTGGGCGGGCAAGAATACCTCAGGGCGGGTGGCGGGACCGTCAAAGGGCGCTATCTTTCAGATGATGGACGCAGTGCTTTGTACGCTTCACGTTCAGACCGGTCGGTCACGCATAAAAGAGGGCGAAAGACTCGATTCCTGCCCCGGAAATAGGCGCAACGTTACGAATTCTTTCAGCTTTTCATGCACAATAGCCGACAACGCATGCGCCGATTCCAGGGGTTTTCGCGAGGTTTTCGCAACGCCTGCGGGTGCGCACATTCAGATCAAGCCCCCCATTCGAGAGGAACGGCAGTGCATAACGTCGTCATCAGCGGTACTGGCCTTTATACCCCTGCCCACAGCATTTCCAACGACGAGCTGGTGGAGTCATTCAATACCTGCGCGCACCGCTTCAACGCCGAGCACGCCGCCGCCATCGAGGCCGGCGAGGTGCAGCCGATGCCCGAATCCAGTTCGGCCTTCATCGAGAAGGCGTCGGGCATCAAGAGCCGTTATGTCACCGACAAGGCCGGTATTCTCGATCCCGAGCGCATGGTTCCGCGCATTCCCGAGCGCAGCAACGATCAGTGGTCGATCCTTTGCGAGATGTCGGTGAAGGCCGCCGAAGAAGCGCTGGCCCGCGCAGGCAAGACCGCAGCCGATATCGACGGGGTGATCGTCGCCTGTTCCAACCTGCAGCGCGCCTATCCGGCGGTTGCCATCGAAGTGCAGGCCGCGCTGGGTATCAAGGGCTTCGGTTTCGACATGAACGTGGCCTGTTCCTCGGCCACCTTCGGCATCCAGAATGCCGCCAACGCGGTGCAGCTGGGGCAGGCGCGGGCGGTGCTGATGGTCAACCCGGAAATCTGCACCGGGCACATGAACTTCCGCGACCGCGACAGCCACTTCATCTTCGGCGATGCCTGTACCGCCGTGATCATCGAGCGTGCCGACCTGGCGACCTCGGCGCATCAGTGGGACATCGTCAGCACCAGGCTGGTGACCGAGTTCTCCAACAACATCCGCAACAACTTCGGCTTCCTCAACCGCACCGCCGAAGAGCACATGGGCGACCCGGACAAGCTGTTCGTCCAGGAAGGTCGCAAGGTCTTCAAGGAAGTCTGCCCCATGGTGGCCGAACTGATCGGCGAACACCTGCAGCAGAACGGCATCGAGGTCGAGGCGGTCAAGCGCTTCTGGCTGCACCAGGCCAACCTCAACATGAACCACCTGATCGTGCGCAAGCTGCTGGGTCGCGACGCCACGCCCGAAGAGGCGCCGGTGATCCTCGATACCTACGCCAACACCAGCTCCGCCGGCTCGGTGATTGCCTTCCACAAGCACCAGGACGACCTGCCGGCTGGCAGCCTCGGCGTGCTCAGCTCCTTCGGCGCGGGCTATTCCATCGGCAGCGTGATCCTGCGCAAGCGCTGATCTGTGCATGCGTAGGTCGGATTAGCCGAAGGCGTAATCCGACGTTGCGAGGCACCCGCACAGCCACGAACAGGCACGGCTTTCGCTCATCGGCTGCCTGGCTTCCGTTTGTAGGGTCGGTGAAGCGTGACCGACCTACAGACGTTGTAGGTCGGATTAGCCGAAGGCGTAATCCGACGATTCTTCGTTAATTACGGGCCAGCAATGGCCTTTTTCAGAAAAGTTCCCTCAACTTTGAACTGTCATATTGCAGACAACCTTCTGTCATATCGGCTTCCCATAATCGCCTCCGTCGAAACAGACGACGTCATGTCATTCGCAGGACGACGTTTCATAAAACGAAGGAGCTTTTCCGATGAAGAAGAAGTTGATTGCGATTGCTGTTGGTGCTGCGATGGCGGTGCCGGCTGTAGCAATGGCCGATGTGTCTTTCTATGGCCGTGCACACGTTTCGGTGGATTACCTGGATGATGGCGCCGACTATTCCGAAACCAACCTGTCGAGCAACTCTTCGCGCCTGGGTTTCAAGGGTGATCATCAGATCAACCCTAATCTGAAAGCCTTCTTTCAGATTGAGCAGCAGATCAACTTCACTTCCGGCAGCACCGATAGCAGTAGCGTGGACTTCGCCACTCGCGACACTTTTGTCGGCTTGGGCGGCAACTTCGGTGCGGTGCAGGTGGGTCGTTTCGACAGCCCCTTCAAGGTCGCACGTGGTCCGGCCAACCTGTTCGGTGACCAGCTCGGTGACATGCGCAACCTGACGCGCGTCGGCGATGGTCGCTTTGACGAGCGTTACGACAACACCATCCAGTACACCACGCCGGACATGGGCGGCTTCAATGCCAAGCTGGCCTACTCGATGCACGAAGGCACCTGGGCTGAAGAAGATCACGACAGTGATTCCGTCAGCCTGTCGCTGAACTATGCAGGCGGCCCGCTGGAAGCTTCCCTGGCATACGAGAAGGTGGACGAAGATGCTGCTCGTGGCGAGCGTGATGGCATTCGCGCTGCCGCAGCCTACAAAATCACCGATGCCTTCAAACTTGTGGGCTTCTATCAGACGCTCGATTACGACGGCACTGACACCACCACCAGCCTCAAGCGCGATCAGCTGACGTCCGATACTTACGGTCTGGGTGGCGAGTTCAAAATCGCTTCCAACACGGCACTCAAGGCCATGTGGATGACTCGTGACTCCGACGCCGATAACTACGATGCCGATATGTGGGTAGTTGGTGTCGAGCATAAACTGGACAAGGCCGTTCGTGTCTATGCCAACTATGCAGTTGCCGATAACGACTCCCAGGCCAATGTGGTGCCCTGGAAAGAAGCCCGTTCGGCAAACAGCTCTGCCAATGCACTGGGCGAAGAAGCCTCCGGTTTCTCCGTAGGTCTGCGCTACGACTTCTGATTCCACTTCGCGCGGAAACAGTTAAAACAAACCGGGCTGCTCCTTGAAGGACAGCCCGGTTTGTCATTTAAGTGAAACTATTCAGTCTTATTATCGTTTCCAGATTGTCATCTGACCCTCTCGCCAATAGTTGGCGAAACTTTGCACTAGGAGTTTTCATGCGCAGTTTGTTCGTTATCGCCATGGCGTGTCTGTTGGCCGCCTGTGCCCAGCAACCCCACGTTCAGCTGTATTCCGGTGCGCCATTGCCCGAGAGCCAGGTATTGACGCTGGTGGTCCCCAGCGAGCTGGAAATCCGCAGCATCAACGGTCAGCCCTATTCGGCTGCCAACTCCCTGTTTGGTGCCTCGGACAAGCGACTGCACCTGCAGCCGGGCGCTTATCAGGTGCACGCCTTCTACAAGAACGGTTTCGATATCGATGGCGGCATCAGTCATGAAGTGGTGCGCGGTCGCACGGCCATCTTCAACTTCGAGGGGCAGGCCGGTGAAGCATGGCGCCTGGAGTTCGATCGTCCGCAGAACCTGGCCGAGGCCAAGGCGTTTGAAACTGACTTTCCTGCCTGGGCGTTGAACACCCGCACCGGCGAGCGTCATGAGGCGCAGGCCGGTAACCGCAATACCTCGATGCTCAGCGCGATGCTGGGGTCCAGTGAAGTCGCTCCGGAGGCCACCAGCGTCGCGCCGCTGGGTGCCGCAACCGAGCCCGCTGCTCAGGCGGTGACACTGCGCCAGACATCCGCTGCGACGGCTACCCTGCCGCACAGCGACGCCACCCTTATCACCTTGCAGCAGATGTGGAACCTGCTGACCCCGGAAAGCCGTGCGGCCTTTCTGAAGTGGGCGCAGCAGTAAGCGCATTCTCGTCATTTGTCAGCGTTGTGGGGCTTCTGCTGTTTTGGCGGGAAAGCTGAATCTCGTCATGCAGGAGCCAGACTGCTTCCGATTGTAGGGCCGAACTTGTTCGGCCATTGGAGCCACGCTGGCCGAATGAATTCGGCCCTACGATATTTGCGGCGCCCTGAAGCGCTTTTTTTCCTGCGCGCGACGGGCCAGACTGCTCGCCATGCCTATCCAGATACTTTCCCGTCTTGCCGAGATCGAGCCGCAGAAGTGGGACTCTTTGCTGCCCAATCCCCAGCCATTTCTGCGCCACGCATTTCTCTCCAGCCTTGAAGACAGCGGTAGCGTGGGTGACGGCAGTGGCTGGCAGCCGCAGCATCGCTTGCTGCTCGATGCCTCCGGCACACCGCAGGCGGCGCTGCCGCTGTATCGCAAAAGCCATTCCTATGGCGAGTACGTCTTCGACTGGGCCTGGGCCGATGCCTGCCATCGCGCGGGTATCGCGTATTACCCCAAGCTGCTCTGCGCCGTGCCGTTCTCGCCGGTGACGGGCGCGCGGCTGCTGGGCAATCGCGAATCCGCCGCACGGTTGTTGGATCTGCTCACCGCTGGATTGGCTGAGCAAGGGCAGTCGAGCTTGCACATCAACTTCACCGAGCCGGATGCCGATGCGTCATTGCGCGGCAGGGACGGCTGGCTGGAGCGTATCGGCTGCCAGTTCCACTGGCACAACCGTGGCTATCGCGATTTTCAGGATTTTCTCGACAGGCTCACTTCGCGCAAGCGCAAGCAGTTGCGCAAGGAGCGTGAGCAGGTGGCGGGGCAGGGCATCGAGTTCGAGTGGCGCGAAGGGCATCAGCTCAGCGAGGCAGAGTGGGATTTCGTCTACACCTGCTACGCCAATACCTACCATGTGCGCGGGCGGGCGCCTTATCTCACGCGCAGCTTCTTCAGCCTGCTCGCCGAGCGCATGCCCGAGGCCATTCGCGTGGTGCTGGCCAGGCAGGGCGGGCGTCCGGTGGCCATGGCCTTCAGCCTGGTCGACGCGCAAGGGCTCTATGGCCGCTACTGGGGTTGCCTCGCCGAATTCGACCGATTGCATTTCGAGACCTGCTTCTATCAGGGCATCGATCAGGCCATTGCCGGCAGCCTGTCTCGTTTCGATGCCGGGGCGCAGGGTGAACACAAGCTTATCCGTGGTTTCGAGCCGGTGATCACCCGTTCCTGGCATTACCTGGCGCATCCGGGGCTGCGCGCGGCGGTGAGCGACTTTCTCCAGCAGGAGCGTCAGGGCGTTCTGCGTTATGCCGAAGCGGCACGCGACGCGCTGCCATATCGACAGGAAGCTGCACAGTCGTAGGTCGAATTAGCCGAAGGCGTAATCCGACGATCCGAAGGCGTAATCCGACCCCTCAGGGGTCGCTATTTCCCCTTCGGTGCCGCGCTGACACCCTCCAGGGTGGCGAAGGAGGTGTCCTTGGCGGTCAGCAGGAAGTCGCGCATGAAGGGCGAGTCCAGCATGTCGGCGCGGATGCCGGCGAACAGTGTGGCGAACAGGCCTTTTTCACCCAGGCGCCGGGCGCTGACGTAACCGCGCGCGCTGTACTCGTGCAGCGCCCAGTTGGGCACGCAGCAGACGCCACGCCCGGACGCCACCAACTGCATCATCATCACCGTCAGTTCCGAAGTGCGCACCTGTGCCGGCTCGACATCCGCCGGTTCGAGAAAGCGCGTGAAGATGTCCAGCCGATCCCGCTCCACCGGGTAGGTGATCAGGGTTTCGCTGGCCAGGTCCTCGGCGCGCACATAGGGGCGGCTGGCCAGCGGGTGCTGGTTGGCCACCGCCAGCAGCGCCTCGTAGGTGAACAGCGGGACATAGGTGATGCCCGGCAGCTCCAGCGGGTCGGAGGTCACCACCAGATCCAGATCGCCCCGCGCCAGCGCCGGCAGCGGGGCGAAGGAGAAGCCCGAGGCCAGGTCCAGTTCCACTTCCGGCCAGGCATCGCGGAACTGGTCGATGGTCGGCATCAGCCACTGGAAACAGCTGTGGCATTCGATGGCCATGTGCAGCCTGCCAGCGGTTCCGCCGGCCAGCCGCGCCAGATCGCGTTCGGCGCTGCGCAGTTGCGGCAGCAGGCTGTCGGACAGCTGCAACAGGCGCAAGCCGGCACTGGTGAAGCGCACGGGGCGGGTCTTGCGCACGAAGAGTTGCAGGCCCAGGCGTTCTTCCAGTTCCTTGAACTGGTGCGAGAGTGCCGACTGGGTCAGGTGCAGGCGCTCGGCGGCTTCCACCAGGCTGTCCGTTTCGCGCAAGGCGTGAAGGGTCTTCAGATGACGAATTTCCAGCATGCCGGGGGCTTCCTGCACTGTGCGAATGATGACGGATGAATGAGAGTGACTTGAGCGCCGCTCATTACGATAAGGGAGTCTGTCTCAGATCGCTAATAGTGTCGAGACGTTGTAGGGTGCCTTTAAAAACGTAGGCGAGGCAGCCAGCGCAAGGCGAAAAGAGGCGAGAAATGTAGCGCAGCGAAGTAACAGCCGCAGGCTGGCCCGCAGGGTGAGCGAAGCGAATCAAGCGCAGTTTACGTTTGTAAATGAGCATTTTGATCGGACTCGCGCACGAGCCTGTTTTCAACGCAGCGATGGCAACGCAGGTAGTTTTTAAAGGTGCCCTACAGCCACAGGCGGCTGACGAAATAGGCCAGGCAGGCGAAGAAGCCGATGGCAACCAGCACCAGCACCCCGTCGCGCGCCATCATCCCCAGGCCGAGGATGCTCAGGGCCGCGCCGGCGGTGGTATTGCCGAAGGGGATCAGCTCCAGCGGCGGCATGGTTGCGGCGATCAGCAGGCACAACAGGGCATTGAAGCGCACGGCAATCCCTTCGGTGAGGAAGGTCAGGCGCCGCCGCAGCAGGCGGTCGATGAAACCGGCGGGCCGCTTGAGAAAGGCCAGGGCGCGATCGTATTTGCTGCGCGAAGCCGTGCGCCGCAGCAGCCATTGGGGCAGCCAGATGTGCCGCCGACCGACAAGCAACTGTACGGCGATCAGCGTGACCATCACGGCAAAGATGCTCGGCAGGCCGGGAATGCCGGACAGCGGTGAAAACACCAGCAGGCCCGGCACCAGCAGCAGCGCGCCGAAACTGCGCTGGCCGGTGGCCTGCAGCATGCAGTCGATGCTGACGGGCTGGTCGGCTTCGCCGGCCTGCTCCAGTAACTCAAGCAGTGTTCCGAGATCTTTCGGTTCTTCTGGCCGATTCATGTTGGCTTCGTGGCAAGGAGGAATGCCCCTTTTTTGAAAGCGCGGGAACGCAAATGTCACAACATGAATATTTCTACTCAACAAAACAAATAAGTTGAGTTTGTTTCATTGTTGTGGGGCGCTCACACTCCCGCCATCGAAATCGAGATGGATTGGAGAATCGTCATGGCTGTTGCTCATTCCCTGGGCTTCCCGCGTATCGGCGCGGACCGCGAACTGAAAAAAGCCCTTGAGGCGTACTGGAAAGGCGACTTGAGCGAAACCGGACTGCGCACTGTGGGCCGCGAACTGCGTGCCGCTCATTGGCAACTGCAGGCCGACGCCGGTATCGAGTTGCTGCCGGTGGGGGATTTTGCCTGGTATGACCAGGTGCTGACGCATTCGCTGATGTTCGGCGTGGTGCCGGATCGTTTCCTACCTGCCGACGGCCAGCCGACGCTGGATACGCTGTTCGCCATGGCGCGCGGTGTGGCCAGGAGTTGCTGCGCAGCCGGGCAGGCGCAGGAGATGACCAAGTGGTTCGATACCAACTATCACTATCTGGTCCCGGAATTCACCTCCGATCAGGCGTTCAGCCTGTCCTGGACGCAGCTGTTCGAGGAGGTCGAGGAAGCCCTGGCGCTGGGGCATTCGGTCAAGCCGGTGCTGATCGGCCCGCTGACCTATCTCTGGCAGGGCAAGGCCAGGGGCGCGGCGTTCGACAGGCTGGAATTACTCGACAGGTTGCTGCCGGTCTACGGCGAAGTGCTGGACAGGCTGGCCGCGTTGGGCGTCGAGTGGGTACAGATCGACGAGCCCATTCTGGTGCTCGACCTGCCGCAGGACTGGAAGAATGCCTTCGAGCGGGCCTACAACCAGCTGCAGCGCGCACCGCTGAAAAAACTGGTCGCCACCTATTTCGGCGGCCTAGAAGACAACCTGGCACTGGCCGCCTCGTTGCCGGTGGATGGTTTGCATATCGATCTGGTGCGCGCGCCGGAACAGTACCCGCTGATCCTGGACTGGTTGCCGGCCTACAAGATCCTCTCTCTGGGCCTGGTCAACGGGCGCAACGTCTGGCGCTGTGACCTGGACAAGGCGCTGGACGTGGTACGCCATGCGGCTCAGCGCCTGGGCGACCGGCTGTGGATCGCGCCATCCTGTTCGCTGCTGCATGCCCCGGTGGACCTGGCGCGGGAGGACCAGCTGGATGCCGAACTCAAGAGCTGGCTGGCCTTCGCCGTACAGAAATGCACCGAGGTGGCGGTTCTCGCGCGTGCGGTGAATGCCCCCGAGGATGCCCAGGTGCAGGCGGCCCTGCGGGACAGCCGAGCGGTGCAGGCCAGCCGGGCGCAGTCGCCGCGCATCCACAAGCCCGAGGTGCAGGCGCGCCTGGCGGCGATCAAGCCACGGCATGCCCAGCGTCCGTCCGGGTTTGCCGAGCGCATCGAGAAACAGCGTGCGCAGTTGGATCTGCCGGCATTTCCCACCACCACCATCGGCTCCTTCCCGCAAACCCCGGCCATTCGCTTGGCTCGTCAGGCATTCAGGCAGGGCAGGCTGGGGCTGGCCGACTACACCGAGGCGATGCAGACCGAGATTCGTCACGCGGTAGCGGTGCAGGAACAGCTGGGCCTGGATGTGCTGGTGCATGGCGAGGCCGAGCGTAACGACATGGTCGAATATTTTACCGAGCAACTGGACGGCTACGCCTTCACCCGCTTCGGCTGGGTGCAGAGTTATGGCTCACGCTGCGTCAAACCGGCGGTGATCTACGGTGATCTGAGTCGACCGGCGCCGATGACGGTGGAGTGGATTCGCTACGCGCAACAGCAGACCGAAAAGATCATGAAGGGCATGCTGACCGGCCCCGTGACCATGCTGATGTGGTCCTTTGGCCGCGAAGATATCAGCCGCGAGCAGCAGGCACGGCAGCTTGCACTGGCGATTCGCGACGAGGTCTGCGATCTGGAGGCGGCGGGTATCCGGATCATCCAGATCGACGAGGCGGCCTTCCGCGAGGGCCTGCCGTTGCGTCGTGCCCAGTGGCAAGGCTATCTGGACTGGGCGGTGGAGGCCTTCCGCCTGTGCGCAAGCGGCGTGCGTGACGAAACGCAGATCCATACGCATATGTGCTACAGCGAGTTCAACGACGTGATCGAGTCGATCGCGGCGATGGATGCCGATGTCATCACCATCGAGACCTCGCGCTCGCAGATGGAGCTGCTGGAGGCCTTCCGCGCCTTCGAATACCCCAACGATATCGGGCCGGGCGTCTATGACATCCACTCGCCACGGGTGCCGGATACCGCCGAGATGGTGCGGCTGCTGGAGCAAGCCTGCGCGCGGATTCCGGCAGAACGCCTCTGGGTCAACCCGGACTGCGGCCTGAAGACACGAGGTTGGGTGGAAACCGAGGCGGCGCTGGTGAACATGGTGGCGGCAGCTCGGCAATTGCGTGCCAGGCAGCAGGCCAGGGTGGCCTGAGGGCGGGTTCTGTTCCGTTGCGTGCGGGTGGAGCACTCTGCTGTTGTGGCGGCGGACGTGTCCGCGAAGCACTTTCCGAACATCGGCATGGCTCCATTCGCGGCCAAGGCCCCTCCCACGAAGGCCATGTGCATGCCGATCCTGTGGGAGGGGACTTGTCCGCGAATGCGCGGCTGAAGCGGAACGCCGTCCGGTCGCTCCCACAGAGGGGCGCTGGTTTCGCCAACGCTCCATGCTGATGCAGACAGGCTGTGTGGAGCTGAAGGGGATACATCTCAAGTGCGCCTGATCGCCTTCCTGGGCATGGCCTTGGGCTTCTTCTTCTTTTTCCAGGGCGCGCCTTTACCGGGAGGGTTCGGCGGGCCGCTGATGGTCAGGCGCTGGTCGCGGCAGCGCTCGATCTGCTTGCTCATCCAGGCGGACTGCTTGGCGACGAATTCCTCCAGGCTCATCTCGCCACTCTGCACCATGTCCAGCGCCTGTTCCCAGATCGCCGTGGTGCCGGGGTCGGCAATCGCCCGTGGCACGGCGTCGATCAGGCTGAAGGCCGCCGGGCTGGCCGACAGCGCCTTGCCCTGTTTGCTCAGGTAGCCGCGATCCAGCAGCCCCTGGATGATGCCGGCCCGTGTCGCTTCGGTGCCGATGCCAGTGGTGTCCTTGAGTTTCTGCTTCAGGCGCGGGTCGTCCACCAGTTTGGCGACGTTCTTCATCGCCTTGATCAGATCGCCTTCGGTGAAGGGCTTGGGCGGCTGGGTCCAGAGATCCTTGAGGTTTACGCCCATGACGTTGCAGTGCTGGCCCTCGCTCACCGCCGGCAGTGCCTGGGCCGGGGTCGGCTCACGGCCCTTTGCGGGTGTCAGGGCTTCGGGCAGCGCGCGGCGCCAGCCGGGTTCGACGATCACCTTGCCCATCGCCCGCAGCGCCTGCCCGGCGCAGTCGAAGTCCGCCTGGGTGCGGTCGTATTCGTGGTTGGGCAGGAACTGCGCCAGGTAGCGGGCGCGAATCAGCGTATAGACCGCGCGCTGCTTGCCTACCAGGCGTGACAGATCGGTCGCGGCGGCGGTGGGGATGATGCCGTGGTGAGCGCTGACCTTGGCATCGTTCCAGGCACGCGAGCGGCGTTGCGGCTGCACATGTGTGAGCAGTTCGGACAGCGCCGGATCGCTGCGACCCAGGGCGGCGATGATCGCCGGCGCCTCGCCGTGCTGGCTCAGCGGCAGGTAGCCGCAGTCGCTGCGCGGGTAGGTGATCAACTTGTGGGTTTCGTAGAGCGCCTGGGCGATATCCAGGGTTTCCTGGGCGCCGAGGCCGAGTTTCTTCGAGCAGATTTCCTGCAGGGTGCCGAGGTCGAAGGGCAGCGGCGGCGCCTCGCGCATGCGTTCGGTGCGCAGCTTCACCACCTGTGCCTGGGCGGCATTGCCGATGGCGGCGGCTGCCTGGCGCGCATGTTCCGGGTCGAGGCAGCGCCCCTGGTCGTCGCAGCGATCCTCGGCTGCGCGCCATTGCGCGGTGAAGGATACATCGCCGGCCTGCAGCGCGACCTCGATGGCCCAGTAGGGCACCGGCACGAAGTCGGCGATGCTGCGGTCGCGATCCACCACCAGGCGCAGCGTCGGCGTCTGCACGCGGCCCACCGGCAGCACGCCCTGGTAGCCGGACTGCCGTCCGAGCAGGGTGAATAGCCGGCTCATGTTCATGCCGATCAGCCAGTCGGCGCGCGAGCGGCCCAGCGCCGAGTGGTAGAGGCTGAAGGTTTCTGCGCCGGGCTTGAGTGCGGCCAGGGCCTTGCGGATCGAGGCGTCATCCAGCGCCGAGAGCCAGAGGCGCTGGATGGGGCCGCGATAACGGCAGTGCTCCACCAGCTCGCGGGCGATCATCTCGCCTTCGCGGTCGGCGTCGGTGGCGATCACCAGCTCGCTGGCTTCGAGAAGCAAACGCTTGACCGCCTTGAACTGGCTGGCGGTCTTCGGTTTGACCAGCATCTTCCAGCGTTCGGGCACGATCGGCAGGTCGCCCAGCACCCAGCGTTTGTAGCGGGCGTCATAGGCATCCGGCGGGGCGGTTTCCAGCAGGTGGCCGATGCACCAGGTCACCGTGATGCCTGCACCGAGCCAGCAGCCGTCGCCACGCCGGTTGGCGCCGAGCACCTTGGCGATGTCCTTGGCCTGGGAGGGTTTTTCGCAGAGAAACAGCCGCATTGCCGTCATCTATCCATTTTCGCAATGGGGCATAGCATGCGCAGCGTAGCGGTTTTGGGCAATCTTTATCTGTATGGATGTACAGTTTGAGGCATGTTTAGGGCTCATTCATTGGGCCTTTGGTAGAGAGATGACTGGCATGGCCTTATGGCCGAACAAGTTCGGCCCTACGGGCCGCGGAAGCCGCATCAATGTAGGGCCGAATTCATTCGGCCGACCGGCCCTTGGCTGGAGGGAGCTAGACTACGTATCCCGCAATCGCCACGAAATGCAGCAGGCTGCCGGCCATCACGAACAGGTGCCAGATGCCGTGCCAGTGGCGAAAGCGCTGGTCGTAGGCAAAGAAGAGAATGCCCACCGTATAGAGCACGCCGCCCGCGACCAGCCAGCTGAAGCCGACGCCGCCGAGCGCTGCGAGCAGCGGCTTGACCGCCACCAGCACGATCCAGCCCATCACCGCGTAGATGACGACCGACAGCACGCGCGCTTCCGAGCGTGGCTTGATCTCCTGCAGCATGCCGATGACGGCCAGGCCCCAGACGATGCCGAACAACCACCAGCCCCAGCTGCCACGCAGGGTAACCAGGCAGAAGGGCGTGTAGCTGCCAGCGATCAGCAGGTAGATCGACAGGTGATCGAGCTTGCGCATGATCACCTTCGCCCGGCCGCGCAGGCTGTGATAGAGCGTCGAGGCGCTGTACAGCAGCACCAGGGTGAAACCGTAGATCGCCACGCTGACGATCCTCGCCACGTCGCCGCTCATGGCCGCCAGGATCAGCAGCCAGACGCTGCCGATCACCGCCAGCACGCCGCCGGCCAGGTGCGTCCAGGCGTTGAGCTTTTCCCCGTGATACATCGGTGTTCCGTGTCGATTAGCAGGCCGTTGAGAAACGTAGGCGAGGCAGGTAAGACAAGGCAAAAACAGGTGAGGAAGCGGAGTTTAGGTGTTCTAAATGAGCATTCCGAGCCTGTTTTTAACGCAGTATTACCAACGCAGGTAGTTTTTCAACGGCCTGCTAGTTGCCGCTCAGTACGCCAAACACCTTCTTGGCCAGGCTGGTGGCCGCCTGGGTCGGGTTCTGGCGGATGCTCGCTTCCTGCTCGGCGATGACGGTGAACAGCCCGTCGAGCGCCTGCTCGGCGACGTAGCCTTCGATGGTGCCGTACTTGGCATCGACCGCGCCGAGGCCGGATGCCTTGGCGGCGAGTGCGTTGTACTGCTGGGCGACGCCGACCTGGTCGGTGGCCTGCTTGATGATGGGCATGAACTTGTCGCGGATCTGATCGCGGCTGGTCTTGTCCAAGTACTGGGTGGCCGAGTCGTCGCCGCCGGCCAGGATCGCCTTGGCGTCGGCCACGGTCATCTTCTTCACGGCATCGAGCAGCAGCGCCTGGGCCTGGGGCACGGCGGCTTCGGCGGCCTGGTTCATGCTGTCTTCCAGGGCCTCGACCTGCGAGCCCATGCCCAGCATCTTCAGCATCCGCGAGGCCTTGCCGAGGTTGCCCGGCAGTTCGATGCGCACATCGGGGTCATTGCTGAAACCACCGGGCTTGCCCAGTTGCTGCACGGCGACCTTGGCGCCCTGACTCAAGGCATCCTTGAGCCCCGCGCTGGCATCGCCCTGGCTCAGGTCGGACAGCGAAAGCGCGAATGCCCCGCTGGACAGCAGCAGGCCGGCGATAAGGGTGGTGATGCGACGCATGGGTGATTCCTCTGGTTGTGATAGGGGCGAGCTTAGCAGGTCTCTCGGGCGCGCTATGTGACGTCGAAATGCGCCTTGCGCCATTGTTGCGGTGCCATCCCGCTCCAGCGCTTGAAGGCACGGGAGAAGGCCGTCTCGTCGGCGTAGCCCAGGTGCAGCGCCAGATCGGTGATGGATTGCGCGGAAAGCCGCAGCTGCTGGCGCGCCTCGTCGTAGCGAACGTTATCGAGCAGGCTGCGAAAGCTGTGACCCTGGCGTTGCAGCGCCAGTTGCAGGCTGCGCGGATGCTGGCCGAGCAGGCTGGCGACCACCTCCAGTCGGGCCTCGCCGGTGGAAAGGATCGATTGCAGGATATAGCGCGTGCGCTCGACGTGGTCCGTCGGCAGCTGCGAGTTATGGCGAAACTGTTCGATCAGGTGCGATTTGAGCTGGCTGCGCTGTTCTACCGGGCGCAGGGTGAAGATGTCGGCGTCGGTGACGAAGCCGCTGCAAGGCTGCTCGAACAGCACCGGGCAGGAAAACAGCCGCGCATATTCCTGCGGTTCGCCCAGCGCCGCGTGGCTGATCAGTAACCGGCGCGGTTGCCATTCAGCCGCGAACAGCCCGGCCATGGTGCGCTGGGTAACACCAAGGCCCAGCTCGCGCAGCTGACGCAGATCCACCGGCTCCTGCAACTGCAGGCGGTACTCGACCCGCAGCTGCTCGCCTTGCGTTTGCAGATGCAGCGAGATGCCCTGGGCATGCAGGTGCACGTATTGCTGGGTGAGCTTGAGCACCTCGGCGAAGCTGTCCGCCTGGGCCAACAGCAGGCCGAACGGGCCGAACACCAGATAGTCGTGGTATTCGCTCAGTTGCAGGCCGAAGCTCGGCGCCGGGCCTTCGGTGGCGGCCAGGTTGAGCGCCTGGGCAAAGCGCGCGTAGGGCACGTAGAGATCGGGACGGCGCAGCACCAGCGGGTCCAGCTCGCAACGGCGCAGCAGCTCGTGGGGGTTGAGGCCATGACGGCGACAGAGGCTGTCGAAGCCGATAAACACGGCGCTGCGGGCAATCTGGGTCATGCAGAGTCCTGGACGAGTCTTTGCTATTCGAGCGCTCCCGTGCTCCAGCATGGAAGCGCTGTGTCGGTACGCTCAGCCACCATCGGCCAAATGTTATCTGGATCGCTCCCATGCTCCCTGCGTGGGAGCGTTGCACCAGTCGCCACGCCTTCTCCTCATTCCGCACGAGCGTGGGCGGCAATTTGGCTGTATCAGCACGCCGTAATCTGCCGCATATTCGCAATATGTCAACTTGGTCTTCGTGAAATGTCAGGCCAAGTGGCGTCTGCCGGCCTAGTCTCAAGGCTGTCGCTGCGTTTGCCAGGAGGCCCTATGAGTGCTGCGCTTCATCGTTGTGAAACCCTGGTGATCGGTGCCGGGCTGGCAGGGATCAGCACCGCGCTGGAACTGCTCGACCAGGGCCGCGAGGTGTTGCTGCTCGATGCCGCGCCGCGCAGCCATTGCGGCGGCCAGGCCAACGATGCCTTCGGCGGCATGCTGCTGTGCGGCACGCCCGAGCAGCGGCGCAACAAGGTGCAGGATTCGCCGCAGCTGCTGCTCGAAGACTGGCTGCGCGTGGCCGCCTTCGAGCCCGACGATCATTGGGGACGGCGCTGGGCCGAGCACTATGCCGAGCGCAACAAGGCGGATATCTACGACTGGCTGCGCCAGCGCGACGTGAGCTTCTTCCCGGCGGTGCAATGGGTTGAGCGCGGCAATTTCGGCGATGGCAACTCGCTGCCGCGCTACCACGTGGCCTGGGGCTGCGGGCGCGGGATCGCCCAGACACTGGCTCGGCAGATGTTCGAGCACGACAGGTTGAATTGCCTGTTCGAACATCGGGTGCTGGGGCTGGAAACACGCGACGGCGCCGTGGTGGGCTGCCATGGGCGCGGCCCCGAGGGCGACTTCCGTATCGAGGCCGAGCACGTGGTGGTGTGCAGCGGCGGTATCAACGGCGACCTGGCCAAGGTGCGTCAGCACTGGGACCCGCTCTACGGACCCTTTCCCGAGAACATCCTCAACGGCACCGACCCGCGCGCCGACGGCGAGCTGCATGCCCAGGTACGGGCTGCGGGTGGGCAGGTGGTCAAGCTCGGACGAATGTGGAACTACGCCGCCGGCATCGCCCATCCCGAGCCGCAGTATCCGCAACATGGCCTGAGCCTGATTCCCTCGCGCTCGGCGCTCTGGCTCGACGCCACAGGCCGGCGTATCGGTCCGCAGCCTCTAGTAGGAGGCTTCGATACCCACGACCAGTGCAAGCGCATCGGTCAGTTGCCCGGCCAGTACGGCTGGCAGTTGCTGAACTGGCGCATCGCGATCAAGGAGATGGCCATCTCCGGCACCGACAGCAATCCGCATTTTCGCGACCGCAAGCTGCTGCGGCTGCTGTGGCAGCTGGTTACCGGTAACCGCGAGCTGGTGCGCTGGCTGATCGAGCGCTGCCCCGACGTGCTGGCCGCCGAGAACCTGCCGCAGCTGGCCGGAAAGATGACCGCCCTGGCCGGCGATGGCCGGCTCGACCCAAACCTGCTGGTGGCCACGGTGCAGCACTACGACGCCGGCATCCGCCACGGCCCGGCGCTGTACAACGACGAGCAGCTGCGCCGCCTGCAGCAGCTGCGGCAATGGCGTGGCGACCGGCTGCGCACCTGCCGCGTGCAACCGATCATGGATTCCGGTGGCGGCCCGCTGATCGCCATCCGCACCCGTCTGATCAGCCGCAAGAGCATGGGCGGCATGCTCACCGACCTGTATTCGCGGGTGCTGGATGCCCAGGGCGAGCCAGTTCCCGGCCTGTATGCGGCAGGGGAGGCGGCGGGCTTCGGCGGGGGTGGCATCAGCGGTATTCGCTCGCTGGAAGGCACCTTTCTCTCCAACTGCATCCTCAATGGCCGCCGCGCCGCGCAGGCCATCGCAGGCCATGCCACGAACACATGAGAACAAGGACATAGAGCCATGAAGAAAACCGGCGCCGCATTGGCACGTTTCGCCCTGGAACAACTGGGTGTCAGCCACACCTTCGGTATCCCCGGGGTACACAACACCGAGCTGTACGACGAACTGAACGCCTCGGACAGCATCCAGCCGGTGCTGGTGACCCACGAATGCGGCGCGGCCTTCATGGCCGATGCCTTCAGCCGCACCGGATCAAGCATCGGCACCCTGGTGATCGTTCCGGCAGCAGGCGTCACCCACGCGGCCAGTGGCATCGGCGAGGCAGGGCTGGACGGCATTCCGATGCTGATCATTTCCGGCGGCATCCACAGTGAAAGCGGCCGCCGCTACCAGTTGCACGATATCGATCAGCACGCCCTGCTGGCGCCGATCACCAAAGCCAGTTTCCGCATCCTCAGCCACGCCGAGGTGATTCCCACGCTGTACGAGGCCTACCGCATCGCCACCGGTGGCGAGCCGGGGCCGGTGTTCGTCGAGCTGCCCTACAACATCGGCAACTTCCTCGGCGAAGTGGCGGAAATGCCGCCCTTCGTCGCCGATCCGCTGGCGGCCAGTCATGATCCGGCGCAGCTGCGCGAAGCCGCGCGGTTGCTGGTCGAGGCACGCCAGCCCGGCCTGTTCCTCGGCTGGGGCGCGGTGGGGGCGCAGGCGGAACTGATCCAGTTGGCCGAACTGCTGGGCGCGCCGGTGTGCACCACGCTGCAAGGCCTCAGCGCCTTTCCCGCCACGCATCCGCTGCATGTGGGCATGGGCTTCGGCGACTATGCGGTGCCGGCTGCCGCCAATGCCTTCGGTGATTGCGACTGCCTGCTGGCGGTGGGCACGCGCTTCGCGGAAATCCCCACCGGCAGCTACAGCATGCCGGTGCCGGAGAACCTGATTCACCTGGACATCAACCCGCAGGTGTTCGGCGCCAACTACCCCGCGCGGATCGCCCTGGCCGGGGCTGCGGAGCAACTGATCCCGGCGTTGCTGGCCGAGGTCCGGGCGCTGCGCAGCGAGGCGCCGGCCAGCCCGCTGCCGGCGCGCATCGCTGTCGACAAGGCCGCTTATCTGAAGGAATGGCTGCAGCACGACAGCCGTGGACGGGTGAACCCGGCTGCGTTCTGCCAGGCCCTGCGTGCACAGCTGAACGACGAGGCCATCGTGGTGGCCGACGATGGCAACCACACCTTCCTGCTGGCCGAGCTGATGCCCATCCACGGCCCGCGCGGTTTCATCTCGCCCAGCGATTTCAACGCCATGGGCTACTGCGTGCCGGGGATCATCGGCGCCAAGCTGGCCAATCCCGGTCGGCAGGTGGTGGGCGTGGTGGGTGACGGCGCGTTGCGCATGACCGGGCTGGAACTGGTCACTGCCAGCAGCCTGGGGCTGGGCGTGGCGTTGCTCGTGTTCAACGACGGCGAGTTGTCGCAGATCGCCCAGGCCCAGGAAATTCCCTACAACCGCAAGACCTGCACCGTGCTGCAGCCGCTCAACCTCGCCGCGCTGGCCGAGGCCACCGGCGCCGCCTTCGTCGCCATCGAGAACAACGATCAATGCGTGGACGGCGTCGCCCGTGCGATGGCGCTGGTCGGCGAGGGCAGGCCGGTACTGGTGGATGTGCGCATCGACTACAGCAAGCGCACGCGCTTCACCGAAGGCGTGGTCAAGGCCACCCTCAAGCGCTTCACGCCGCGCGACAAGGTACGGGTGGTGGGCCGGGCGCTGTGGCGCCGGGTGACCGGTTGAGGAGGGCGACGTCATGAGCCGTGCTACGCATTGCCTGGCCGCCAGCTGCGACGACTACCGGCGCCTGGCCGAACGCCGGTTGCCGCGTTTCCTGTTCGACTACATCGACGGTGGCGCAGGCGACGAACACACCCTGGCCGCCAACTGCCGGGACTTCCAGCGCGTGCACCTGCGTCAGCGGGTGCTTTGCGACGTGGAAAATCCCGATACCCGCTGCGAGCTGATCGGTCAGGCGGCGAGCATGCCCCTGGCGCTGGCGCCGCTGGGCATGGCCGGGCTCTACGCGCGCCGTGGCGAGGCCCAGGCCGCGCGGGCGGCGGCTGTGGCTGGCGTGCCGTTCAGCCTGTCCACCGTGGGCATCTGCTCGCTGGCCGAGGTGCAGGCGGCAAGCGGGAAGAATGCCTGGTTCCAGCTCTATATGCTGCGCGACCGCGAAGCGGTGCAGGGCCTGCTGCAACAGGCGCTGGCCAACGGCTGCGACACCCTGCTGTTCACCGTCGATCTGCCGGTCGCGGGGATTCGCCGACGCGACATCCGCAACGGCATGCTCGACCCCGGCTGGCGCGGCAGGCTCGCCAAGGCCAGCCAGCTGGCGCGGCGACCGGGCTGGCTGCTGGACGTGGGCGTTCGCGGCAAGCCACACCATTTCGGCAGCCTCACCGACCAGGTCGCCGACCCCAACGACCTGCGCGCCTTCAAGGCCTGGCTGGATGCGCAATTCGACCCCTGCGTGACCTGGGACGATATCCGCTGGCTGCGCCAGCAGTGGCCGGGCAGGCTGGTGCTCAAGGGCATTCTGGAGCCGGACGACGCCCTGCAGGCGCTCGATTGCGGTGCCGATGGCGTCGTCCTCTCCAACCACGGCGGGCGCCAGCTCGATGGGGTAGCTTCCAGCATCAGGCAGTTGCCGGCGGTGGCCGAGGCGCTCGACGGGCGCCTGCCGATCCTGCTCGATGGCGGCATTCGCAGCGGCACCGACATCCTCAAGGCGCTCGCCCTCGGCGCCCAGGGCGTGATGATCGGTCGTCCCTGGGCCTGGGCTTTGGCCGCTGGTGGCGAGGCGGCTGTCGCGCAGTTGCTGGCCGGCCTGCAGTGCGAACTGGCGGTGGCCATGGCGCTCTGTGGCGTGAAGAGCCTGGAGCAGATCGAACGCGGCATGCTGGACTGAGGCCAGGACCTGTTGAAGAAGGTGTCAGATTGAGGGTTTCTAAAACGACTCAGCCAGCGCTATTTGGCGCTGGCTGAGTTGAGCGACAGGCCGCCGGAGCGGGCGGCCTGAGCCTGGATTCAAGCTTTCTTCAGTGCTTTTTTCAGCGACTTGATTTTCTTCTCGTGCTTTTCGACCTTGGCTTCGCGCGCCTTGATCTTCTGCTTGAGGGATTTAGTGGACTTCTTGGCTTCTGCTTTCTTGGACATTGAATGTCTCCTTGCTGGTAGGCCGATCGGTGGGTTTGTGCTTCTTGATGAACCCACGGATGAACTGCCTTATTTCGCGAGCGGCACTGGTATCCAGTTGTTCGCATAACTGCACGAACTGCTCGCGTTCAGTGCTGCTGATACGGATCAGCAATTGGCTGTCTTTCTTGTTGAGCTTCACTTTCTTCGGTTTCTCGGACATGGCGGATACTCGCGCAAAAAGTGAATCTCGGTTCGAAAGAGATTCACATTGTATATACATTTTTATTTAAGGCAAGCCACGTGCGGAAGGCCGGTGAATTGCTTTCGGAGCGTGCAATGAAGGACTTGATACCCGCCAGGTCGTTGCCTGTACCGGCAGATCGAAGTGAACTTATACGCCGGCGGCACGATCCTTTTCTATGCACAGTTCAGAGCGAGCCTGGCGGGCCAGCGCATCCGCAATGCAGGCCAGGTCGCCCCGCGATGAGGAGCCAGCCGTGACCGCCACCACCCACCGCACTCACCGAAGAATCTACCGAAGGACACCGAACCCGTTGCATGCGACCCTGCTTGCTGGGACTGTTCCCCTGTTTCTCGGGGCTCTGTTGAGCGATATCGCCTACTTGCGCAGTTATCAGATCCAGTGGAGCAACTTTTCCTCCTGGCTGATTGCCGGTGGTCTGGTTTTCTGCGGCCTGGCGTTACTGTTCGCACTGGTCAACCTGATCCGTGCCAAGCATAAGGCAGGGCGGCCACTGCTCTACTTTCTACTGTTACTGGCGACCTGGGTGCTGGGCTTCATCAACGCCCTTGAACACGCCAAGGATGCCTGGGCCACCATGCCCGCCGGCCTGGTTCTGTCGGTGATCGTTACCCTGCTGGCCTGCGTGGCGACCTGTATCGGTCTTACCAACCTGCGTTCGGGAGGTGCCGAATGAACTACCTCAGCCCGCTGACGGCCCTGACCCTGGCGTTGCTTCTGAGTGCATGTGGTGGCGAAGAACGGGACAGCGCCCAGCTGTATGGTCCAGAGCCCAAACTTCCCGAACCCGAACGGGGCATGCTGCCCAGCATGAAGATTGCCGAACCGGTGCCATGGGGCGACCAGACTCCGACAGTGCCGGAGAACTTCACCGTCACGGCCATCGCAACCGACCTGAAGATCCCGCGCCAGACCCTGGTGCTGCCCAATGGCGATATCCTCGTGGCGGAAGGGCGTGGCGGCAATGCAGCGAATCTCAAACCAAAGGATGTGATCGCCGGCTATATCAAGGCGCGGGGCAATACCTCGGTCGAAAGCGGTAATCGCCTGACCCTGCTGCGCGACGCCGATGGCGACGGTACCTACGAACTCCAGACCGTCTTCGCCGAAGACCTCAATGCCCCCTACGGGTTGGCCTTCCATGAGGGCAACCTGTACGTGGCCAACCAGGATGCGCTGGTGCGCTTCGACTACCAGGACGGCCAGACCGAAGCCGGCGGCCCGCCAACCAAGGTCACCGACCTGCCGTCTGCCATCAATCACCACTGGACCAAGGCACTGACCATCAGCCCCGACGGACGCTTTCTCTACGTAGGCATTGGTTCCAACAGCAACATTACCGAACGCGGAATGGAAGCCGAAGTGGACCGCGCGCTGGTCTGGCAGATCGATGCCGAGACGGGCGCCTACAAACCCTACGCAACCGGTCTGCGCAATCCCACTGCACTGTCGATCCAGCCTGGTTCAGGACAACTCTGGGCCGTGGTGAACGAACGGGACGAGATAGGTGAGGATCTGGTGCCGGATTACCTGACCTCGGTGCAGGAAGGCGGCTTCTACGGCTGGCCTTACAGCTACTGGGGCAAGAACGTCGATGACCGCGTGAGGCCGCAGGACCCGGACAAGGTCGCCGCGGCCATCACGCCGGACTACGCCCTGGGCTCCCACGTCGCGGCCCTCGGCCTGGACTTCTCCAGCGAAGTCATGGGTGAGGAATTTGCGGATGGCGTATTTATCGGCGAACACGGCAGCTGGAACCGCAAGAATCCGGTGGGCTACAAGGTCATCTTCGTTCCCTTCGAAAACGGCAGCCCCTCCGGCCCGCCGGTCGAGTTCGTCACCGGCTTCCGCACGGACGATGGCAAGACACGCGGGCGCCCGGTCGGCGTAACCGTCGACCCACGCGGTGCGCTGATCGTTGCCGATGATCTGGCCAATATTGTGTGGCGGGTAAGTCGGACTCAGTGATCGGAACAGCTGACGACCATTACGGTCGTCAGCTGCAATATAGCCACTGATTGATCTGCTGCATGTCATGCCTGATCTCGAACAGGCCTGATGGAACTTGCTCCTGGTTCTTGCGCATATGTCTTCGAAAGGCTTAGAGAAGGCGTTAACGTCTTTCAGTCAACTCTCTTATTGATAATGGAAGCAGCTTGTGCAGCTTTCCGCTGATTGCCTTTTCGTGACGCTGCCAGAGTATTCCTGAGTAAATTACCCCGAGGCCAATAAACGTCAGAGCGAAGGAAAAAATCAAACTGTCCTTGAACACATCGTAGGCCAGATAGCCAAGATAGCCTGCAGCACCCAGAGCGCCCAATATGGTGAAGACCCTGCGTGAAAGCATGGCGCCCACAACAATCATTCCAAGATTGATGCAAAGATAGATGAATTTGCTCAGTTCGCTGTCTGAATGCAGCGTGGTCAAGCCGCACCAGAATGCAAGGGCACCGAATAGATAAAGCCAGAACGCATAGTCCTTTTCATTCCGGGTGCGGATGTCCACCCAGAAAGCCAGCAACGCGATGAGCAGACCGAACCACAGCGATACGAGTTTTCGTAGTTCCCATGTCACATGCGTTTCGTCGAATAGAAGGGGTGTCAGGTCCATGCTCATGTACCAGAGCGTTGCCGCAATGGGCATGAGCAGGAATGGCAAACGGTAGCGCCACAGCATGACCACGCCGCTGGCAAGCGTGGCGAGTTCCATGAATATCCAGCGCCAGTCGATATGCCTGTGGTATTCATGCATAACCTTTCCGTCAGCCCACCAGCCCAATGCGACCTGCAGGCCATAGATCGCCAGTGGCGTAAGGGCCACGACAAAGGCTGCCGTGATGCCTGCGGGAATGGGCAGGTGGCTGCGGTCAAGCAAGAGCTCCGTGAGCCAGAGCCCTGCACCGGCATAGGCCAGTGCGATGAAGAATATTCCCCACCCACCGAAGTGCTCCCAGCCCAGCGTCAGAAACAAACTCATTGCGCCGATGGCGATCAAGCCACCGAGGTAGTAAAGAATGTGTGTGAAGCGGAAGCTCGGCGTGTCTTTCCCACGCTCATCCAGAAACGCCCAAAGCCTATCCGCCTGCTGCTCGCTGAGCAGTCCCTTTTCCGTTGCTTCTGTGAGGAGGCTGCGGCTCAGTTTCATGAAAATTCCGGGCGTTTGGTTAAGAGCGAAATAAATCGTGGACTGTCCCTCTCTGAAAGCAGAATTCAGTACTGCTAGAGTTTCTAGCGTCTGAATTCACTGGCCCTGCGCGGCTTGCCGCGACAGAGCCGGCGAGATGAGGGCCATCATTTTTCCGTAAATGCGAGGTTTGCCCCAAGGCCCGCAAAGGTAGCGGCAAAGCCACGACGAAGCCAGGCTTGAACCCGTTTCGACTCGATAACGGCCTTGCGAAAGAGGTGCGCAAGAAGGCCGTAAATGACGAATACGAGAAAAGTCATTGCCATGAAAATGGCGCTCAATAGAAGAAGCTGCAAGAGCGGTTCGTTCGTATTGGGTGGGATGAATTGCGGTAGGAAGGCGAGGAAGAAGATGGTCAGTTTCGGGTTAAGAATATTCAGCAGAAACGCCTTGGTGATCAAGCCGGATGCCGAGCTTCTGGACAGGCTTTCATCGACTGCAAAAGCGGATTTGTCACGCCAGGTCGCGTAGGCAATATAGAGTAAGTAGGCGACGCCGGCATATTTGAGTATTTGAAATGCAACGGCGCTCGTGTGCATGACAGCGGCAAGGCCAAGAACCGTAGCCATGAGGTGGGGGATGATTCCGACCGTGCAGCCAAGCGAGGCGAAGACGCTTGCCTTGCGACCTTGAACGAGCCCTGTCGACACAGTGTAGACGACGCCCGTGCCCGGAATGAGCACCACAATGAGCGAAGTAACAAGGAACTCAAGGCTAATCATTTGGCAAAGCTCCGGCCGGATTGGTGGATAACCTTCCTTGTCATAGCTCTGCTCCTTGTCGGGACTGGTGCTTTCCAGGTCAGGGGAGATCTGTTTGGGGGGTATGCAGCAGGGTTGGAAAGCCTTCGTCTGCTCGATCGGATGCGTGAGCGAATTGCGCCCAAACACTACTTCATCCATACGGAGCACGTCTATTGCGAATGGGCAAGACCTTTATCTGCCTTCGTTACTACAGTTATTCCCGGGTGCATACGAGAGGGGCCTTTCTTGCGTTCTTGCGGTGACGTGTAAGGTTTCGGCATTTATGCAGAACCAGGCATTGCCGAATTTGCTGTTCCCTTTATCAAGGAGCTGCTGACAACCGGCTTGCCGTCTCTCGCCCGTCACGTAATCTTCAGTCAATTTTCCATCCGCCCAGGCCGTTGCATTCGCCGCATCCGTCTTCATATAGTGCCGCCGGCATTTTTTGCAGCCGGGTGCATGCGTGGTGCACCGGTCTTGTTCCATGGATGAGAGGCCAATGATCGAGTTAAAGAATCTGACCAAACGATTTGACCGGCACACGGCGGTCGACGCTTTGTCGTTCAGCGTCCAGCCTGGCGAGGTGCTGGGTTTTCTCGGCCCCAACGGCGCCGGCAAGTCCACCACGATGAAGATGCTCACCGGTTTTCTCGCGCCGACGTCCGGTACGGCGAGCATCTTCGGTTGCGATATCCAGACCCAGCGGCTGCAGGCTCAGCGGCAGATCGGTTATCTGCCCGAGGGCGCGCCCTGTTATGGCGATATGACGGTGCGCGGTTTTCTCGAATTCATTGCCGAGGTGCGCGGTTATCGCGGCTCGCAGAAGAAGCAGCGGGTGGCGACCGCCGCGGCTCAGGTGGAGCTGGAGAAGGTGCTGGGGCAGTCCATCGAGACGCTGTCCAAGGGGTTCAAGCGCCGGGTCGGGCTGGCCCAGGCGATACTGCACGATCCGCAGGTGCTGGTGCTCGACGAGCCCACCGATGGCCTGGACCCCAACCAGAAGCATCAGGTGCGCGAGCTGATCCAGGGTCTGGCACAGGACAAGATCGTGATCATTTCCACCCATATTCTCGAAGAGGTCACGGCGGTCTGCAGCCGTGCGCTGATCATCGCCAATGGCCGGCTGGTGGCCGACGGTACGCCGCTGGAGCTGGAAAGCCGCTCGAAGTATCACCAGGCGGTGACACTGATCAGCGACGAGCTGCTGGACGATGTCGCGCTGGCGGCCTTGCCGGGCGTGGCGGGGGTCGAGGTCAATCCAACCGAGGGCAGCCTGACCGTGCTGGCGCAGCCGGGGCGGGTGATCTTTCCGCAGGTCAATGCCCTGATCGCCCAGCGTGGCTGGGCGGTGAAGGAGCTGGACGTGGAGCGCGGTCGGCTGGATGAAGTGTTCCGCAACCTGACGCGAGGGGAGGCGCTATGAGCCAGTTGCCGGTGATTTTCAAACGCGAGCTGGGCAGTTACTTCGCCACGCCGCTGGCCTATGTGTTCATCCTGATCTTCTTGGTGCTCTCGGGGGTATTCACCTTCTACTTGGGTGGCTTCTACGAGCGCGGCCAGGCGGATCTGGTGCCGTTCTTCAGCTTCCATACCTGGCTGTACCTGTTCCTGATTCCGGCCATCGCCATGCGCTTGTGGGCGGAGGAACGCAAATCCGGCTCCATCGAGTTGCTGATGACGCTGCCGATCACCCGTTTCGAGGCGGTGACGGGCAAGTTCCTCGCCGCCTGGGTGTTCGCCGGTATCGCCTTGCTGCTGACCTTCCCGATGGTGATCACCGTCAACTACCTGGGCGAGCCGGACAATGGCGCGATCCTCGCCGGTTATTTCGGCAGCTGGCTGCTGGCCGGCGCCTTCCTGGCCATCGGCTCGTGCATGTCGGCGCTGGCCAGGAACCAGGTAATCGCCTTCATCCTGGCGGTCAGCGTGTGCTTCCTGTTCATCGTCAGCGGCCTGCCGATGGTGCTCGACGCCTTCGCCTGGGCGCCGCAATGGCTGGTGGATGCGGTGGCTTCGCTGAGTTTCCTGATCCGTTTCGACGCGCTCAGCAAGGGCGTGATCGACCTGCGCGACCTGCTGTATTTCGTCACGCTGATCGTCGCCTGGCTGGCGGCCACCGCCGTGGTCGTCGATCTGAAGAAAGCGGCATAAGGGAGCCCACATGAAACGAGTGATTTATTCGGGGGCCGGGCTGCTGCTGATCGCCCTGGCGTTCCTGGCCTTCAACATCTTCTCCGGCCTTGCGTTCACCAATGCCCGGCTGGACCTGACCGAGCAGAAGCTCTACACCATTTCCGAGGGCACCGAGACCATTCTCGACGAGCTGGAGACACCCATCGAGTTGCAGTTCTTCTATTCCGATGCGGCTGTCCGGGACCTGGTGGCGCTGCGCAACTACGCGCGGCGGGTCGAGGAACTGTTGCGGGCCTACGCGCGGGCGGCGGGCGGCAAGCTCAAGCTGCAGGTGATCGACCCGCAGCCATTCTCCGAGGAAGAGGACCGCGCCGCCGAACTCGGCCTGCAGGCGGTGCCGCTGGATCGCGGCGGCGACAAGGTCTATTTCGGCCTCGCCGGCACCAATGCCGAGGGTCATACCCAGACCATTCCGTTCTTCCCGCTGGATCAGGAGGAATTCCTCGAATACGAAATCAGCCGCCTGGTGCAGAGCTTGGCGTCGGCGCAGCTGCCGGTGGTCGGGGTGCTGTCCGGGCTGCAGATCAACGGCGGCTTCGACATGCGCACCCAGCAGGCGATGCCGCCGTGGATGGTGCTGGAAAACATTCGCCAGCTGTTCCATATCGAGAGCCTCAAGCACGATATCGACCTGATCCCGGCCAACGTGTCGGTGCTGATGCTGGTGCATCCCAAGCAGTTGCCGGAGCAGACGCTGTATGCGGTCGACCAGTTCGTGATGCGCGGCGGCAAGCTGCTGGCGTTCGTCGATCCGTACAGCGAAGCCGATCCGGGCTCGGTGATGGGGTCGGGCGGTTTCGCCGAGGAAAAGGCTTCAGAGCTGGAACCGCTGTTCGAGGCCTGGGGGCTGCGCATGCCCGCCGGCCAGGTGGTGGCGGATGCTTCCTACGCGATGTCCGTGGGTGTAGGCCCAGAGCGCAGGGCGGTGCGTCATCCCGGCTGGTTGAGCCTGCCGCAGCAGGCGCTGGATGCCGACGATGTCACCACGGCTTCGCTGGAAAACCTGACCGTGGCCACCGCCGGTTACCTCGAACCCCTGGAGGGCGCCAGCACGCGCTTCACGCCACTGATGCAGAGTTCGGCTTATGCCATGCCGGTCGAGGCCGCACGCCTGGATACGTTGCAGAATCCCGAGGAGTTGCTGCGTGGCCTGGAGCCCACCGGCGAGCGCTACACGCTGGCGGCGCGCATTCAGGGGCCGGCGCAATCGGCCTATCCGAACGGCATCGAAGGCCGCAAGGATGGTTTGCAGGAAAGCGACAGCATCAACGTCATCGTCGTGGCCGACACCGACCTGCTGAGCGACCGCATGTGGGTGCAGGTGCAGGACTTCTTCGGCCAGCGCTTCCCGCAGCCCTGGGCGGACAACGGCAGCTTCGTGGTCAATGCGCTGGACAACCTGTCCGGTAGCGATGCGCTGATCAGCGTCCGTTCGCGTGGCCGTTCGGCCCGTCCGTTCGTGGTGGTGGAGGATCTGCAGCGCCAGGCCGAGAACCGTTTCCGCGAGACGGAAGAAGTGCTGCAGAACCGCCTGGCCGAGACCGAGGCGCAACTGGCCGAACTGCAGAGCCTCGATCCCGAGCAGGCCCTGGAGTTGACGCTCGAACAGCAGGCCGCGCTGCAGGGTTACATGCAGGAGAAGCTGCGGATTCGCAAGGAGTTGCGTGAGGTGCGTTACCAGCTCAATGCCGATATCGAAGCGTTGGGGCGCACCCTGAAATTCCTCAATATCGCGCTGGTGCCGCTGTTGCTGACGCTGGGTGCGCTGGGGTTGTGGTTCTGGCGCAGGCGCAGGGCGACGTGAGCGTTTCTGAACGAACCTGAAAGTCCTGAAAAACGCGTAGGGCCGAATGTATTCGGCCCTACGGGTGTCAGTCCGTGCGCCAGAGGATTTGCTCTTCGCCACGTTCGCTGATGCTGATCCAGCGGTCGGCGTCTTCCTCGGCTTCCTCTTCCTGCCAGCCGCCGGGCGCGCAGCGGATTTCCACGCCAAGCGCGGCGAAGGCGGCGCGGGCGCAGGCGATGTCGTCTTCCCATGGCGTGGCGTCGCTTTCCAGCAGCAGGCTGTGCCATTTGCCGACGGCTTTCGGCAGCCAGATCACTGGAATCTTGCCGGCCTGGCACTTGAAGGTCTTGCCCTTCTGCTGCCAGGGCGAGCAGGGGCCGATGGCCTGGGTGAGCCAATCGGTGACGGCCTGCTGGCTGGCGTCCCTGAGGTAGATCTCGATATCCGGTTGGCGCATGGCGGTGCCTTGTGTGAAGGAGTTACTGATCGCGCTGAATCCAGTCATAGCGTATCGCAACGCGCACGCGCAGTGGCGCGTCGATGACCGCGGCGCGGCGTTCGGCACTGGCGCGCCAGCCGTGGGGCGTCATGGCGAGCAGGTCGGCGCGGGCCTGGGGATCGTCGAGTTGCAGCTCGTAGCCGAGGGTTTCGCTGTGGGCCAGGTGCATGCCTTCGGGAATCAGCGACAGGTGCTTTTCGTCGTCGTAATCCCGTACTTCGTCATACAGCCGGGCGCGCAGCTCCCACAGATGTTCGCGGGTCGGCCCCATGCGCAGAAGGCCGCCGCCGGGTGCGAGCAGGCGCCGGGCTTCGTTCCAGTCCAGCGGGCTGAAGACGCTGGCCAGCAGGTCGCAGCTGGCGTCGGCCAGCGGCACGCGGGCCATGCTTGCCACCAGCCATTCGAGCTGCGGCGCGCGCTTGCAGGCGCGTTTGACCGCCTCGCGGGAGATATCCAGCGCATAGCCCTCGGCATCCGGCAGTGCCTGGGCGAGCTGCGCGGTGTAGTAGCCCTCGCCGCAGCCGATATCCAGCCAGCGCGCGGGCTCACGTTCAGCGGCCAGCTGTGCCAGGCGCTCGGCCAGTGGCGCATAGTGCCCGCCGTCGAGAAAACGCCGGCGTGCCTCGACCATCGCCTGGTTATCACCGGGGTCGCGGCTGTTCTTGTGCTGCACCGGCAGCAGATTGAGGTAGCCCTGGCGCGCACGGTCGAAGCGGTGGTTGGCCGGGCAGGCGACGCCATTGTCCACCGTTTGCAGCGGTGCCTGGCAGATGGGGCAGGTCAGCATGCGAGCAGATTGACCAGGGTCTGGTAGTAGATTTCGGTCAGCAGATCGAGGTCGCTGGCGAGGATGTGTTCGTCGACCTGATGAATCGTGGCGTTGACCGGGCCGAGTTCCACCACCTGGGTGCCGAGGGTGGCGATGAAGCGCCCGTCGGATGTTCCACCGCTGGTGGAGGGCGTGGTTTCGCGCCCGGTCACGCTGCGGATGGCCGCGGCGACGCCGTCGAGCAGTTCGCCCGGCTCGGTCAGGAACGGCAGACCGGACAAGGCCCAGTCGACGTGCCAGTCGAGGCCATGCTTGTCGAGGATGGTCGCGGTGCGCTGCTGCAAGCCTTCCACCGTGGACTCGGTGGAGAAACGGAAGTTGAACACCGCCTCCAGCGTACCGGGGATGACGTTGGTGGCGCCGGTGCCGGAGTTGAGGTTGGAAATCTGGAAGCTGGTCGGCGGGAAGAAGACGTTGCCGTCGTCCCAGTGCTCGGCGGCCAGTTCGGCCAGCGCCGGCGCCGCCAGGTGAATCGGGTTCTTCGCCAGGTGCGGATAGGCCACGTGGCCCTGCTGGCCGCGTACTGTGAGGGTGCCACCGAGCGAGCCGCGCCGGCCGTTCTTCACCACGTCGCCCACCAGCGCCGTGCTCGAAGGCTCGCCGACGATGCACCAGTCCAGCCGCTGCCCGCGCTCGCGCAGGCGCTCGACCACCGCCTTGGTGCCGTGGTGCGCTGGGCCTTCTTCGTCGCTGGTGATGAGAAAGGCGATCTGTCCCTTGTGCTGTGGATGGTCGGCGGTAAAGCGCTCCACCGCGATGATCATCGATGCCAGACTGCCCTTCATGTCCGCCGCGCCGCGCCCGTGGAGCATGCCGTGCTCGTCGATGCGTGCCGCGAAGGGGGGATTCTGCCAGGCCTGCACAGGGCCGGTGGGCACCACGTCGGTGTGGCCGGCGAAGCACAGCACCGGGCCTTCCTCGCCCCGAATCGCCCAGAAATTCTCTACGTCCTCGATGTGCATCGGCTCGATGGCGAAGCCGCAGGCGGCGAGACGTTCGCTCATCAACTGCTGGCAGCCCTCGTCCAGCGGGGTCACCGATGGGCGATTGATCAACTCGCAGGCGAGTTCCAGGGTCGGCGACAGGGCAGGGGCGGTCATCGGGGCTCCGGTAGGGCGGTAAAGGGCGCCATAGTAAATTAAAAAAGGCCGCCAGGAGCGCCGAAAAGCGCCTGGTTTTCTTCGTTGAGGTCGTTTGCTGTGTGGTCGGGCAGGTGAACCTTGCCAGGAGCAGGTTCTATAATCGGCGGACGTTTTTCAGGGGGCGGTATGTCTAGCGAAGATCAGCGTTTCGGCGGCATTGCCCGTCTGTATGGCCGGGCCGGGCTCGAACGGCTGGCGGCGGCGCATGTCGCCGTGGTCGGCATCGGTGGGGTCGGTTCCTGGGCGGCCGAGGCGCTGGCGCGCAGCGGTGTCGGCGAGATCAGCCTGTTCGATCTGGACGATGTCTGCATCACCAACACCAACCGCCAGCTCCATGCGCTGGAGGGCGCGGTGGGCAAGCCCAAGGTGGACGAGATGGCGGCGCGCATCCGCGCCATCAACCCGGCCTGCGTGGTGCATGCGGTAGCCGATTTCGTCACCCGGGAAACCATGGCCGAATACATCACCGAGCAGATGGATTGCGTCATCGACTGCATCGACAGCGTGCCGGCCAAGGCCGCGCTGATCGCCTGGTGCAAGCGGCGCAAGATCCAGATCATCGCCACCGGCGGCGCCGGCGGGCAGGTGGACCCGACGCAGATCCAGGTCACCGACCTGAACAAGACCTTCAACGACCCGCTGGCGGCCAAGGTGCGCTCCCTGCTGCGCCGCGAGTACAACTTCTCGCGCACGCCGGGCCGCACCTACAGCGTGCCCTGCGTGTTTTCCACCGAGCAGCTGCGTTATCCCAAGCCTGATGGCGGCGTCTGCCAGAGCAAGAGCTTCGTCGGCGAAGGGGTGAAGCTCGACTGCGCCGGCGGTTTCGGTGCGGCGATGATGGTCACCGCCAGCTTCGGTATGGTCGCGGCGGCGCGTGCGGTGGACAAGCTGGTGGCGGGCGCACGGCGGCCAGTGGAGCGTGCAGCTCGCGAAAAGTCCTGAGCTTGACCCTGTCTCTTGAGCGTTGCGCATGGATAATGCGCCAACGCAATTTCCGCCCTCGAAGGAACCCCGATGTCCGCATTCGAAATCAAGCCACTGAGTCCCGACGCCTACCGGCAGCAGACAAGACGCAGCACCCTGGTGGTCGCGGTGACCTTCGTGGTGCTTGCGATGGGCCTTTCCACAGTGGCCGTGACCGTATTCGGGCAGCCGGGCGGGGATAATCTGCGGCTGAATATCGCCGGTGTCGTGGCGGGTTTGCTGCTGACCATTGCGCTGGTGCGGTTGGTCTACTGGCCACAGCCGTGGATGGCTTCGGCGGTGTACGGCTGGCGCCTCAAGCGCAGCCTGATGAATGTGACTAACGTGATGCATCACGTGAAAGCGGGTGTGGTCATCGGCGATGAGTCGGCGATCAAGCTGTTGCGCTTCTACCATCTGGGCCTGACCCAGATGCATCAGCTGGATGCCAACAGCAGTTCGCTGCTCGACGTGAAGGCCGAGATCGAACGTCACCGGGAAAGCATGCAGGCGCAGGGCCTGGACCCCGATCAGCCGCGTCTCGAACCTGCCTGGATCGAGGCTGTGAAAAAGATCGACGCCGCGAAATGAACACGGTGATAATCGCCGCTTCGAAATCTCGATGATCTTTTGGCGCTGCGCGTATCGAAGCGTAGCCGGTTAACCCGTTCAGATTCCATTCACCCGGAGGCCTCCTTCTGCTTCCGGGGCGCATTTCGGTGCGAATGATTCAGCAATGCCACTACCCAGCGATCCGGCGGTCCAACTGCGGTGTGCTCGACAAGACGTGTCAGCAGGAAATCAATAATGAAAAAGCTGTGTCTGCTTGGCCTGATCGCCGTTTCGATCATGTTCCCGACATTGGCCGTCAGCGATCCCGCTGGACTGGACGACAAACCGGCGTTCATCGATCAGCTTTTGCAGCGGATGACGCTGCAGGAAAAAGTCGGCCAGCTGCGTTTGATCAGCATCGGTGCGGACATGCCCAGGGAGCGCCTTGCCGAGGAACTGGCTGCGGGAAACATCGGCGGCACCTTCAATTCGGTTACCCGGCAGGACAATCGTCCTTTGCAGGACGCCGCGTTGCGCAGTCGATTGAAGATTCCGATCTTCTTTGCCTACGACGTGGTGCATGGGCATCGCACGACCTTCCCCATCGGTCTTGGTCTGGCTTCGACCTGGGACATGCAGGCGGTGACCAAAGCCGGGCGTGCTTCAGCCATCGAGGCGAGCGCTGACGGGCTGGACATGACCTTCGCACCCATGGTCGACATCGCCCACGACCCACGCTGGGGGCGGACTTCAGAGGGTTTCGGCGAAGATCCCTATCTCGTATCCGAAATCGCCCGCACCATGGTCAGGGCCTATCAGGGTGAGTCGCTGCGCAATCCCGACAGCCTGATGGCCAGCGTCAAGCATTTCGCTCTGTATGGTGCAGTCGAGGGCGGGCGTGATTACAACGTGGTGGACATGAGCCCGCTGCGCATGCATCAGGATTATCTGCCGCCCTACCGTGCGGCCATCGATGCGGGGGCGGGTAGCGTGATGGTGGCGTTGAACACCATCAATGGCGTGCCGGCCAGCGCCAACCGCTGGTTGCTGCGCGACCTGCTGCGTGAAGACTGGGGCTTTTCCGGCGTGACCATCAGCGACCATGGAGCGATCACCGAACTGCTCCGCCATGGCGTGGCCGCCGATGGTCGCGAGGCGGCGAAGCTTGCGATCGACGCCGGGCTCGACATGAGCATGGCGGATTCGCTCTATGGTCAGCATCTGGCCGAGCTGGTGCAGGCGGGTGACGTACCGATACAGGCCGTCGACCAGGCGGTGCGCGAGGTGCTGGGCGCAAAATACGATCTGGGCCTGTTCCACGATCCCTATCGACGCATCGGCCAGGCCAGCGAGGACCCGGTCGAGGTCAATGCCGAAAGCCGGCTGCATCGCCAGGCCGCACGCGAAGTGGCGCGACAGTCTCTGGTGCTGCTGGAAAACCGCAATGCCGTGCTGCCGCTCGACAAGGCCGGCACCATCGCACTGGTCGGGCCGCTGGCCGATTCGCATATCGACATGCTCGGCAGCTGGTCGGCGGCAGGGGTTGCGAAGCAGACGATCACCCTGCGTCAGGGCGTACAGGCCGCGCTCGGTGAGCGTGGCCGGCTGATCCATGCCCGTGGCGCCAACCTCACCGACGACCCGCGGATGGTCGAATACCTGAACTTCCTCAACTGGGACAACCCCGAGGTGGTGCAGGACCCGCGCCCGGCTGATGAGATGATCGCCGAGGCGCTCGCGGCAGCTGCGCAGGCGGACATCATCATCGCCGCGGTGGGAGAGTCGCGTGGCATGTCCCATGAATCTTCCAGCCGCACCAGTTTGCAGCTTCCCGCCAGCCAGCAAGCGTTGCTACGTGCCTTGAAAGAGACCGGCAAGCCGTTGGTGCTGGTGCTGATGAACGGCAGGCCGCTGAGCCTTGGCTGGGCGCAGGCCAATGCCGATGCAATGCTGGAAACCTGGTTCAGCGGCACCGAAGGCGGGCATGCCATCGCCGACGTGTTGTTCGGTGACTACAACCCCTCGGGCAAATTGCCCATCTCGTTTCCGCGCTCCGTGGGGCAGATCCCAATCTATTACAACCATTCACGCCTGGGCCGGCCCTTCGTCGAAGGCAAGCCGGGCAACTACACCTCGCAATATTTCGACGAGCCGAACGGTCCGCTGTATCCGTTCGGCTACGGTCTGAGCTATACGCAGTTCAGCCTGTCGCCACCGCGCCTGTCGACTGGCGTGCTTGCACCTGGCGAGCGTCTGGAAGTCAGCGTGACGCTGAAAAATATTGGTAAACGTGATGGTGCGACTGTGGTGCAGCTCTATATCCATGACCTGGCCGCCTCGGTGGTGCGCCCGGTCAAGGAGCTTAAGGGGTTTCGCAAGGTCTGGCTCAAGGCAGGCGAGCAGCAGCAGGTGCGTTTCAGCGTTGGCGAGCACGAGCTGAAGTTCGTCGATGCGCAACTGCGCCAGGTGGCCGAGGCGGGGATTTTCGAGGTGCAGGTAGGGCTCGATTCGCAGCACGTTCAGACGCAGCGGTTCGAGTTGCGCTGAGAACGACCGTTTCGGTTGTCGGGGAATCATTTGTGCGTGGCGTAGACCAACGAACGCGAGCAGGCGCTGTCCCGCTCGCTTTTTTCACCGTTCAGGAGGCACCGTGTTTACCACTTTGAATCAAGGATCGAACGCTCGCGCCAGAAACCGGGTGCCGGGCAAGCTTCTGGGGCTGTGCCTGGCATGCGTCGTCAGCAGCAGCTGGGCCTTCAGCCTGGATGATGTGGCCAGCAAGGCCGAGAAACTGGCGGCTTCCCCTTATCAAGCGCCGCAGAGCAATCTGCCGTCGGTATTTCGCCAGATGGCCTTCGCCGATTATCAGCAGCTGCGCTTTCGTGAAGACCAGGGTTATTGGCGTGATGCCGAAACACCTTTCGAGCTGCGCTTCTACCATCAGGGCATGCACTTCGACGTGCCGGTGAAGATCAACGAGGTCACTGCCACCCGCGTCAATCAGATCCGCTACGATCCCGAGCTGTTCGAGTTCGGCAACGTCGACATCGATCCAGCCGCGTTAAAGGATCTGGGCTTCGCCGGTTTCAAGGTGCTCTACCCACTGAACAAGGCGGACAAGCAGGATGAGCTGATCACGCTGCTCGGCGCCAGTTATTTCCGTGTGGTCGGCAAAGGTCAGGTCTATGGTCTTTCAGCCCGCGGGTTGGCCATCGACACCGCGCTGCCGAGCGGCGAGGAATTCCCGCGTTTCACCGAATTCTGGGTCGAGCGCCCACAGGCCGATCGCGGCAGCCTGCTGATCTACGCCTTGCTTGATTCGCCACGCGCCACCGGCGCCTATCGCATGGAAATCACGCCGGGCGAGGACAGCATCGTGGATGTGAAGGCGCAGGTCTTCCTGCGCGAGCCGGTGGAAAAATTCGGTATTGCGCCGCTCACCAGCATGTATCTGTTCGGTGCCAATCAGCCGAGCCAGCAGCTCAACTACCGCCCGCAATTGCACGATTCCGAAGGCCTGGCGATCCATGCCGGTAATGGCGAATGGCTCTGGCGTCCGCTGAACAACCCCAAGCGGCTGGCCGTCAGCAGCTACAGCGTGGAGAGCCCGAAGGGTTTCGGCTTGCTGCAGCGTACCCGTGATTTCGGGCGCTACGAGGATCTGGATGATCGTTACGAACTGCGTCCCAGCGGCTGGATCGAGCCGGTTGGCGATTGGGGGAAGGGGCGTGTGGAGCTGGTCGAGATTCCTACGCCGGATGAAACCAACGACAACATCGTGTCCTACTGGGTGCCGGAAAAGGCGCCGGTGCCGGGCGAGGCGGTCGAGTTCGCCTACCGCCTGCACTTCAGCATGGACGAGCCCGCACTGCATGATCCCGAACTCGCCTGGGTCGAGCAGACGCGCCTGTCGACCGGCGACGTGAAGCAGTCCAACCTGATTCGCCAGCCCGATGGCAGCACGGCGCTGATCGTCGATTTCGTCGGGCCGAACCTGGCCAGATTGCCGGCGGATGCACCGGTCAGCACCCAGGTCAGTGTCGATGACAACGTCGAGCTGGTGGAGAACAACCTGCGGCACAATCCGGTCAGCAACGGCTGGCGGCTGACCCTGCGCCTGCGGGTCAAGGACCCGGCACGCCCGGTTGAACTGCGTGCTGCGCTGGTGGATGGCGAGAATACGCTGTCCGAAACCTGGAGCTATCAGATCCCCGTCCATGACTGAACACGCGCGGCAATCACCCGCTCGGGACTATCTCGCCGAGCTTTCCCGCGACGCCGGGCAGCGTGGGGTGCTGATCGAGGATCACCAGGGTCGCACCTGCATCCAGTCGACGCCGCCCATCGTGCGTACCCGAATGGTGCCGGAGCCCTGGCACACCAGCGTACTGCAACTGCGCTGGTGGCGCTTGCTGTTCAAGAAGAACCGCACGGTGGAGCAGCCGCCCGCGCCGCAATCCATCGATGGCTCCGGCTGGCGCAAGGTTGCTCATTACCGGCGCGCGGCCTTGCTGATCCTGATGCTGGTACAGACTGTCATTGCCACTTGGCACATGAAGGATGTGCTGCCTTATCAGGGCTGGGCGCTGGTCGATCTGCAGGAGGTCTACCATCAGCCACTGCAGCAGTCGGCGCGGCAGATCCTGCCGTACGTGGTACAGACCAGCATCCTGCTGCTGTTCGCGCTGCTGTTCTGCTGGGTTTCGGTGGGCTTCTGGACTGCGCTGATGGGTTTTTTCCAGCTGCTCAAGGGGCGTGACCGTTACAACATTTCCGCCACCAGCGCGGGCAATGAGCCGATCGCCGCCGAGGCGCGCACGGCGCTGGTGATGCCCATCGCCAACGAAGACGTGCCCAGGGTGTTCGCCGGGCTGCGGGCGACCTACGAATCGCTGCTGGCCACCGGCGAGATCGAGCACTTCGATATCTTCGTGCTCAGCGACAGCAACGACCCCGATACCTGTGTGGCGGAGCAGAAGGCCTGGCTGGAATTGTGCCGCGAGGTCGATGGCTTCGGCCATATCTTCTACCGTCGCCGTCGGCGCCGGGTGAAGCGCAAGAGCGGCAACATCGACGACTTCTGTCGGCGCTGGGGCAGCAGCTACCGCTACATGGTGGTGCTGGATGCCGACAGCGTGATGAGCGGCGATTGCCTGACCAGCCTGGTGCGGCTGATGGAGGCCAACCCTGGCGCCGGTATCATCCAGACCGGGCCGAAAGCCTCCGGCATGGATACGCTCTACGCGCGCATGCAGCAGTTCGCCACGCGGGTCTACGGGCCGCTGTTCACTGCGGGCCTGAATTTCTGGCAGCTGGGCGAATCGCACTACTGGGGCCATAACGCGATCATCCGGGTCAAACCCTTCATCGAGCACTGCGCGCTGGCGCCGCTGCCGGGCAAGGGTTCCTTCGCTGGCGACATTCTCTCCCACGATTTCGTCGAGGCGGCGCTGATGCGCCGGGCCGGCTGGGGTGTGTGGATCGCCTACGACCTGCCGGGCAGCTACGAAGAGCTGCCGCCGAACCTGCTCGACGAGCTCAAGCGCGACCGCCGCTGGTGCCATGGCAACCTGATGAACTTCCGCCTGTTCCTGGTCAAGGGCATGCACACGGTGCATCGCTTCGTGTTCCTCACCGGCGTCATGTCCTACCTTTCGGCGCCGCTGTGGTTCACCTTTCTCGCGCTGTCCACCGGGCTGCTGGCGATCCATACGCTGATGGTTCCGGAATATTTCCTGCAGCCCAACCAGCTCTATCCGCTGTGGCCGCGCTGGCATCCGCAGGAGGCGATCGCGCTGTTCTCCGCGACGCTGACGCTGCTGTTCCTGCCCAAGCTGCTCAGCGTGCTGCTGATCCTGATTCAGGGGGCGAAGGAATATGGCGGTGGGGTCCGGCTGGTGCTGTCGATGATTCTGGAAACCCTGTTCTCGATGCTCCTGGCGCCGGTGCGCATGCTGTTCCATACGGTGTTCGTCACGGCGGCCTTCCTCGGCTGGTCGGTGCAATGGAAATCGCCGCAACGCGCCGACAACGCCACGCCCTGGGGCGAAGCCTTGCGTCGGCATGGCTCGCAGATGCTGCTGGGCGTGCTCTGGACCGCGCTGGTGGCCTGGCTCGATCCGGACTTTCTCTGGTGGCTGGCGCCCATCGTGGTGTCGCTGATGCTTTCGGCGCCAGTCTCGGTGCTTACCAGCCGTACCGGGCCGGGACTGGCGGCGTTCCGGCGCAAGCTGTTCCTGATTCCCGAGGAATACGACCCGCCCGCCGAGCTGGCCGCGACGGACCGCTACAACCAGCAGAACCAGGCTAATGCGCTGCACAATGGCTTTCTCGCTGCCACGGTGGACCCGCTGTATAACGCCATGGTCTGCGCGATGGGGCGCGCACGGCATGCCAAGGTGGTGCCGGCAGCCGAGGCGCTGCGTGAACAGCGCCTGCGGGAGATTCTCGATGCCGGCCCCGAAGGCCCAGCCGAAGCGACACGCTGGCGTTTGCTCAATGACCCGGACGGCATGGCGCGCCTGCATCACCGTGTCGCTCAGGACGAGCGCTATCGCGCCTGGCGTGAGGCCTACAAGGGGCGGCCCGCCTAGCCGCCTGTTAATATTCCGGCTTTCAATCGACCAGTTGCCGCCATGACACCCGCCATCGATCTGCTGAAAAAGACCAAGGCTGATTTCCGTGTCCATGCTTATGAACACGACCCGAAAACCGCCTCCTACGGGCTCGAAGCCGCCGAGAAGCTCGGCCTGGAAGCTGCCCGGGTGTTCAAGACCCTGCTGGTGTGCAGCGAAAAGAACGAACTGCTGGTCGCCGTAGTGCCGGTGATCGGCAGCCTTGATCTGAAGGCTCTGGCCCAGGCCGCCAAGGTGAAAAAGGTCGATATGGCGGACCCGGCGGCAGCGCAGCGGGTGACGGGCTATCTGCTCGGCGGGATCAGCCCGCTGGGGCAGAAAAAGCGTCTGCGCACTTTTATCGACAGCTCCGCGCAGGTGCTGTCGAGCATCTACGTCAGCGCTGGACGGCGTGGTCTGGAAGTGGAACTGACAGCGCAGGCGCTGGCCGACCGGACCGGTGCCAGCTTTGCGCCGATCGCGCGGGCGTGAGGCCGAACTGGCCGAATGAATTCGGCCCTGCGCGTCGAACGGTGTAGGTCGGATTAGCCGAAGGCGTAATCCGACGGCTTGAAGGCGTAATCCGACATTCCGAAGGCGTAATCCGACAGCTTGAAGATAATCCGACGCCCCGAAGTCGCAACCTGACGGCACCTTAAAGCGGCGGCAGACTTTCCCCAAGGTCCGTGGCATTGATGCCCGGCGTGTGTATCTCGCTGTGCACCAGCTGCTGGCCTTCCAGCTGTGGCTGGGTCACCCAGGTGAGGATGTCGTAATAACGACGGATGTTGGCCACGAAATGTACGGGCTCGCCGCCACGGGCGTAACCGTAGCGGGTTTTGCTGTACCACTGTTTCTGCGACAGGCGCGGCAGGATCTGCTTCACGTCCAGCCACTTGTTCGGATCCAGCCCTTCGGCTTCGGCCAGCTTGCGCGCATCCTCCAGGTGACCACCACCGACATTGTAGGCAGCCAGGGCGAACCAGGTTCGATCCGGTTCGAGGATGCTTTCGGGCAGATTGGCATGCACCAGCGCAATGTACTTGCCGCCGCCCTGGATGCTCTGCACCGGATCTACCCGGTCGGTGACACCCATTGCCTTCGCCGTGCCCAGGGTCAGCATCATCAGGCCACGTACCCCGGTTTTCGAGACCGCCTCGGGCTGCCAGTGCGATTCCTGGTAACCGATTGCAGCCAGCAGACGCCAGTCCACACCATGAACCTTGGCCGTTTCGCGGAAGATCTTTTCGTAGCGCGGCAGGCGTTGCTGCAGATGCTTGGCAAAGGCGTAGGCGCCGACGTAGCCAAGTACATCGACATGCCCGTAGTAACGTTCGCGCAGGCGCTGCAGGGTGCCGTTTTCCCTGGCCTGTGCGAGAAAGTCATTGGCAGCGTCGAGCAGGCTGTTGTCTTCATCCTTGCCGAGAATCCATGCCAGGCTGTTCTGCTCACCGAGATCGAAGGCTACCCGCGCGTTGGTGAAATACACCTGGTTGAGTGCCAGTTCGTTGGACTCGACCAGCGTCAGATCGACCTGACCTTCATCGACCATGCGCAGCAGATCGACGACCTCCACCGCGTCGGATTCTTCATAGCGCAGGTCCGGCAGTTCGGCCTGCAACGCCTTGAGTTTCTCCGCCTGGCTGCTGCCCTTGAGCACCAGAATGCGCTTGCCGACCATGTCCTGCGGCTGGGTCGGGCGCCGCTGATCCCGGCGGTAGACCACCTGAGTCGTGACATCCAGATAGGAGTCGGTGAAACGCGCGATTTCCTGGCGACCCTCGCTGGCAACCAGACCGGCAGCAGCCAGCGCCGGACCACCGGGACGGTTGAGGCGGGTAAAAATCTCGTCGATATTCTCTGCCGCCTCGATCTGCAGTTCGACGCCGAGATGGCCGGCGAAGCGCTTGACCAGCTCGTATTCGAAGCCGGCTTCGCCGTTACGGTCCTGGAAATAGGTGGAGGGGCTGTTGCGAGTGATCACGCGCAGTACGCCTTCCTCCTTGATCCGCTCGACTGCGCTGGGGGGTTCAGCGCAGCTGGTGAGCATCAGGAGGAGTCCGGTCGCCAGCAACCAGGAGGTGCAGCGCTTGCGGAGTTGGGTTTGGGCAAACATCGGCGCAGTATACGCAAAGGCGAACCGCCACCATATATGGACATGATCGACGAACTTTGTTATCAGACCGCTGGAAACCCCCTCCTGTATGTTGCCGTGCTTCATCAGGCCTGTCGCGCCTTAGCCGGGTCGGCGTCTGCGGCTTTTGTCACCGAGATCCCATGAGCGATACCCCTGCAAAACCCTGGTTCGTCTATCTGGTGCGAGCGGCCAATGGGTCGCTGTACTGCGGCATCAGTGACGATGCCAAGCGACGCTTCGCCGCTCATCAGGATGGGCGAGGGGCGCGCTTCTTCCATACCAGCCCGGCGGTGGCACTGGTGTATGTCGAAGCCTGCGAAAGCAAGGGCTGCGGATTCCACGGTCATCTGGCCACCCATTCCATGAGCATCTGACCACCGATTCCACGCTGATCCGGCCACCCATTCCACGCGCATCCGGCCACTGATTCCACGGCCATCCGGCCACTCAACCGG
>NZ_JAAMQZ010000032.1 GCF_013522825.1 Stutzerimonas stutzeri
CCACCAGAGCGCGGCCGGCGCGTCGTCTTGCCTTGGCGCAGACAGATGATCAGCTCCTTACGCAGCTCACCCACTGGCAGGGCATAGATCGCGTTGTAGATCGTCTCGCGACAGACGTAGGCATCTCGCAGGTTGGGTATGTTCATGCTGCGCAGCTTGCCGGCAATCTGCTCGGGAGACAAATGCTCACGCAGCATATGGGTCACCAATTCGAAGCGCTCGCTACCCGGCAACAGTTTTCGCATCGGTCGACAAACCTGGCGGCGGGCCTGCATTTGCTGCTGGGCCAGGCGGGCCGAGTAGCCACCCCAAGCACCTCGGTTACGGCGCAGCTCACGGCTGATGGTCGAAGGGGATCGGTTGATCAAGCAGGCAATCCTGCGCAGGCTGAAGCCTTGGGTACGACCGATTTGAATGGTGGCGCGCTCTTCAACGCTGAGTTCGGTATAAGACATAGGGGCAGCACCGTACCGGAAAGGTCAGGTGTTGCACTCAGTTTTTGCCGCCGCCCGGTCTAAGCCTGGATCAGCTCCCTGAGGGGCTCCGGGTGTCGTCCTGCGACTTCCAACAAAGTCTGCGCCGCTCCAGATGGGGTCATTGGTAGGTTGAATGAGCCGAAGGCGTAATCCGACAATCCGCAGGCACGATCCGACGTTTTGACGTGGCCCTGCTCGTCGGGTCGGTGAAGCGTGACTCGACCTACGGGCTTGCTTACGATTTGGCTCAGGTTTTCTGCATGCCTGCCGAAATGCTGTATGCATGGCCGGCAGTCATGGGGAAGTCAAGCGAGCAGGAAAATTTTTCTCGCCACTCCCCTAAAGCTTTCGAGGTCAGCGCCGAAATAGAGATTGAATGCGAACTTTATGGGTGCCTGGGTAAGTTCCCTCCCCAAGGTCGCACACTCAGGCAAACAAGCTAGGTCCGATGGAGGACACATATCATGGCTTTGACCGTCAATACTAACGTTGCTTCCCTGAACACTCAGCGCAACCTCAGCAACTCCGCCAACTCCCTGCAGACCACCATGCAGCGCCTGTCCACTGGTAGCCGCATCAATAGCGCCAAGGACGATGCCGCCGGCCTGCAGATTGCCAACCGTCTGGGCAGCCAGATCAGTGGTCTGAACGTTGCGGTGAAGAACTCCAACGACGGCATCTCCATGGCGCAAACTGCTGAAGGTGCTCTGCAGCAGTCGACCAATATCCTGCAGCGTATGCGTGATCTGTCACTGCAGGCTGCAAACGGTTCTAACAGTGATTCCGAGCGTACCGCTCTGAATGACGAAGTCACCCAGCTGAAAAAAGAGCTGGATCGTATCAGCAATACCACTACCTTCGGTGGTCGTCAGTTGCTCAATGGCGACTTCGGAACTGCCAGCTTCCAGGTCGGTGCGGCTGCCAACGAGATGATCAGTGTATCCATCGGCGAGATGAGTTCCAAATCGCTTGAGGCCACGCACTTCGAAACGACGCTCGAAGCTGCGACGATTAGCGATACAGGCGGGAAACTGGCTGCAAGTGGTTCAGTCACGGTAGGGTTCTCGGTCAACGGTAAAACGTATAGTGTAGATGCCAATTTGAAGGCCGGTGATACTGCCAAAGACGTCAATCAGAAGATTGCTGCGGCAATCAACGATACCAACTCGGGCGTGGGTGCTTTCGTCAGTGATGCTGGCGAGATAACTATTGTCTCCAAAGGCAGCGATGCAGATGCTACTCAAGCAGCAGTAAGCGGTGTGACCGTTACCACTACCGGAGCTGCAACGGTTACAGCGGGTACCGCGACTGACCCGGTTGGCGGTACTCAGACTACGATAAAGGAAATCAATCTGACGACTGCTCAGGGGGCTCAGATTGCCGTATTGGCGATCGACGAGGCGATCAAGTCCATCGACTCACAGCGTGCCGAGCTCGGTGCGGTGCAGAACCGCTTCGAGAACACCATTGCCAACCTGCAGAACATCGGCGAAAACGTCTCGGCAGCAAAAGGTCGTATCCAGGATACCGACTACGCCGCTGAAACTGCTGCGCTGAGCAAGAACCAGATCCTGCAGCAGGCCGGTACGGCGATTCTGGCCCAGGCCAACCAGCTGCCGCAGGCGGTGCTCAGCCTCCTGCAGTAAGCGAACAGGTAGGTCTGCAATAACTGCGGGAGGAAGTGCTTGAGCGCTTCCTCCCGTTTTGCCGTTGCGAGGTGATAAAAATGGATATTGCGATTTCAACCCGGCTGCCGACCCAAACGGCCCAGGCGCAGGGGCAGCAGGAGGCGCCGCGAGGTGTTACGGGCAGGCAGAGCGATTCCGCGGTTGCCGGTAATGCTGCTTCAGCCGAACAGCAGCAGGCGGTTAGCGTCGAATCGCTTGGTGAAGCCGTTGCGAGCATCAAGGATTTCGTACAGACCATTCGCCGTGATCTGAATTTCGATCTGGATGATTCCAGTGGCAAGATGGTCGTCAAGGTGACGGATCGTTCTACGGGCGAGGTGGTGCGGCAAATTCCCACTGAAGAAGCGCTGCGTCTGGCCGAAAACCTGGAAGAGGCACGCAGTCTGTTGTTCAAGGCCCAAGCGTAGCGGCGCGATTCTTGCTGTTGCTGGGCTTTGGCTTTCAAGCGTCAACCCTATGACGAGGTGATGGAAATGGCAGGTATCACAGGTATTGGCTCAGGCATGGACATCGATGCGATGGTCGGTGCTTTGGTTGCAGCGGAGAAGGCGCCAAAAGAGGCGCAGTTGGCCCGCCTGGAGACTGCCAACACCACCAAGATTTCCGCATTGGGTACGCTGCGTACGGCCTTGAGCAGCTTCCAGACGGCGCTCAAGGATCTGAACGACATCAAACTGTTCGAGAACCGTTCCGCCAAATCGTCCAATACCGATCTGCTGACCGCTACGGCCAGCAAGACTGCCCAGTCGGGCACCTACAATGTCAAGATCGAACAGTTGGCCACAGGTAGCAAAACGGCTACTTCCGCGCTGGCCAGTGATTTCGAAACGTCCGCCGCCGGCACTTTGACGGTCAAGGTGGGTGACGGACAAGGCATTGATGTTGCAATCGGCGAAGGTGCTTCGCTGACGCAAGTGAAGGATGCGCTGAATGCGGCGCTCAAGGATTCGGGCGTTACCGCCAATCTGCTGACCGATCCCAGTTCGGGGGAGACGCGTCTGGTGATGTCTTCCACCAATACGGGGGTGGGCAAGGACGTTTCCATCAGCGCCAGCGAAGGGCTGGAAGAACTGGACATTGATACATCTGAAGGGTCGGCTCATGTGCTGGAGCGCGCGCAGAACGCCAAATTCAGCATTGACGGTTTGGCGATGCAAAGCGCGGCCAACAAGATTGAAAACGCCATTCCCGACGTGACGCTGAATCTGGTTGCGGCGGATGATAAAAAGACGATTAAGGTCACGGTTGCACAGGACAAGGATGGTGTGACCGCCAACATCAAGAAGTTCGTCGATGCCTACAACAATCTGATCAAGACAACCAACTCGCTGACCAGGGTGACCAAGATCGGTGAGGACGGTATACCGTCGACTGGGGGGCTGGTGGGTGACTCCAGCGTTCGCAGCATACTTTCCGGCATCCAGAACGAGCTGATTTCGGTTGGAGGGGAGAATGGCGGCGTGCGGATTTTGTCCGATCTCGGCATCACCACCCAGAAGGATGGTACGCTGGCGATCGATGACAAGAAGTTGAAGACTGCGCTCGAGAATAATTTCGATGCCGTCGGGAGCTTCTTTACCGGTGAAGCAGGGTTGATGAGCCGTCTGAATAATCGGGTCGATGGTTTCAATCAGACCGGGGGTATTCTGGCGCAGCGGGTTTCCGGCCTGGAGGCAACCAAATCCGATATCGCTGCCCAGCGCGAGAAGCTGACGCTGCGGATCGAGTCGATGACTGCTCGTCTCTATTCCCAATTCAACGCCATGGACAGCATGGTCGCGCAGCTTTCCAATACCAGCAGTTGGTTGGAATCTACTCTTTCCAGCCTGCCAGGCGTGGTCAAGAAGAGCAGTAAATAAGCGCTCTCGACCGTAAGGCGTAGCGCCGCTCTTGCCCTTGTAGGCGCGAGCTGGCCTGTTCCCACGGAGCCCTGCGCGCACCGCACATCCTGTGCAAGCGGAGGCCACTTGGGTGCTTTGGGCTTTTTGCTGTCGCCGCGCAATCTTCGGGTTTTCTGTAGGGCCGAATTCATTCGGCCACGGTTTCGAGAAGGCCGAACAAGTTCGGCCCTACGAGGCTCGTCGGGAGTTGGACGAACTTGTCTGCGAAGCGGTGCCCGAAGCATCGGTGTGGTTCCGTTCGCGGCCAAGGCCTCTCCCACGAAGGCCACGTGTATACCGATCCTGTGTGAGAGACTCGTAGCCTGGATTAGCCGAAGGCGTAATCCGGGGAATTGGTTTTTGTAGCCCGGTAGGGTGGATCACGCTTTACCGATCCACCGAGGCGGAGTCGCGGTGGATGTAAAAAGCGACATCCACCCTACGCGTTTTGTAGGAGCGAGCCATGCTCGCGAACAAAAGCCCATACTTCGATACGGAATCACTTCGCGGGCATGGCCCGCTCCCACGAAGGCAAGAGCCCAGCATGTCTGTAGCGTGAAACCTGCTCCGGAACTTTATTGACCGCCCCGTTAAAGCTACGGTGAGGCATGCCGATAAAGGGTTATTCCCGCCACAAATGGAGCGCAATTCCCATGTATGCAATGGCAGCCATGAAGCAGTATCAATCGGTCAATACCAATGCGCAGCTTGTGGATGCGAGCCCGCACCGTCTCATTCAGATGTTGATGGAGGGTGGCCTTACTCGTCTTGCCCAGGCGCGTGGTGCGATGGAGCGGGGCGATGTGGCGCTGAAGGGCACACTGATCGGCAAAGCAGTGGATATCGTTGGAGGGCTGCGTGAGGCCCTGAACCAGGAGGCGGGCGGCGAAGTGGCGGCTAATCTGGATAACCTCTACGCTTACATGACTGCTCGCTTGCTCGAAGCGAACCTGAAAAACGATTCGACAATTCTCGATGAGGTAGCCGGGTTGTTGCGTGAAGTCAAAGCCGGCTGGGACGGTATTGCCCAATAGGGCTGGATATCAGCGACCTGTTAATGACGAGCGCATCGTCAACTGTTGGACTCTCGGAAGGCACGTATGCAACCTATTATTCAGTCACTTGAAGCGCTCCAGGCAGATTTGCGTGAAGCGCTGGCTCAGCGGGACTGGGAAGCGATAGGCGCGCTGGATGTGCAATGCCGCGAGCTGGTTGGCGAAGTAGGTGACAATGGCGACCCTGCACTGCGCGAGCAGGTCGAGGCCCTGTCGAAACTCTATGCCGAGCTGCAGCACGCAGCTCGGGAAGAGCGTGAAAGAATCGCCGCTGATCTGACCAGGCTCAATCAGTCAAAGCAGGTCAATCGGGCATACGAGAGCCTTGGCTGAAGGCTGCCGAAACTATCGTCCCTGTAGCTCGGATTAGCCGTAGGCGTAATCCGACAGCTATGCCGGCTTCAGAGAGATGAAGGTCTACAGGGTCAGTGTCGTGATTTGATTGACACTGATGATTTGGCCGCTCCAGATCATCTCGTAATGGGCGGTCTGAATCATCGATGTCACAGGCCTTGGGGTCATCAGAGCCCAGCAGACGTTGCCTGGAGAGCGGACCGAGTTGTAGCGCAAGCCAGGGCATCCTTCCCGTTTTGTTTCGTGCCCCAGTCGTCGAGAGTGACTGTAGTCATCCGGGGCGTATACCGGATCGGTCAGCGGTATCACCGTGGCGTCTCTCATCCGGGCATCGCTAAAGCTGCAGCTCAGGCCTCTGAAGGTAAATCGCTCGTAATTCAGCCCCTGCACCTTCGACCAGTAGCGCCCTTGATGATGACGCACCTCGGCAATCGCGGTGTCCATCCTGTCGGCCAGATAAAGTATGCCGAAGCTACCATCGCTGAAGCGTGACCCGTCCGGGTTTACGTGGGTGAAAGGGGCTGTTGCATAGGAGCAGCCAGGAATGTCGAAAGGGATTTCGTCGCGAGCAACCAGCTCCAGTCGGCCAATTTCGTTCTGCAGCCTTGGGTTCGTGATTGCCTGCAGCTGGTATATCGCGTCGAAGTCCCTGGCATCAGCGACATCATCGAACAAGGCAATGGGCGGAAACCTGGAGTTGACCAGGCGGTAAGCCTGCAGGCTCTCGCCGCTTGAAACGGCGAGGCTGCCAAGAGTCACCATTGAGCGCTCCTCAGGGCGTCGATCCGCCTGAACGTTTCGTACAGGGAGATCATGTCGCCCTGAGCCATGATGTCCAGCGGCGTGCGCCCATTGAAGAATTCATTGTGGTTTTCCATCGAAGGGAAACCATAGACATTTTCGGGATTATCGAAAATGAGGCGAAGCGCTGCATGGATATTCAACACCATGCTGATGCGCTGCAGTTGGTCGGCGTCCAGTCCGACGGACCACTCGGAATCCCGTTGCCTGGCGCGGGTGTAGGTGCTGCGTGAAATACGCAGGATCCGGCAGGCCTGCTCGGACGAGGCGGTCCATTTGTCCAGGATATGCAGTGCTGCACGCAGGCCGGCAACACATTGCTCTTTTGAAAAGTCGAGAGCTTGAATGGCTGTTGTCATGGCTGCCCCTTGGTAATGCTCTGTAGACTCGAAAGTATATTAAATGAGTCTATAGATCAATTGCCGGGGTGCTCTAGAGTATTCATTGCCCAATAAAAAAGGCCACCCATTTCTGAGTGGCCTTTCGTATTTGGTTGCGGGAGCCGGATTTGAACCGACGACCTTCGGGTTATGAGCCCGACGAGCTACCAGACTGCTCCATCCCGCGTCTGTGGGCCGGCATTTTACAGGCTGCCGTGCTTCTGTCAACTCACTTTCGCCGGAAAGCGTTTCTTTTCAGGCGCTTAAGCTTAGCGTTCAGTCGGGATGCAGGTGCATTGTTCGACCTGGCGCACCCCGAAATGCAAAAGGCCACTCATTTCTGAGTGGCCTTTCGTATTTGGTTGCGGGAGCCGGATTTGAACCGACGACCTTCGGGTTATGAGCCCGACGAGCTACCAGACTGCTCCATCCCGCGTCTGTGGCCGGCATTCTACAGCTTTCCGAACTGTTGTCACGGTTTATGTTTGGAAAAGTATTTAGCCATCAAATGCTTGGATGATTGCCGAGCCTTCGTTACGGCAAAGTGCTGCGCCGATCAATCCGATCTGGTGCGTGGCGCACTTGCTGGCCGTTTGCTTGCCTAAGCATTCAGGTGAATGGTGGAGGTGTGCTCATGCGACGCTTTCTTGTATGTACGTTTGGCTGTGCAGCGATGCTTGCGGCCATGGGGATAAGCGCTCAGGAGTCTGTGGCGCAGAATACTGGACCGGTCGACCGTGGGGCAGGCAATGGTTCGATGGGGATGGGGGACGGTATCGGTTATCCCGCCGAATCTTCCAGGGATGCAGATGCCCCTGACAGACAGAAGCCTAAATGGATCGATGCGCAGAATCCTGACCCCAAGGCCGAGACGGGCCATGGTGGTAATGAGACGGATATGGAACATCGTCGTCGCCCGAGATTGGGCGATGACTGAGCGGATGAATTCAATCGCACAGGCAGACCCCGTACAATGCCGCTCTTTTTCGGCGAGCATCGTGACCCATGCAGATTGCCCTGGCGCCCATGGAGGGGCTGGTTGATGAGATCCTGCGCGACGTGCTGACCCGTGTGGGCGGTGTGGACTGGTGCGTAACCGAGTTTATCCGCGTGTCGGATCGGCTGTTGCCGAACTCAAGCTTTCGCAAGCTGGCAGCGGAACTCGATAGCGGTGCGCGAACACGCGCCGGTACGCCAGTGCGGGTACAGTTGCTGGGCTCCGATCCGGCCTGCGTTGCCGATAATGCGGCGCGCGCATGCAGCCTTGGCGCCCCGGCTATCGATCTCAATTTCGGCTGCCCGGCCAGAACGGTGAACAAGTCCCGTGGTGGCGCCGTGTTGCTCAACGAGCCCGAGCTGTTGCATGCGATCCTGCGCGAAGTGCGGCGGGCCGTGCCGGCGGATATTCCGGTTACGGCCAAGATGCGCCTGGGTTTCGACAGCCCGGACGGTGCACTGGATTGCGCGCGTGCCCTGGTTGCCGGGGGCGCCGAGCAACTGGTGGTGCATGCGCGCACCAAGACCGATGGCTACAAGCCGCCGGCGCACTGGGAGTGGGTGGCGAAGGTGCAGGAGGTGGTTGCGGTGCCGGTGTTCGCCAATGGCGATATCTGGTCGCTGGATGACTGGCGGCGTTGCCGGGAAGTGAGCGGCGTGGAGGACATCATGCTGGGGCGCGGGCTGGTCTGTCGGCCTGATCTGGCGCGACAGATCAACGCCGCCAGAAAGGGTTTGGAAGTCGAGCCCATGAGCTGGACCTGCCTTCAGCCTTTACTGGCCGATTTCTGGCTGCAGGCGCGGCGCAAGATGTCCCCGCGCTATGCGCCGGGCCGGTTGAAGCAATGGGTTTCCATGTTGACGCGCAGTTATCCGCAGGCCGTTGCGCTGTTCGATCAGTTGCGCCGCGAGAGCGATTGCGAGCGAATCGACCGGCTGCTGGGGCTGGAGGAGAGTCCTGTGGGGCATTACCCGTAGGGTTGAATTCATTCGACCGCAGAGGCGAAGGCCGAACAAGTTCGGCCCTGCGAGCCCTGCCTAAGTCTGCCTTCGGAATCACTTAGCGCCCACCGCTGACATCCAGCAATGCTCCACTGGTGTAGCTGGCCTTTTCGCTGGCCAGCCAGAGAATCGCTTCGGCCACTTCTTCAGCGCTGCCACCGCGACCCATGGGCACGCTGGTGCTGACGCGCGCAACGCGGCCCGGTTCGCCACCGCTGGCGTGAATGTCGGTGTCGATGACCCCCGGTCGCACGGCATTGACGCGGATGCCCTCGGTGGCGACTTCCTTGGCCAGGCCCAGGGTCATGCTGTCGATGGCGCCTTTGGCAGCGGCGTAGTCGATGTATTCGTTGGGTGCGCCAAGCCTGGCGGCGATGGAGGACACATTGACGATGGTGCCGCCGTTGCCGCCATGCCGGCTGGACATGCGCTTGACCGCTTCACGGGCGCAGAGAAAACTGCCGGTGACGTTGACGGCGAAGACACGCGCCAGGCGTGCGGCGTCTATTTCGTCCAGGCGCATCTGACGCTCCAGCATGCCGGCGTTGTTGACCAGGACGTCGAGCCTGCCGAATTCGGCGTCCAGGGTGGCGAAGAGCCGGATGACCTGAGCTTCGTCCGCCACGTCGGCGGCTACCGCGATGGCGTGTGCGCCGGTGCTTTTCAGCTCTTCGAGCAATTGCTGTGCGGCATCCTGGCGATGATGGAAGTTCAGGCACAGCGCATAACCTTCAGCGGCAGCGCGCCTGGCAGTGGCGGCGCCAATCCCGCGGCTGGCACCTGTGATCAGCATGACTCTGGGCATAAAAAGCTCCGACGAACGGTCTTGAAATGAACCGAGCAGTTCCTATCTAGGGCAACACAGGATGCCGAATTCGGGTTCTGTGGCAACCACTCGCTGAATATCAGGAGATCGCAAAATGACCAGTTTTTCCATGGCTCCACTGTTTCGCCAATCCATCGGCTTTGATCGTTTCAACGATCTGTTCGAGTCTGCCCTGCGCAACGATGCGAACAGCTCATTCCCGCCCTACAACGTGGAGAAGCACGGTGACGACCAGTACCGCATCATCGTAGCAGCTGCAGGCTTTCAGGAGTCCGATCTGGACCTGCAGGTCGAGCGGGGCGTGCTTACCATCAGTGGCGGCAAGCGTGAGAGCGGTGCGGAAAATGTCACCTATCTGCACCAGGGCATCGCCCAGCGAGCCTTCAAGCTGTCGTTCCGCCTGGCCGATCACATAGAAGTCAAAGGCGCAGCGCTCGACAATGGCCTGCTGAGCATCGACCTCGAACGCATCGTGCCGGAAGAGGCCAAGCCCAAGCGCATTCCGATCAGCGCCGCTGGCAAGCGTCCTGCGCTCGAAGGCTGAACTGTCGAAAGGGCGTCGCAAGACGCCCTTTCAGTTTTGAATGTCTGACTGCGTACGCAGCAACTCCGCGAATTGTGTGTATGGCAGCGGGTGGCTGAACAGATAGCCTTGATACAGATGGCAGTCCTGCAATTGCAACAGGTCCAGTTGCCCCTGCTGCTCGACGCCTTCGGCAATCACTTCCAGCCCCAGGCTTTTGGCCATGCTTACAATGGCACGGATGATCTCGGCGTCGTTGCCATCGTCCAGTGCGTCACGCACGAAGGATTGGTCGATCTTCAGCAAATCAACCGGCAGCCGTTTGAGGTAGGTAAGGGAGGAATAGCCCGTGCCGAAGTCGTCCATGGCAAAGCTCACGCCGTGCCTGCGCAGGCGATGCATCTTGACGATGGTGTCGTCCAGATTCTCGATGACGATGCCTTCGGTGATTTCCAGTTTGATCATCTGCACCGGCAAGGCGGTTTCATTGATTGCTGCGAGAATACGTTCAACGAAGTCGTTCTGTCGGAACTGGCGCGGGCTGATGTTGATGCACAGGCTGAACGCATCGGCGCGGACCAGACCAGACGCCAATAGCGAGGCCGTCATCCGACAGACTTCGCCGATGACCCAGGCGCCGACCTCGATGATCAGGCCGCTGTCTTCCAGCACATCGATGAAATGCGCAGGTGAGCGCAGACCCTGCTCGGGATGCTGCCAGCGCAACAGTGCCTCGGCTCCGATGATCGTTCCTGAGCGCGAATCGACCTGTGGTTGCAGGTACAGCTCGAACTCGTTGTGCAGCAGCGCCAGGCGCAGTTCTCCTTCCAGCTGCAGACGGGTGCTGGCGGCTTCCTGCATGGTGCTCTGGAACAGTTGAATGGCGTTGCGCCCGGCATCCTTGGCCCGATACAGCGCGATATCGGCTCGTTTGAGCAGGTCAGCCGGCGTCTCGCCGTGATCAGGAATCAGGGCGATGCCGATGCTGGGCGTGACCTGCAGCCGGTTGCCCTCGCAGACCATGGGGTCGGCCAGCAGTTTTCGCAGCTTTTCGGCGACCTCGCGTACGTAGCGAGTGATTTCTGCGCGTTTACCGCTGAGGCCAGTCAGTAGAATCACGAATTCGTCGCCACCGAGGCGGGCAACGGTATCTTCCTGGCGAATGCTGGTTTGGAGGCGTGCGGTAATGGTCTTCAGCACTGCATCGCCAACCGGATGGCCGAGCGAATCGTTGATGTGCTTGAAATGATCGAGATCGAGGAACAGCAGTGCGCCGCGCAGGCTGTGGCGTTTGTGCAGTGCGATCTGCTGCACCAGGCGATCCATGAGCAGCGCACGGTTGGGAAGGTTGGTCAGTGGGTCGTGATAGGCCAGGTGATGAATCTGCGCGTGGGCGGCCTTCAGTTGGCTGGTGTCACGTGCCGTCAGCAGGATGCATTCGGTGCCGTTGAGCTCGATGACTTCTACCGATACCTCGATGTGCTTGAGCTGGCCATGACGGTCCTGGGCATGTATTTCCTGGTTGCATACGCGACCGTCACGCTCAAGCACTTCGAGAATCTGCTGGCGCTGCTCGCCGGGCCAGATGGCGAGTTCGGCGGCGGTGCGTCCGATGACTTCGTGCGGACGGTAGCCGGTGAGGCGATGAAAGCCTTCGTTGACTTCGATGAAACGCCCGCTGCTGCGCTCGCTGATGGTGATGGCGTCGGGGCTGGAATGAAACGCCTTGGCGAATTTGGTCTCGCTGGCCCTGAGCGCTGCCTCGGCCCGCTGCCGCGTGGTGATATCACGAAAAGTGGTGATGATGCAGAGCCGCCGCTCGATGCGAATGAAGCGGCTGGATACCACACAGGTGACGGCAGCCCCATCGCGGGTGCGGAACTGGGCCTCGACGTTGTCCAGATGCTGGTCGCGGCTGAGCTGTTGGTAGAGGACCTGCCGTTGCTCGTCGTCCTGCCAGAAACCGATCTGTGGCGCGTCGAGCCCGATGATTTCGCTGGCTGGCCAGCCGAAGGTCCGGGTGAAGCTGGGGTTGACCTCAAGGAAAATGCCATCGCGAATGCGCGACAGACTGATGGCGTCCGGGCTGCCCTGGAATAGGGTCGCGAACTTGGCTTCCGAGGCTGCCGCTTGCTGTTCGCGCAACACCCGCTCGGTGATGTCCATGACGATGCCGGCCATGCGCAGAGGCGCGCCGTGCTCGTCATAGTAGAGTTTGGCGATACTCTCCAGGTGGCGCACCGTACCGTCGCACAGCTGTGCCTGATAGATGACCTGGTAATCCCGGCGCTGACCGGCCAGCAGCTCGCGATAGGTCTGGCGCATGGTCTGACGGTCTTCGGGAAGAATGCAGGCGAAAAAATCCCTGAAAGGCCCGTGATAGGGGCCTTCGATAACACCCTGCAGTTCGGAGGCGCGGGCTGAGGCATAGAGGGTATCGCTGGGAATGTGCCAGTCCCAGGTACCCAGTTCGACCGAGTTGAGCGCCAGGCTGAGGCGCTCCTGGCTGTCTTCCAGTTCTTGCGCCTGGTGAATTTCTTCGCTGATGTCGCGCACTACACCGACCAGTATGGGCTGGCCAGTTTCGTTGCTCTGACGTTGCCCGCGCAGCTCCAGCCAGCGCTGTGAGGCATCGGGCCAGTGGATGCGGTGACGGATGATGAAATGTGCGTTCTGCTCGCTCAGCGCCATGCGAAAGCGCTCGCGGACCATCGGGCGATCCTCCGCAGCTACCAGGTGTGAATATTCGGTGTCGATGGGGATCTGCCGCTCGGCACCAAACCCGAAGAGCCTCTGGGTGCCTTCAGACCACAACACCGACCCGGTATACGGGTCCCATGACCAGACACCGAGATTGGCTCCATTGAGTACGCTGGCAAGGTGAGCGGTATTCTGAAAAGCCTCGCTTGATCCGGTCGTGCAGAGGTAAGAGCGGGGCGAGCGTTTGTCGAGGGGCATGAGTAACGATTCCGTGATGTGCCGCACCAACGCATCCCGGCGGCTACGGCGCGGCCATACGCCATATTTATTCTAGTGCGCGACGTTAGCCGTAGATGATGGCAATATGCAAGCATCCCGTTCAGAGTCGAGCAACGCCATGAATGCTCTGGCAGCATTGGACAGGGTTCGTTCGGTATGGACGATGTAGCCGAGCTGGCGTTCAAGCTGCACGCTGGGGACAGACAGGCGCACCACCTGTTCGTCCAGCATGGTACGCGGCAGCACGCTCCAGGCGATGCCGATGGAGACCATCATCTTGATGGTCTCCAGATAATTGGTGCTCATGGTGATATTCGGTTGCAGCTCTTCGCGCTCGAAAAGTCGTTGAGCGATATGGTGGGTAAAGGTGTTGTCGCCCGGGAAAACCGCTGGATGGTTGGCCACGTCTGCAAGCGAGACCTCGGGCATCCGCGCCAATGGATGTTCGGGCGCCACGACGAAATCCAGCGGATCGTCCCATACCCGGCTCGCACGTACCGGTGGTGCGGTGTGTGGCGCTAGGGTAATGACCGCCAGTTCGGCGCGGCCATGCAGCACGTCTTCGTAGGCGATTTCCGAGTCGAGAAAGCGAATGTCCAGCGTCACTGCAGGATGGGCGCGGGTGAAGGTGCGCAGCAAGGGCGGCAGGCGATGCAGGCCGATGTGATGGCTGGTCGCCAGGCACAGCCGACCGCTGACGTCACCGTTGAGGTTGGTCAAGGCACGCCGCGTGTCGTCCAGTACGCTGAGAATCCGGTAGGCGCGCGGCAGCAGGGCGCGCCCGGCTTCGGTCAGGCCGATCTCCCGGCCCAGGCGATCGAACAGGCGCACGCCGAGTTGGGATTCCAGGGCCGCAAGACGTTTGCTCACGGCGGGCTGAGTCAGGTGCAGGCGCTCGCCGGCCAGGGAAAAGCTGCCGGTTTCGGCGATGGCGATAAAGGCGTTGAGGTTGGCCAGGTCCATGTTTCCCTCATATCTCCCACTTGCTCGGCCTATTTGTAGGTCGAATTAGCCGCAGGCGTAATCCGACGACTTCTGCGCCCAAAGCCTATACCGATTCCCTAATGGAATGCATCGGATAAAAAATATGAATTTGAGTAATCGCGTGTAAACCCATAGCATCACCCCATAAGCGAAAGGGCTATTTGCCCCGCATAAAAAAGCAGATGAGGAAAGTCCGATGGCCGGCAAAACGCTCTACGACAAGCTCTGGGAAATGCACGAAGTGAAGCGGCGCGACGATGGTTCGTCGCTGATCTATATCGATCGTCACATCCTCCATGAAGTGACTTCGCCGCAGGCGTTCGAGGGGTTGCGTCTGGCCGGGCGCAAGCCGTGGCGCATCGACGCCAACATCGCCACCCCCGACCACAACGTCCCGACCACCAGGGGCGAGCGCCAGGGCGGCCTGGAAGCCATTGCCGATGAGGTTTCGCGTATTCAGGTGCAGACCCTGGACGAGAACTGCGACGAGTTCGGCATTCTCGAATTCAAGATGAACGACGTGCGCCAGGGCATCGTCCACGTGATCGGCCCGGAGCAGGGCGCAACGCTGCCCGGCATGACCGTGGTCTGCGGTGACTCGCACACCTCCACCCACGGCGCGTTCGGTGCGCTGGCGCACGGCATCGGCACTTCCGAAGTCGAGCATGTGCTCGCGACCCAGTGCCTGGTGGCCAAGAAGATGAAGAACATGCAGGTGCGCGTCGAAGGCAAACTGCCATTCGGCGTCACTGCCAAGGACATCGTGCTCGCCGTGATCGGCAAGATCGGCACCGCTGGCGGCAACGGTCATGCTCTGGAGTTCGCCGGTAGTGCCATCCGCGAGCTGTCCATGGAAGGCCGCATGACCATCTGCAACATGTCCATCGAGGCCGGCGCCCGTGTGGGTATGGTGGCCTGTGACGAGAAGACCGTCGCCTATGTCGAAGGCCGTCCTTATGCGCCCAAGGGCGCGGACTGGCAAAAGGCGGTCGAGGCCTGGAGGGATCTGGTGTCCGACGAAGACGCGGTGTTCGACACCGTCATCGAACTGAAGGCCGAGGACATCAAGCCGCAGGTCAGCTGGGGCACGTCCCCTGAAATGGTTCTGGCCGTCGATCAGCAGGTGCCGGACCCGGCTGCCGAAACCGATCCGGTCAAGCGTGATTCCATCGAGCGCGCCCTGAAATACATGGGCCTGCGCGCCAGCCAGCCGATCACCGATATCCAGCTGGACCGCGTGTTCATCGGTTCCTGCACCAACTCGCGCATCGAGGATCTGCGTGCGGCTGCCGAGGTGGCCAAGGGGCGCAAGGTAGCCGCCACGGTCAAGCAGGCGATGGTGGTACCGGGCTCGGGCCTGGTCAAGCAGCAGGCCGAAGCCGAAGGGCTGGACAAGGTTTTCCTCGAAGCCGGCTTCGAGTGGCGCGAGCCGGGCTGCTCCATGTGCCTGGCGATGAATCCGGACAAACTGGGCAGTGGCGAACATTGTGCGTCCACGTCCAACCGCAACTTCGAGGGCCGTCAGGGCGCTGGCGGGCGTACCCACCTGGTCAGCCCGGCCATGGCCGCGGCTGCGGCGGTGACCGGTCATTTCATCGACGTTCGCGAACTGATCCAGGCCTGAGGAACAACAGCATGAAAGCATTCACACAACACACCGGCCTGGTCTGCCCGCTGGATCGTGCCAATGTCGATACCGACCAGATCATTCCCAAGCAGTTTCTCAAATCCATCAAGCGCACCGGTTTCGGTCCGAACCTGTTCGACGAGTGGCGCTATCTGGATGTTGGCCAGCCGAATCAGGACTGCTCCAACCGCCCGGTGAACAAGGAGTTCGTGCTGAACTTCCCGCGCTACCAGGGTGCCAGCGTGCTGCTGGCACGTGAGAATTTCGGCTGCGGCTCGTCGCGTGAACATGCGCCCTGGGCACTGGATGAATACGGCTTCCGCGCGATCATCGCGCCGAGCTTCGCCGATATTTTCTACAACAACAGCTTCAAGAACGGTCTGCTGCCGATCATCCTCGCCGAAGCCGAGATGGATGAGCTGTTCGAGCAGGCCGAGGCGACCGAGGGTTATCAGCTCACCGTTGACCTCGCCGCCCAGACCGTGACCCGCCCGGACGGCAAGCAGTACGGCTTCGAGGTCGACGCCTTCCGCAAGCACTGCCTGCTCAACGGTCTGGACGACATCGGCCTGACCCTGCAGGACGCCGACGAGATCCGCGCGTTCGAGGAAAAACACCGTCAGAACCAGCCCTGGCTGTTCGGCGCAATCAAGGCGTGAAGCCGAAGCCTTCGGCTTTTAGGGCTGAAGGCTGGAGGCTGGACGAGAACGCGGACAGCTCTTTCGTTCAGCCTTCCAGCCTCCAGCGACATAACTCATCGAGATGACGGATAGCGATATGGCAAAACAGATTCTGATCTTCCCCGGCGACGGTATCGGCCCGGAAATCATGGCCGAGGCGGTCAAGGTGCTGCAGCTGGCCAACGACAAGTTCCAGCTCGATTTCGAACTGAGCTATGACGAGCTGGGCGGGGCGGCCATCGACAAATACGGCGTGCCGCTGGCTGACGAAACCCTGGAGCGTGCGCGTGCCGCCGATGCCATTCTACTGGGGGCTGTCGGCGGCCCGAAATGGGACACTATCGACCCGGCCATCCGCCCGGAGCGCGGCCTGCTGAAGATTCGATCGCAGCTGGGGCTGTTCGGCAACCTGCGTCCGGCGCTGCTGTATCCGCAATTGGCCGAAGCGTCGAGCCTGAAGCCGGAGATCGTTGCCGGCCTGGATATCCTCATCGTGCGTGAGCTGACCGGCGGCATCTATTTCGGTCAGCCGCGCGAGAGCAAAGTGTTGGAAAATGGCGAGCGCATGGCCTACGACACGCTGCCCTACAGCGAGAGCGAAGTTCGGCGCATCGCCAAGGTCGGTTTCGACATGGCCATGGTGCGTAACAAGAAGCTCTGCTCGGTGGACAAGGCCAACGTGCTGGCGTCCAGCCAGTTGTGGCGCGCGGTGGTCGAAGAAGTCGCCCGGGACTACCCGGAGGTGGAGCTGAGCCACATGTACGTGGACAACGCCGCCATGCAACTGGTCCGTGCACCCAAGCAGTTCGACGTGATGGTCACCGACAACATGTTCGGCGACATCCTCTCGGATGAGGCTTCCATGCTTACCGGTTCCATCGGCATGCTGCCGTCCGCTTCGCTGGATGCCAGCAACAAGGGCATGTACGAGCCATGCCACGGCTCGGCGCCGGACATCGCCGGTCAGGGCGTCGCGAATCCGCTGGCGACCATCCTCTCGGTGTCGATGATGTTGCGTTACAGCTTCAGTCAGGCGGCTGCAGCGGACGCCATCGAGCGGGCAGTCAGCGATGTGCTCGACCAGGGTCTGCGTACCGGAGATATCTGGTCCGAAGGTTGCACCAAGGTCGGTACCCAGGCGATGGGCGATGCAGTAGTCGCGGCGCTCGCGAAGTTGTAATCTCTTGGCCCGCCTCGACGGTCTGTGAAGTGGGCGGGCCACTTTTTATATAGGTGTAGTTGCGATGAAACGTGTAGGTCTGATCGGTTGGCGCGGCATGGTCGGTTCCGTGCTCATGCAGCGGATGCTGGAAGAGCGGGATTTTGACCTGATCGAGCCGGTGTTCTTTACCACTTCCAACGTGGGCGGTCAGGGACCTTCCATTGGCAAGGACATCGCGCCGCTGAAGGATGCCTACAGCATCGAAGAGCTGAAAGGCCTCGACGTTATCCTGACCTGTCAGGGGGGCGACTACACCAATGAAGTCTTCCCCAAGCTGCGTGAAGCCGGCTGGAAAGGCTACTGGATCGATGCGGCTTCCGCCCTGCGCATGCAGGATGACGCGGTAATCGTGCTCGATCCGGTCAACCGCAAGGTCATCGACCAGCAGCTCGATGCCGGTACTCTCAATTATATCGGTGGCAACTGCACCGTCAGCCTGATGCTGATGGGGTTGGGTGGTCTGTTCGAGAATGGCCTGGTCGAGTGGATGAGCGCCATGACCTATCAGGCCGCATCCGGTGCCGGTGCGCAGAACATGCGTGAGCTGATCCGGCAGATGGGCAGTATCAACGCGGCGGTGGCCGACGAACTGGCCGATCCGGCCAGTGCGATTCTGGAGATCGACCGCAAGGTTGCCGAGTGCCAGCGCTCGGAAGCCTTCCCGGTGGACAATTTTGGCGTGCCGCTGGCCGGCAGCCTGATTCCCTACATCGACAAGGAACTGCCGAATGGCCAGAGCCGTGAAGAGTGGAAGGCGCAGGCTGAAACCAACAAGATTCTGGGACGCTTCAAGAACCCGATTCCGGTCGATGGCATCTGCGTACGCATCGGCGCCATGCGCTGCCACAGCCAGGCGCTGACCATCAAGCTGAACAAGGATGTGCCGATCTCGGATATCGAGGGAATGATCAGCCAGCACAACCCCTGGGTGAAGCTCGTTTCGAACCATCGGGACACCAGCATGCAGGAGTTGAGCCCGACTGCCGTGACCGGTACCCTGAGCGTACCGGTAGGGCGTCTGCGCAAGCTCAACATGGGTTCGCATTATCTGGGTGCCTTCACCGTCGGTGATCAATTGCTGTGGGGAGCGGCCGAACCGCTACGCCGCATGTTGCGCATTCTGCTGGAACGATAAAAAACAGTGGTTAACAGAAAAGCGCCCTGGCTTTGCCATGGCGCTTTTTTTATGTGAAGCCGGTCGATAGTTTTTTGCAACCTTGGGGCAGAATGCCATCCCGTAGGGGGCAATGCCTTCCAGTGGTTGTCAGGGCGTGAACTCAATTTGTGGATTGTGTCTGATAACGTGGCAAAAGGCGCAGCGGGCAACGCCGTGCGGTCCGGGCAGTTGTTGATAAAACACTATCTGTAAAAGATACTTGCTGGAAATTCGAAGAAATTTTCTAGCTGACATACTGTTCAGGCTTGTCGCTGACGGGGACCGTCTCTGGCAGTACAAGGCCCCTCTCGAAAGTCCGAGAAAGCAAAACAAGGGATTACATAATGGTTCGGGTTCGCAATCTGGTGCTGGCAATCGCGGCTGCTACCGCACTGACATCCGAAATGGCATATGCGCTGGGAGTGGGGGAGGTCACGCTGAAGTCGGCGCTGAACCAACCCTTGGTTGCTGAAATCGAGCTGCTGGATGCGAAAACATTGGCCCCAGGCGAAGTGATTCCGGGGCTGGCATCCGTCGAGGAGTTCAATCGGGCGGGTATCGATCGTCCGTATTTCCTGACCGACCTGACCTTTACCCCTGTTTTGCGTCCGGATGGCAAGAATATCATCCGGGTTTCATCGACCAAGCCGGTTCGCGAACCCTATCTGAATTTCCTGGTTGAGGTCCTCTGGCCAAGTGGTCGTCTGCTGCGCGAATACACGCTGTTGCTGGATCCACCGCTCTATTCACCCGAAACGGCTGCAGCTGTCGCGCCCCAGTTGCCTACTGCTGCACCGGTTGCCCGGCCAACTGCAGCGCCGCGGGCGGCGTCTCAGCCAGCTCCGGTCCGCTCATCTGCTGGGGCTTCTTCGCCAACCGGCAATGAGTACCGGGTCACCCCGAATGACACGCTCTGGGAAATAGCCGAACGCACGCGGCAGGGCGGCACGGTCCATCAGGCCATGCTGGCCATCCAGGACCTGAACCCGGACGCTTTCATTGGCGGCAACATCAACCGGATGAAGAATGGCCAGGTGCTGCGCCTGCCCAGTGCCGAGCAGATCGCCAATCGCTCCCAGGCGGAAGCTGTCGAGCAGGTCGCTCGGCAGAATGCCAGCTGGCGTCAGGGGCGTGCCCAGCCTGCTGGCAGTGAACGTCAGCTCGATGCCAGGCAGCGCAGCGCAGCGGGTGCCGCGCCTTCGCGCAGCGAGACAGGTGACAGTCTGCGCCTGGTGGCGCCGGAAACCGGCAGGTCTACTACTGGCAGCGATACCGGCACCGCCGATGATGCCAGGGCACTGCGAGACCGGCTCGCAGGTGCGGAAGAGAGCCTCGACTCCAGCCGTCGCGAGAATATTGATCTCAAGGATCGCTTGAACGATCTCGAAGGCCAGCTGGAAAAACTGCAACGACTCATGCAGCTCAAGGACGACCAGCTTGCCAAGTTGCAGGCACAGCTGGCCGGCGGTGGCGAGCCCGGTGCCGAAGCCGCCATGCCAGAAAATACTGTACCCGATGCTTCCGAAGAGGCCGGAGTGCCCTCGGCAGACGGCGCAGCCGAGCCTGAAGCCGCAGCTGAGCCCGAGGCCGGCGTTACCCCTCCCGCGGCAGAGCCGGAGCCAGCCGCCAGGCCCGCACCCGCCGCTACACCAGCCCCGGCCACGCCTGTCAGCCCCTCCGCAGAGCCAGCGTCTGACAGTTATCTCCAGCAACTGATGGCCAACCCCTTGCTGCTTGCCGCTCTGGGTGGAGGCGCCCTGCTGCTGTTGCTGGTCGCTTTGATGGCCCTGTCGCGCCGTAACGCCATGAAGGAAGCCGAGCTTCAGGAGAGCCTGCTGGTCGAAAGTGAGCCGGATAACCTTTTTGTAGACAAACCGGCCCTTTCCGTTGCTGATCACGAAGTTGCCGGTCAGAGTGCTGTGCCTGCTGCTGATGATGCGATGGACTCCATTGCCGGCCTGGCCAATGACCCGATTGCCGAGGCGGATATCTACATTGCCTACGGTCGTTTCAACCAGGCCGCCGACTTGCTGCAGAACGCACTGAACGACGAGCCACAGCGTAGCGATCTGCGTCTGAAACTGATGGAAGTCTACGCAGAGCTTGGTGATCGTGACGGGTTCGCCCGGCAGGAAGCGGAGTTGCGTGATATCGGTGGCTCTTCCGCAAGTATCGATCAGCTGAAAGCCCGCTACCCGGCGATGGGCTTCGCGGCAGTGGCAGGTGTGGCGGCAGCAGCCGCGACCGACAATACCGATTTCGACAGCTTCAATCTGGATGACCTTGAACTTGATCAGCCTGCGCCAGCCGCAGGCCAGGACCTCGATGATTCGTTTGATCTGAGCCTGGATGATCTGGAGCTCAGCGATGACTTTGCGGCGCCGGCTGCATCGCTGGCCGAGACCCGCGACGAGAGGCTAGATGCGCTGGACGAACTGAGTTTTGACGAGCTGAATCTTGAAACTGCGGCAGACGAGCAGGCTGCGGACGATTTCTCCTTTGATCTGGACGAGCTTTCCAGTCCCGCCGGTAACGCTTCCCTTGCAGACGAACTGGCCAGCTTCTCGCTGGAGCTGGATGAAGACCTGCCGGCTGCATCGGACAGCGATTTCAATCTGGATGATGTTGCTGCTGAGCCTGCTCCGGTGGTATCTGAGCCGGTCGACTCCCTTGACTTCGATCTGCCCGAGCCTGAACAGCCCCAGAGCATGCCCGAGGAGTTCGATCTTTCTCTGGAAGAGGAGTTGAGCGAAGATGCGCAGTCAGAAACTTTCGTCTCCGAGTTCGACGAGATAGAGGCTGAACTTGGGAATATCTCTCGCGATCTGGAAGTGCCGCTCCAGCCGGAAGTCAGTGCCGAACCGGCCCCGATGAATCTGGCTGACGAGCCTGCGAGCGAGCCGCTCGAAGAAATGGGCGACGATGATTTCGACTTCTTCGCTGAAACCGACGAAACCACGACCAAGCTGGACCTGGCTCGCGCCTATATCGATATGGGTGATGCCGAAGGCGCACGCGATATCCTCGATGAGGTGATGGCCGAGGGCAGCGACACACAACAACAGGAGGCGCGCGAGATGCTCGCCAAACTCGCCTGATCATGACTGAAGCAGTACCTGAAGCGGCAGCCACCTCGGCTGCCGCTGGCGTTTCCAGAATCGCTCTGGGCGTCGAATACAAAGGCTCGCGCTATCGTGGCTTTCAGCGCCAGCGCGATGGTGTGCCTTCCATCCAGCTGTCACTGGAAAATGCGCTGAGCAAGGTTGCCGGTGGTCATCCGGTCACCCTGAGCTGCGCCGGGCGCACCGATGCGCTGGTGCATGCCTGCGCGCAGGTCGTGCACTTCGATACCCCGGTGACGCGCTCCATGCATGCTTGGGTGATGGGTGCGAACATGAACCTGCCCGGCGACATCAGTGTGACCTGGGCCAAGGAGATGCCGAAGCATTTCGATGCGCGCTTCAGCGCCATGGCCCGGCGCTATCGCTATGTCATCTACAACGACCAGATCAGGCCGGCGCACCTGGCCGAAGAAGTGACCTGGAACCATCGCCCGCTGGATGTCGCGCGCATGCGCGAGGCGTCCAGAGCGTTCGTCGGTACCCATGACTTCAGTGCATTCCGTGCGCGCCAGTGCCAGGCGAAGTCGCCGATCAAGACCATCCACCATCTGGAATTGCTGGAGTTCGGGCGGCTGATCGTTCTCGACGTGCGGGCCAATGCTTTTCTGCACCATATGGTGCGCAATTTTGCCGGAGTGCTGATGACCATCGGCGCGGGCGAGCGCCCGGTGGAATGGGCGCGGGAAGTGCTGGAGACACGCATCAGGCGTACAGGCGGGGTCACGGCGCATCCCTACGGGCTGTATCTGGTACAGGTGGATTATCCCGAGGAGTTCGAGTTGCCCGACCGCTATCTGGGGCCGCATTTCTTGTCGGGACTGCCTGATGTGCGCGGCTGACAGCGGCTGATGATGCCACTTGCAGCAGGCGACGCTTTTGTTACCATCCGGGGTCTTTTCTCGCAGGTATCTGCCGTTGCCTATCGTCCGTAGCAAGATATGTGGAATCACCAGCGTTGCAGACGCGCTTGTGGCTGCCGAAGCCGGTGCCGATGCCATCGGCCTGGTGTTCTACAGCAGGAGCCCGCGAGCCCTGAGTATCGCTCAGGCGCGTGAAATCGTCGCCGCGCTGCCTCCCTTTGTGACTACCGTCGGATTGTTCGTCAACGCATCGCGTTGTGAAATCAACGAAACCCTCGATGCCGTTGCGCTGGATGTGCTTCAGTTTCACGGTGATGAAACGCCAGCCGATTGCGAGGGCTTTCACCGGCCCTGGTACAAGGCGCTGCGGGTTCGGGCTGGTGACGATATCCGCGCTGAGGCTGCGCGTTATGCCGGAGCCCGTGCGGTTTTGCTGGATACCTTCGTTGCCGGCGTTCCGGGTGGGACAGGCGAGATGTTCGACTGGTCGCTGGTGCCTGCCGATCTGCCCAAACCACTGATTCTTGCAGGTGGGCTGACCCCGCAGAATGTGCAGCAGGCCATCGAGCGGGTGCGCCCGTTCGCGGTGGATGTCAGTGGTGGGGTGGAGTTGCGCAAGGGAGTGAAGGATGCCGCCCGCGTGCGTGAATTTGTTGGCCAGGTTCGCGCCAGTATGTGACGAGCAGGGAGTCCTTGCCGTCCAGTTACCATTCGCTGGTTGGCGAATCCCTCTGTTTGATTGATACCCGTCATGTCCGGCGGGGTCGAGTTTCAGCGATAGCGCCTTCTGGCGTATCGCCCAGGCGACGCAGTGAGCTCCGGTTGGAGGCTGGTCGCGATGATGAATCCGCCTGATGCGTGCAGTGATTACGCGCGGGACTGACAAGCTGTGGAGAATAAGAGCATGAGCAACTGGCTGGTAGACAAGCTGATCCCTTCGATCATGCGTTCGGAAACGCAGAAGAGCTCGGTACCTGAGGGGCTGTGGCACAAGTGTCCATCCTGCGAGGCGGTCCTGTATCGCCCGGAACTGGAGAAAACCCTGGATGTCTGCCCCAAGTGCGAACATCACATGCGTATCGATGCGCGCGCGCGCCTGGATATCTTTCTCGACAAGGAAGGCCGTGAAGAGATCGCCGCCGACCTTGAGCCGGTGGATCGCCTGAAATTCCGCGACAGCAAGAAGTACAAGGATCGTCTGTCCGCTGCACAGAAGCAGACCGGAGAAAAGGACGCGCTGATCGCCATGCGCGGCACCCTGATGAACAACCCGGTGGTGGCCTGTGCCTTCGAATTCTCCTTCATGGGCGGCTCCATGGGAGCCATCGTCGGTGAGCGTTTCGTGCGTGCGGCGAACGTCGCCCTTGAGCAGCGCTGTCCGCTGGTCTGTTTCTCGGCTTCCGGCGGTGCGCGGATGCAGGAAGCACTGATTTCCCTGATGCAGATGGCCAAGACCTCGGCGGTACTGGCACGTATGCGTGAGGAAGGCCTGCCGTTCATTTCGGTGCTCACCGATCCTGTTTACGGTGGTGTGTCGGCCAGTCTGGCGATGCTCGGCGATGTCATCGTGGCCGAGCCCAAGGCGCTGATCGGCTTTGCCGGCCCACGTGTGATCGAGCAGACCGTGCGTGAAAAACTTCCGGAAGGTTTCCAGCGCAGCGAGTTCCTGCTCGACCATGGCGCCATCGACCTGATCATTCCGCGTGCCGAGCTGCGTGCTCGCCTGTCCCGTCTTCTCGCTCAGTTGCAGCGGCTGCCGGCCATCGCCGAACCGGCTCTGGTAACGGCTGACGCATGACCTCCCGGCGTTTGCAGGACTGGCTCGACTATCTCGAGCAGCTGCATCCCACGGCCATCGACATGGGGCTCGATCGCTGCCGCGAGGTGGCGACAAGGCTTGGCCTGACGAGGCCGGCGCCACACGTCGTGACGGTCACCGGTACCAATGGCAAAGGTTCGACCTGTGCCTTCATCGCGCAGATGCTGGCGGGGCAGGGCAAGACCGTCGGTCTCTACAGCTCGCCGCATCTGCTGCGCTATAACGAACGCGTGCGTATCAATGGCGCCGAAGCCGCCGATGAGGCGCTTTGCGAAGCTTTTGCCGCCGTCGAGGCCGCGCGCGGCGAAACCTCTCTGACCTATTTCGAGATGGGCACGCTGGCAGCCTTCTGGCTGTTCGAGCGCGCGAGGCTGGATGCCGTGGTGCTGGAAGTCGGCCTTGGCGGACGTCTCGATGCGGTGAATCTGGTCGATGCCGATGTGGCGGTGGTGACCAATATCGGCCTGGATCATGCTGACTGGCTGGGTGACAGCCGCGAAAGCGTCGGTTTCGAGAAGGCTGGGATCTTCCGCTCGGCGAGGCCTGCCGTGTGTGGTGACCTTGAACCGCCTGCAACCCTGATCGACGCTGCGGCCCGTCTGGAAGCACCCTTGCTGCTGCGCGGTCGTGATTTCGATCTGCTGGTCGAGACGGATCGCTGGCATTGGCATGGCCGAGATCGTTCCGCTCAGCCACTGGAATTGCGTGACTTGCCTCTGCTCGATCTGCCCCTGGAAAATGCCGCGCTGGCGCTGCAGGCCTTTGCCCTGCTCGACATGCCCTGGCAGCCGGGCTCGCTGGCTGCGGCGCTGCTTGCTACGCGGGTTGTCGGCAGGCTCGATCGCCGGGTGATTCAGCACAGGGGCCGCGAGCTGTCGATCCTGCTGGATGTCGGGCACAACCCGCATGCAGCGACCTTTCTGGCCCACGCTCTGCAAAGACAACCACTGGGCGGGCGGCGGCTTGCGGTGTTCGGCCTGCTGGCGGACAAGGATCTGCACGGCGTGATCGGGCCATTGCTGCCTGTCGTCGATGACTGGGCCGTTGCGCCCCTGTCCACGCCACGTGCGCGTTCTGGTGCGCAATTGAGTGAGGCATTGATGGAACACGGAGCCTCGGTCACTATCTACTCCTCAGTATGCGAGGCGCTCGACGCGCAGTGCGACCGGGCGGTTGCCGGGGACGAAATACTGTTGTTCGGGTCTTTTTATTGCGTGGCCGAAGCGCTGGACTGGCTTGATCGGCATGCGACGGAGCGAGGGCAGGGCATTGGTGGATAAAGGGCTGTTGCAACGTATCGTGGGGGCGCTGGTGCTGTTGGCGCTGGCGGTGATCTTCGTGCCGATGTTGCTCAATCGTGAGGATGACGGTCCCCAGGTGAGCATGGATGCTCCGGCGATGCCCGATACGCCCGCAGCCCCGGTTATCGAACCGCAGCCAGTCGAGGTGCCGATACCCGAGAGCGAGCCGTTCCCGGAGGAGTTTGAAATCATCGAAGAGGCGCCGGTAGCGGCTGTTGAAGCCCCGGCAGCCCCGATTGAGCCGGCTCCGACCCTTGCCGAGCCGCCGGTTGCGCCTGCCGAGCCGCAAGCCACTCCGGCTCCGAGTACTCCGCCAGCTGCCGCGACACAGGAGCAGCGGCTGGATGCGGCCAATCTGCCAGTCAGCTGGTCGGTGCAGCTGGCCAGCCTGTCCAGCCGCGAGAATGCCGAAAAGCTGCAGACCACCCTGCGCTCCCAGGGCTATAACGCCTACATACGCACAGCAGGTGGGATGAACCGGGTATTCGTCGGCCCGCTGGTCGAGCGCGCCGAAGCCAATCGATTGCGCGATGTGCTGCAGCGCCAGCAGAAACTGGATGGGTTCGTCGTGCGCTTCGAGCCAGAAAAGGGCTGAAGAGCGCTTGTTTTCAAGGCTGCGTCGGCATGTGAGTGTGCACCTCTGTAGGGGCGGGCCATGCCCGCGAATCGATACTCTTCACCGGCCCGACGGGCAGAGTCGAGGTCATTCGCCGAGTTGTGCCCCGCAACGTCGGATTACGCCTTCGGCTAATTCGACCTACAAAGCCAAAGCGGGCTCTGCGTTGTCGTAGGTCGGGTCACGCCTTATCGACCCGACGGGCGGAGTCGAGGTCACTCGCCGGGTTGTGCCCCGCAACGTCGGATTACGCCTTCGGCTAATTCGACCTACAAAGCCAAAGCGGGCTCTGCGCTGTTGTAGGTCGGGTCACGCTTCACCGGCCCGACGGGTGGAGTCGAGGTCATTCGCCGGGTTACGCGCAATGTCGGATTACGCCTTCGGCTAATTCGACCTACAGGAGTCTGCACCTCGGATATTCGCGCTTGAAGCCGTTTCCACAAAGAACTCCTCCCTCACAGGCCCGCATCACATCATCGGGACATAGCCTTTTTCAACGACCTGTTACTCCTCGGCAGTCGCTCTGCTAAAATGCGCCGCTTTTCCCCTGTGCAGGAAACCCCGTGACGTTCACCTGGGTCGATTGGGCGTTTGTCGCCGTTGTAGTCATCTCCAGCCTGATCAGTTTGAAACGCGGTTTCATCAAGGAAGCGCTTTCCCTGCTCACCTGGATTGTCGCTGGTGTGGTTGCCTGGATGTTCGGCGGTGCGCTGTCTCACCATCTCGCCGCATACATCAGCACGCCTTCGTTCCAGGTCATCGCGGCTTGCGCGATTCTGTTCGTGGTGACACTGCTGGTAGGGGCGCTGATCAATTTTCTCATTGGTGAACTGGTTCGAGTGACCGGGCTGTCCGGCACGGATCGTTTTCTTGGAATGGTTTTTGGCGCGGCCCGAGGCGGGCTGCTGATCGTGGTGCTGGTGGGCCTGCTGAGTCTTGCACCTGTACAGCAGGATCCCTGGTGGCGCGAGTCGGTGCTGCTACCGCATTTTCTGTTGATTGCCGACTGGTCGAAGAACCTGATTCTCGGGTTCGGTAGCCAGTGGATGACCGGCTCGCTCGATACCTCCGGTTGAGACGAGCATCTTTTTTACCACGGCCCGCCGCCGGGTTTGCGCCCGGCGTCCTGTCCGGATCAGCCTGTAATAACTGAGAGGTCCCTGCATGTGTGGCATTGTCGGCATTGTCGGTAAGTCGAACGTCAACCAGGCGTTGTACGACGCACTCACCGTATTGCAACACCGCGGACAGGATGCCGCCGGCATCGTGACGAGTGACGGCGACAAACTGTTCCTGCGCAAGGACAACGGGCTGGTCCGCGATGTCTTCCAGCAGCGTCATATGCAGCGCCTGGTCGGCAACATGGGCATTGGCCATGTCCGCTATCCCACCGCTGGCAGCTCTACTTCGGCGGAGGCGCAGCCCTTCTACGTGAACTCGCCCTACGGCATCACCCTGGCGCACAACGGCAATCTGACCAATGTCGATCAGCTGACCAAGGAGATCTACGAGTCGGACCTGCGGCATGTCAATACCAATTCCGACTCGGAAGTGCTGCTCAACGTCTTCGCCCATGAACTGGCGGTGCGCGGCAAGCTGCAGCCCACCGAGGAAGACGTGTTCGCCGCCGTGGCCAAGGTGCATGAGCGCTGTGTCGGCGGCTATGCCGTGGTGGCCATGGTTACCGGCTATGGCATCGTCGGCTTCCGTGATCCCCATGCGATCCGCCCGATCGTGTTCGGCCAGCGCCACACCGATCAGGGCGTCGAATACATGATCGCCTCCGAAAGCGTCTCGCTGGATGTGCTGGGCTTCTCCCTGATTCGCGACCTGGCGCCCGGCGAGGCGGTCTATATCACCGCCGATGGCAAGCTCCATACGCGCCAGTGCGCGGCCAACCCGCAGTATGCGCCGTGCATTTTCGAGCACGTCTACCTGGCGCGCCCGGACTCTCTGATGGATGGCGTCTCGGTCTACAAGGCGCGCCTGCGCATGGGCGAGAAGCTGGCCGACAAGATCCTGCGCGAGCGCCCCGAGCACGATATCGACGTGGTGATCCCGATTCCCGATACCAGCCGCACCGCAGCCCTGGAACTGGCCAACCGCCTGGGCGTCAAGTTCCGCGAAGGCTTCGTGAAGAATCGCTATATCGGTCGGACTTTCATCATGCCCGGTCAGGCGGCGCGCAAGAAGTCGGTGCGGCAGAAGCTCAATGCCATCGACCTCGAGTTCCGTGGCAAGAACGTGATGCTGGTGGACGACTCCATCGTGCGCGGCACCACCTGCAAGCAGATCATCCAGATGGCGCGCGAGGCCGGGGCGAAGAATGTCTATTTCTGTTCCGCGGCGCCTGCCGTGCGCTATCCGAACGTGTACGGTATCGACATGCCAAGCGCCCACGAGCTGATCGCCCATGAGCGCAGCACCGAGCAGGTAGCCGAGCTGATCGGTGCCGACTGGCTGGTCTATCAGGATCTGGAGGATCTGGTGGATGCAGTGGGCGGCGGCAAGGTGAAGATCGAGCACTTCGACTGCGCGGTATTCGATGGCAAATACGTGACGGGTGATATCGACGATGCTTACCTGCACCGGATCGAACAGGCCCGCAACGACCTGAGCAAGAGCCAGGCGGCGGTCAGCAGTGCCATCATCGACCTGTACAACAACTGAATGCGAGCGGGCGGTAACCGCGCTCGCTCCCGAGTGGAATGAAATCATGACTGACGAATGGGACGCGGGTCGGCTGGACAGTGACCTGTCGGGCGTCGGCCTCGACACGCTGGCGGTGCGCGCCGGCCAGTATCGCTCGCCCGAGGGCGAACATGGAGAGCCGCTGTTCTTCACCTCCAGCTACGTCTTTCGCAGTGCTGCCGATGCGGCGGCACGCTTTGCCGGCGAGGTTCCGGGCAACGTCTATTCCCGTTACACCAACCCCACCGTGCGCGCCTTCGAAGAGCGCATTGCCGCCATGGAAGGGGCCGAGCAGGCCGTTGCCACGGCATCCGGCATGGCGGCGATCATGGCGATGGTGATGAGCCTGTGTTCGGCGGGCGACCATGTGCTGGTGTCACGCAGTGTCTTCGGCGCCACTGTTTCGCTGTTCGAGAAATACCTGAAACGTTTCGGGCTCGAAGTCGATTACGTACCGCTGATTGATGTGGATGCCTGGGAGCCGGCCTTCAAGGCCAATACCAGGCTTGTCTTCGTCGAGTCGCCTTCCAACCCCCTGGCCGAGCTGGTGGACATCGAGGCGCTGGCGCAGCTGTGCCATGCCAAGGGCGCCATGCTGGCGGTGGACAACTGCTTCTGCACGCCGGCCCTGCAGCAGCCGCTGGCGCTGGGTGCTGACATCGTCATTCATTCGGCGACCAAGTACATCGATGGTCAGGGTCGCTGCCTGGGTGGTGTGGTTGCCGGTCGTGCCGAGCAAATGAAGGAAGTGGTGGGTTTCCTGCGCACCGCCGGACCGACCCTGAGCCCGTTCAACGCCTGGGTGTTTCTCAAGGGGCTGGAAACCCTGCGTCTGCGCATGCAGGCTCATTGCGCCAGCGCGCAGGCGCTGGCGCAGTGGCTGGAACAGCAGCCAGGCATCGAAAAGGTCTATTACGCCGGCCTGCCCAGCCACCCGCAACATGAACTGGCCAAGCGGCAGCAAAAAGGCTTCGGCGCCGTGTTGAGTTTCGACGTGGTCGGCGGCAAGGATGGGGCCTGGCGTTTCATCGACGCGACCCGGCTGATCTCCATCACGGCCAACCTGGGGGACAGCAAGACGACCATCACCCATCCGGGTTCGACCACCCACGGTCGTCTCTCGCCGGAAGAGCGTGCCACGGCGGGAATTCGTGACAGTCTGATCCGTGTCGCCGTGGGTCTGGAAGACCTGGCCGATCTCAAGGCCGACCTGGCCAGGGGATTGGCTGCGCTCTGATACCCAGGGGCCCGTCAATCGCTGGCGGGCCCTAGCTTTACGACAAACCCATCCAGCCTCTGCTCGTCAGACAGCTGCGTGCGCAGGCGATTGGCCTCGGCACGTTCGCTGAAGGGGCCGACGAATACGCGATACAGGCCCATGGATGTCTGGATATAGGCATCGAAGCCCTCTGCGGTCAGCTTGTCCCGAAGCGCTGTCGCATTATCGAGATTCCTCAGGCTCGCCAGTTGTATGGCCCATCCGCTCCGTGCGGCTGCAGGTTCCGTGGCGCGGGCCGGCGTGCTGAAGGCTGGCGCTGCCGGTTGCGTTGCGGGTGCAACGCTGCGGCGCTCGGGCTCGCTGGAGCGCAGGTCGATGGCGGGTGCCGGCTGACCCTGTCCGTCGAAGAGCCTTTCGGGCGTTGCGGGCAGGATGCTCGGGCTGCCGGAGTCGGTCTCGATAACCCGTATGTCGCTGTATTTCTTTCCGGAAAGCGCCGCCAGCCCTGCGCGGTCACGAATGACAGTTGGCCGCAGGAACACCATCAGATTGCGTTTGACGTGGGTTTCCTGGGTCGAGCGAAACAGCGCGCCCAGCAGCGGAATGTCACCCAGCAGCGGCACCTTGGAATTGGTCTGGGTCACGTCGTCCTGAATCAGCCCGCCGAGCACGATCACCTGGCCGTCTTCGGCAAGAATGGTGCTCTTGATCGAGCGCTTGTTGGTGACCAGATCGACCGCCTGCGCCGTCAGGCTGGCGCTGGGGGCGATGGAGGAGATTTCCTGCTCGATCTGCAGCCGCAACGTGGCGCCCTCGTTGATATGCGGCGTGACCTTGAGTGTGACGCCGATATCCTGCCGCTCGATGGTGGTGAAGGGGTTGTTCGCTCCGGAGGCGTCGGTGGTGTAGCTGCCCGTCTGGAAGGGGACGTTCTGGCCGACGAGGATTTCCGCCTCCTGGTTGTCCAGCGTCAGCAGGCTTGGGGTGGAGAGCAGGTTGCTTTTGCTGTTGGCCGACAGCGCGGTGATCAGCGCGCCGAAGCTGCGTGTGCCGATGCCGATGATGGCGCCGTCGGGCAGGTTGCTGGGAATCTCGTTGTCGTTGATCGCATTGAGCACGCGCCCGATGGAGAGCCCGGTGTTGCCGAAGCTGACGCCGCCGGCGCCGCCCGTGCCGCCGCGTGCATCCACCGCCCATTGCACGCCGAGGGCGTCGGTGATGTCGCCGGAGACCTCGACGATGGCCGCTTCGACCATGACCTGCGCGCGCGGGATGTCGAGCTGGCGGACGATGGATTCGAGCATGCCGAGCAGCTCCGGTTCGGCCAGCATCACCAGCGCATTGAGGCTTTCATCGGCGCGAATGAGGGTGTTCTGGATGCGTCCACTGGTCATCTCGCCTTCTGCGGGCGCGGCGAGGCTTTCAGAGAAGTCACCGAGGGTTTCGGCCAGTGCTTTTGCATCATTGTGGCGCAGGCGGATCACCCGCGTGTTGGCCGAGCGGGTGCTGGGTGTGTCCAGTGTCTGCGCCAGGCTGGCGAGCTTCTGCCGGGCCTGTTCCGGGCCGGTAAAGACCAGCCGGTTGGTGCGTGAGTCCGCGATGATCTGCGCGCCCGCCGTATCCTGGGCCTCGCCGCGTGCCAGGGTGTTGCGCAGCACTTCGGCAATATCCGTCGCCCAGCCGTATTGCAGATCCACGATGCTGTGCTCGCCGCTCTGGGCGCGATCCAGTTGGCGAATCAACTCTTCCAGGCGGGCGATGTTGGCACTGCGGTCGCTGATGATCAGTGCATTGGCGGAGCTGACGGCTGCCAGATGGCCATATTGCGGAACCAGAGGGCGTATCAGCGGTAACAATTCCGTCGCGGAGGAATGCTGCACCTGGATGACGCGGGTTTCCAGCAGGTCGCCACCGCTTGGCCCGCCGCCCGCTTCGGTCTTGGCCTCGGCATTGGGCAGGATGCGCGCCACGTTGCCCTGGGTCAGCACGCTGTAGCCGTGCGTGGCCATCACCGAAAGAAACAGCTGGTAGACCTCGGCCAGCGATAGCGTGGTCGATGACACCACGCTGACCTGCCCTCTGACACGCGGATCGACAATGAACGTTTGTCCGGTGAGCTGGCTGATATGGTCCACGAAGGCGCGAATATCGGCGTCCTTGAGGTTGATCGTCCAGCCATCCTGCTGTGCTTCGGCAGGCTCGACGCCGGGCTCGGCGGCCAGCGACGGCAGGGGTGCGCAGAGCAGGCCTGCGGCGATCAATGCGATGAGCGAGCGAGAGGAAAAAGGCGGCATCAGTTCAGTCATCTTCCGTGGAGAGTTGATCGGCGGGCGCGTTCTCTGTCGGTGTGGCGACGCCTTCCATCTGCTGGCGAAGGGAGTCCAGCAACTGCGCTTGCGGATCCGGTTGCTCCGCTGGCATGGCCTCTTCACTGTAGTCCGTCATGGCGGAGGCGGAGCGCGTGCTGGGGAAATGCAAGCTCTCGATTCGACCCTCGCGCAGCACCTCGATCCTGTCTGGGTGAACGCTGTGCAGACTCAGGCCGGGTTCAAGTTCTTCGCCGATCCTGTAGAGCTGTGGTAGCTGGCCCGCCCGCTGGATGATGGCTGTGGAGCGTTGAGGGTCGGCATGCACGAAGCTGCCATGCAGGGCGAGTTCGGAGCCGGAAAAGGTGCTGGTGTGGGCCTGTTCGGGTGGTGCTCCGAACAGGCTTTCCATACGCTGGATATCCGGCGCGACGCCTGCTGGCTGGCTGTTGCCGGCGACCGGTGCGGGTGGTGTGCGTTCAAGCTGCAGCCAGTCATTGATGCGGCCTGCGAGGTAGAGGCCGAACAGCACGACGATAACCGCGCTCGCGATCAGCGGCGCGTGCCGGTTTGCCTTGTGCAGTGCCGTAGGGAAAGCCAAGCCGGGCGCTCCGTAAGCCGGATTGTGACAACCCATGCCAGGCAGCCGGGTGCGAGACCGCGCTGACGCTGGAAGAGGCGTGCGGGCATTGCTGGCAATCGAGAGCGAATAGAGGGAACGCTGAAGGTGCTGGCCATGCCAGTGCAACTGACTGTTTTTCCGGCAAAAGGTGCCCGATACAGGGTGAATCCCGGCGGTGATTGCAAAAGGCCGTTGTTTTGAATAAAAAAATCGGTCGGGCTGTTGACTTGGTTCGGGTGGATGCGTAAATTGCGCGCCTCACAAGGTGATAGCCAGTTGCAACAGCTGACTGGTCTTGTGAAACGGACGCAAGTCCGACCGACGCGCAGCGGTAGTTCAGTCGGTTAGAATACCGGCCTGTCACGCCGGGGGTCGCGGGTTCGAGTCCCGTCCGCTGCGCCATATTCGCTTTCTCACGCAAGTGTTGGAAGCTACGAAAAAGCGACCTTCGGGTCGCTTTTTTCGTTTTCCACTTCCCCCATTCATGCCTCTCTGCCTTCGACGGATCGGCGCCTGCGGTGCACCCTTGCCGTTTTCCGCTGTCAGTAATGCCTAGGTGGCTCACTGACGAGGGGGATGGCAATGTTTGGTTTGGAAGCGCTTGAGCTTGCGCGTATCCAGTTCGCTTTCACCATTTCCTTTCACATCATCTTTCCGGCGATCACCATCGGGCTGGCAAGTTTTCTCGCTGTGCTGGAAGGCTTGTGGCTGAAGACCCGGCATGAGGTGTACCGCGACCTCTATCACTTCTGGCTGAAGATATTCGCCGTCAACTTCGGCATGGGCGTGGTCTCCGGCATCGTCATGGCGTATCAGTTCGGGACCAACTGGAGCGCCTTTTCGGAGTTCGCCGGCAGTGTGACCGGGCCGCTGCTGGCGTATGAAGTGCTGACCGCGTTCTTTCTCGAAGCGGGTTTTCTGGGCGTCATGCTGTTCGGCTGGAATCGCGTCGGGCCGGGGCTGCATTTCTTTTCCACGGTGATGGTGGCGGTCGGAACGCTGATTTCCACCTTCTGGATTCTGGCCTCCAACAGCTGGATGCACACCCCGCAGGGGCACGAGATCATCGATGGCATCGTGGTGCCGGTGGACTGGTTCGCGATCATCTTTAACCCCTCGTTTCCCTATCGTCTGACGCACATGGCGATTGCCGCGTTTCTCGCCACGGCCTTCATGGTGGGCGCTTCGGCGGCCTGGCATCTGTTGCGTGGCAACGACAACCCGGCCATCCGCAAGATGCTCTCGATGGCGATGTGGATGGCGCTGATCGTGGCACCGATTCAGGTCTTGGTCGGCGATTTCCACGGCCTCAACACGCTGGAGCACCAGCCCGCGAAGATCGCTGCGATGGAGGGGCACTGGGATAACTCCTCGGGTGAGCCGACCCCCCTGTTGCTGTTTGGCTGGCCGGACATGGAGCGGGAAGAGACCCGCTTCAAGGTGGAGATTCCTTACCTGGGCAGCCTGATTCTCAAACACAGCCTGACCGAGCCGATTCCAGCGCTGAAGGATTTTCCTCCCGAAGACCGGCCCAATTCGACCATCGTGTTCTGGACGTTCCGGATCATGGTCGCGCTGGGCCTGCTGATGATCGTGACCGGCGTGTGGAGCTTCTGGCTGCGGCGACGCGGCAGGCTGTTCGAGTCGCGGCCCTTTCTGCGGTTGGCGCTGTACATGGGGCCGTCCGGGCTTATCGCGATACTGGCCGGCTGGTTCACCACCGAGATCGGGCGACAGCCCTGGGTGATCTATGGGCTGATGCGCACTGCCGATGGCGTTTCCAGCCACAGTGCCGAACAGCTGGGACTGACGCTGGCGCTGTTCGTGCTGATCTACTTCGCGGTGTTCGGCGTCGGTTTCGTCTATGTGCTGCGCCTGATCGGCAAGGGGCCGGTGCCACACCAAGGCAAGAGCACGGGCACTGGCGGACCGGGTGAACAACGCACACCGGCCAGGCCTATCTCGGCTGCGGATGAGGCGATTGGCCATGAGCAGGGCGACCAACTGGGCGAGAGGAATTGAGCATGGGTATCGATCTTTCGCTGATCTGGGCCGTGATCATCATCTTCGGCATCATGATGTACGTGGTGATGGATGGCTTCGACCTGGGCATCGGCATTCTTTTTCCCTTTCTGGCCGATAGCTCCGAACGCGATGTGGCCATGAATACCGTGGCGCCGGTCTGGGATGGTAACGAAACCTGGCTGGTACTCGGTGGGGCGGGGCTGTTCGCGGCCTTTCCGCTGGCTTACTCGGTGGTGTTGTCGGCGCTCTACCTGCCGATCATCTTCATGCTCATGGGGCTGATCTTTCGTGGGGTCGCCTTCGAGTTCCGTTTCAAGGCGAGTGCCGCCCGCCAGCATGTCTGGGACAAGGCATTTGTCGGTGGCTCGCTGGTGGCGACGTTCTTTCAGGGGGTCGCGCTGGGAGCCTTCATTCACGGTTTTCCGGTCGTGGATCGCGCCTATGCCGGCGGCCCGCTGGACTGGCTGACGCCGTTCTCGGTGTTCTGCGGCATTGCGCTGATCGTCGCCTATGCCTTGCTGGGCTGTACCTGGTTGATCATGAAGACCGCCGGTGACCTGCAGAAGCGCATGCACGATATCGGCATTCCGTTGGTCTGGGCGGTGCTGGCCGTGACCGGGGTGGTGAGCCTGTGGACGCCCCTGACACATCCAGACATCGCCGAGCGCTGGTTCAGCATGCCGAACCTGATCTTCTTCATGCCGGTGCCGATCCTGGTGCTGCTCTGTACCTTCGGGCTGCTGCGCTCTATCGCGCGCTACGCTCACTATTCGCCGTTCCTGTACACCCTGGCGCTGATCTTCCTGGGCTACAGCGGGCTTGGCATCAGCCTCTGGCCGAACATCATCCCGCCCTCGGTGAGCATCTGGGAAGCCGCCGCGCCGCCCCAGAGCCAGGGCTTCACGCTGGTAGGGGCGTTGCTGATCATTCCGCTGATCCTGATGTACACCGCATGGAGCTATTACGTGTTTCGCGGCAAGGTCAGCGCCGAGGATGGCTATCACTGATCTGCCCCATGATGGAGCCTCGTATGCCGGAAAAACACTCCAATGGTGCAAAGCCGCTATGGCAGCGCATGGCCTGGCTGGTAACGATCTGGTGCGCCAGTGTGCTGGCGCTGGGTGTGCTGGCCTGGTTGCTGCGTCAGTTCATGACGGCTGCCGGGCTTACTGCGCCGTGAGCGAATCATGTTTCTGTCATGAAGGTTGGTCAGGATGGCATGGACCTTGTTAGTACCAAGACGACCAACTTGGAGGAATCCACTATGGATGATTATCTTGACGAACTTCTCGAATGGCACGCGGCTGAGCAGGATGGGCCGGAGCCGGCTGAGGATGCCTTCGAGCTGTGAGTTCACTCGGCGCGCCGCTGTGTGCGTCGATAGTCACCGGGCGTCTGCCCGCTCCAGCGCTTGAAGGCGCGCTGGAAGGCTTCGGCTGAAGAGAAGCCGAGCAACCAGGCGATTTCGCCGAATGCCAGTTCGGTATCGCGAATGTAGGCCATCGCCAGGTCGCGGCGGGTGTCGTTGAGAATGGCGCGGTAGCTGCTGCCTTCCTCGGTCAGCCGGCGGCGCAGCGTCCAGGGCGGCAATTGCAGGCGCTGGGCGATCTGCTGCAGATCCGGCTCCTGCCCCTTGAGCATCTGCGCCAGTATCTGTGCGACTCGCTCGCGCAGGCTGGTGGTGCGGGTGCGTTGCTCCAGGGCCGCTTCGCACAGCTCCAGCAGCTGCTGCCAGGTGCCGGGGCAGTGTTCCGGGTTGCGTCGGGCGAGGGCAGCCTTGTCCAGCCGCAGCTGGTTGTGTTCGCTGGCGAAGAGCACGGGCTGCGCGAAAAAGGCCTCGTGGCGGGCGGCGTAATCGGGGCGTTCGAACTCGATCTGTACCGCACTCGGCTGCAGCGGGCAGTCTGCCACAGCGCTCAGCTGGGTGATCCAACTGGCCAGTACGGTATCCACCACGAAGCGGTTGTAGCTGTTGTAGGGGCTGATGGAATAGAAGCGCAGCCAGGCACCTTCGGCATCCTCGTGAAACTCCGATGCGCCGCGATAGTTGGAGGCATACAGCAGCTCGTAGCGGATCAGGGCTCGCGCCGCTTCACGTACGGTGGGTGCCTGGGTCGCGGCGATGCCGGCCAGTCCCAGGTGGCCGGCCTTGCGCAGTCGGCCCATTTCCAGTCCCAGCGCCGGGTCGCCGGTCAGTTGCATGGCGGCATGACCGAGGCGCATGTAGCGCGGAATGGATAGCCGCGCATGAGGCTCGGCCAGCCGTGCGGCGTCCAGGCCATAGGCTTCCAGCAAAGGCCGCGGGTCGATCTGCCTTTCCCGCAGGGCGCTGTCCAGGCTATGCACGAAGCCCACCGAGAGATCGCCGAGGCGTATGCGTGGCTGCTTCATGGCCGCTCCGGCAGCCAGAGATTGTGCAACTGGACCGGCTCGCCAGAGGTACGCTGTGCCGGCTTTCGCGGTGAACCGAGCAGGTTCCAGGGCAGCCCAAGGGTGCGCACGGCCATGCGCGGCAGGTTCGTATCCTGCGGTTCTAGGGGCACGCAGGCGTTCGCTTCCCGCTCATCGACGCCCGGCAGGGCGAGCAGTTCGGTGGTGGCGGGCAGGCTGCGCGTGTAGCCGTCGCAACCGAGCAGTACCGCCAGGCGTCCCGCCGGGGTATGCAGCAGCGTGACCTCCTGGCTTTCGGGGGCCTGGCTGTAGCGGCGTTCATAACGGCTGAGGGCCGTCTTGTAGTGCAGTGGCCCGATGGGCTCGCCAGCAGGCGTAAAGACCAGGCTGACCTGCCGCAGGGGGCCTGTACCGGCCTTCAGTCGGCCCGCTTGCAGCTGGGGTTCGGGCAGCACGATGGAGCCGGCCACCAGCGTTACACCGTATTCCCTTGCCAGACCGGCGAAGATGCGCTGGTAGTCCTCGGCCATCTGTGGCGCCTTGATACGCAACACCGCTTCGGTGCGGCGATCTTCGCTGGTGTTGTCGAACAGGGCACGCAAATAGTCCCAGGGATTGCTCAGGGCCATCCATTGCATCGCATCGCGCAGGGTTCGTGCCTGCTGGACTTCGGGTTTTTCACCCAGGGCGAACAGACCCGTGCCTACATGCTCGGGCAGTACGACGATGGTCCGGGGGCCGATCAGGCCGGCGTCGCGGGCCTGATCGAGGTAGGTGGCGAACTTCATATGCAGGCGTTCGCGGCTCTGGTAATCGGCGGGCAGCAGACGGGTTTCGATCCCCAGCAGGTTGCCCGCTGCTCCTGGCAGCCCCTGGCTGCTGATCGGCAGTGTGCGCAGGTCCGACAACAGCGGCCCGCTGCGCCGGTCGTCAGTCCAGTTCAGATAGACCACCAGCGCGGCTAAGGCGAGTACGGTCAGGATAAGCAGCTTGGTACGCAGACGCATTGGATCAGGGCTTTTCAGTGAAGGGGATACGGCGAGCCTAGGCACTTGCCTGGCGATTGCCAAGCCTTCCGGCTCGATTGGGTCAGGCAGTTGTCAGTTTCGATCATTGAGCCTGTGGCTGTGGCTGTTTATCTTCGTTGCATGGCGACCATGCCCCGAGAGTCTGGCGCCCCAACCGTTGGCTTCTGGCACGAGAGCACGTGCCCTTGATGAGGAATGAACATGAGTGCCTTCCCGCACCTGCTGGCCCCGCTGGACCTGGGCTTCACCACGCTGCGCAACCGCGTTCTGATGGGCTCGATGCACACCGGCCTCGAGGAAATGCCCAATGGCTTCGAGCGCATGGCGGCGTTTTTTGCCGAGCGCGCGCGGGGTGGTGTCGGCCTCATCGTCACTGGCGGCGTTGGCCCCAACGAGGAAGGTTCGGTCCGGGCCGGCGCGGCCAAACTCTCCACCCCGGAGGAGGCCGAAGAACACAGGGTCGTTACCCAGGCGGTACACGAAGCCGGCGGCAAGATTTGCCTGCAGATTCTTCATGCCGGTCGCTACGCCTACAGCCCCAAGCTCGTCGCGCCCAGTGCCATCCAGGCGCCGATCAACCCCTTCAAGCCGCGCGAGCTGGACGAGGCGGGTATCGAGAAGCAGATCCAGGACTTCGTCAATTGCGCCAGCCTGGCGAAGGAGGCCGGCTATGACGGCGTCGAGATCATGGGCTCGGAAGGCTACTTCATCAACCAGTTTCTGGTCGCCCACACCAACCATCGCACCGACCGCTGGGGCGGTAGCTACGAGAACCGCATGCGCCTGCCGCTGGAAATCGTGCGCCGCGTGCGTGAAGCGGTAGGCCCCGAGTTCATCATCATCTATCGCCTGTCGATGCTCGATCTGGTGGAAACCGGTAGCACCTGGGATGAGGTGGTGGTGCTGGCCAAGGCCATCGAGCAGGCCGGCGCGACCATCATCAACACCGGTATCGGCTGGCATGAGGCGCGTATCCCGACCATCGCCACCAAGGTGCCGCGCGCGGCATTCACCAAGGTGACGGCCAGGCTGCGTGGCGAGGTCGGCATTCCGCTGATCACCACCAACCGCATCAATACCCCGGAAGTCGCCGAGCAGGTGCTGGCCGAAGGCGATGCCGACATGGTGTCCATGGCGCGGCCCTTCCTTGCCGACCCGGAGTTCGTCAACAAGGCCGCCGCCGGTCGCAGCGATGCCATCAACACCTGCATCGGCTGCAACCAGGCCTGCCTGGATCACACCTTCAGCGGCAAGCTGACCAGCTGCCTGGTCAACCCCCGCGCCTGTCATGAAACCGAGCTGAACTACATCCCTGTCGCTGCAGCGAAGAAGATCGCCGTCGTCGGCGCTGGTCCGGCCGGGCTGTCGGCGGCCAGTGTCGCTGCCGAACGTGGCCATCAGGTGACCCTGTTCGACTCGGCCAGCGAAATCGGCGGCCAGTTCAATGTCGCCAAGCGTGTGCCGGGCAAGGAAGAGTTCTTCGAGACCCTGCGCTATTTCGACGGCAAGCTCGAGCGATCCGGCGTCGATCTGCGCCTGAACACCCGCGTCGGCGCAGGTGATCTGCTGGCCGGCGGCTACGACGAAATCATCCTCGCCACCGGCATCGTGCCGCGCACACCGGAGATACCGGGTATCGGGCATCCGAAGGTGATCAGCTACCTCGATGCGATTCTCCAGCGCAAGCCCGTGGGCCAGCGCGTGGCGGTGATCGGCGCCGGTGGTATCGGTTTCGATGTCAGCGAATTCATCACCCACGATGGCCAGTCCACCAGCCTGGACCGTGAGGCGTTCTGGAAGGAGTGGGGTATCGACCTGGGCCTGCAGGCCCGGGGCGGCGTTGCGGGCGTCCAGCCGATGCCGCAGGCTCCGGCGCGTCAGGTATATCTGCTGCAGCGCAAGAAATCCAAGGTTGGCAGCGGCCTGGGCAAGACCACCGGCTGGATTCACCGCACCGGACTGAAAAACAAGCAGGTACAGATGATCAACTCGGTGGAGTACCTGAAGATCGATGACGAGGGCCTGCATATCTCCATCGCCGGTGGCGAACCGCAGGTGTTGCCGGTGGACACCGTCATTGTCTGCGCCGGACAGGACCCCTTGCGTGAGCTGCAGGCCGAGCTTGAGCAGGGCGGCCTCAAGGTGCATTTGATCGGCGGCGCGGATGTCGCCGCAGAACTGGACGCCAAGCGTGCGATCGACCAGGGCTCGCGTCTGGCCGCTGCCTTGTAGAAGCCACTTCAAGCCACGAGCTTCATGCCTGCGCGGCCTTCAATCGAAGGCGGCAGGCACTGGTTTGCCGGTTGTTGGCAGGCTGGCATCCCGATTCGATCACAGTTTGTGACCGTCCATCTGCCGGCAGCCCCCGTTGCCCGGGTGCCTGCCAACCCAGTCACATTGCCGGTTGCGGCTTTTCCCCTACACTTGTCGGGCATGGGATGGCGACCGTACGCAGTCGCTGCCTCACATATTCACTGCCCCACCGAGCTGTTGAGGATGCCAAGCATGCAGAACAAACCGCAGACGGTCGAAGCCGTTCTGTTCTTCAACGATGCCGGTGTCTGCAAGGAAATGCTCTATCCCGAATTCGAGGCCATGCTCGATGGTGTGGTGACCATGCCCGAATTCGCCGACCAGCAGATGCGTGTCGTCTATGCGCTGGTCAATGCACGCCTGCAGATACGCGCGGCAGTGTTCTTTTATCTCGATTTCAACGAAGACGGTTCGGCGGACAGTGGCTGGAACATTCCGCTGCGCAGCCTGGCCGAGCGCACCGGGCGCGGGCCGGACCTGGGTGCCGGGCCGATTCGCCTGGCCTGTCGCAGCCAGTGTCCGGTTGCCTGGCACCAGATGCACCTGTGGGACCCCGAACTGACTCAGGCGCGAAATCATCTGCTCATGCTGCGTGATCGCATCAGGCGCAACCAGCTGGGTTTGCTGGTCGAGGAGGAAATACCGCAGGCAGTTGCCGCCGAGCGCCTGCAGGTGGTCGCCGAGGAAACCTGGTACGCCGCAGATTCCGCCAAGGTGCGGCGGGACGAAAAACTCGAACAGGAACAGCGACTCAAGGCTGCGCAACTGATCAAGCAGCAGCGGTTGCGTATCGCCAGCCTCGAACGCCAGCGTGAAATGGAACTCGGCAAGCTGCGTGAGCTGGCCGTTCAGCAGCAAGGCAAGCTGCAGCAGGAAAACGCCCGGTTGCGCCATGACCTGCTCGAACAGGAACAGGTCGTCGCCCGCCTGCGTGCGGAACTCGCGGCGCAGGCCGAGGGTTTCCAGAGTATGCGTGAGGAAATGAGCCGACAATTGCGCGCTCTGGAGCGCAACAGTCGGGCTGAAGCCGAGGATGCGCGGATGCAGTTCGACAGCGAGATGCAGGCTCAGGTGGCGGCAGCCGTGGCCGAGGCTCAGGAACAGATCGCCATACGCGATGTCGAGCTGGCCTATCGCAATGAGCTCGATGCCCAGTTGCAGGAAGAAATCGAACAGTTGCGCAAGCTATGCCAGACGCTCACCGAAAGCGGCAGCGAGCGGGTGCTGGCGCGGCTGTCGAAGCTTGGTGTGCTGTTCGTCGCCTATCATCCGGGCGCCGGTCACCTGACCATCCCGCTGCAGGATCTGACGCGTTATCAGCACAGTCCGCTGGCCTATGCCGCCGCCAAGTGTGGTGTCTCAGAGGAGCAGTACCGCCAGTGGGTGGAGCATTATCAGCAGCCGAGCTGCGTGGCGATGCTACCAAGCGGCGAGCGTTGCAACATGCCGCTGGACAAGGTGGATTCGCCCAGCCGCTTTGCCATCGGCGAGTCCAACTGCTGCGCCAGGCATCGCTCGCAGGAGCGCTTGCGTACCGGTAGCTGAGTCTTGTTATCCATACCATCCCTTGCCGATGTCCCGGATGCGCCACTGCAGCCAGTCGAGCTGCCCTGGCTGCATCAAGCGGGCGTGCAACTGGCCATTCTGCGTCTGGACCAGATCGACCCGGAGCTTTCCGGCAACAAGTGGTTCAAGCTTGCCCATCATCTGGAGGCGGCGCGTAACGCCGGCGCGCGCGGCCTGATCAGCCTCGGCGGGCCTCACTCCAATCACCTGCATGCCCTGGCTGCCGCTGGCAAGCGCTTCGGTCTGGCTACGGTCGGCCTGTTGCGCGGCACTGCGCAGACGACTCCGACTATCGATGACCTGCAAGGCTTCGGCATGCAGCTGCACTGGCTGGGGTATGGCGGTTATCGCGAGCGTCACCGGTCTGACTTTTTCGAACCCTGGCTGGAGCGCTACCCCGGTTACTACTGTGTGCCCGAAGGCGGCGGCGGGTTGTCCGGCGCCCTGGGCTGCACGCCGCTGGTGTCTTATGCACAGAAGCAGCTGATGGCGCTGGGCTGGGATGACTATGACGGCTGGTGGCTTGCTGCGGGCACCGGCACGACTCTGGCCGGGCTGGTGATCGGTGAACAGGGAGGGGGCGAGCATCCGGTTCACGGTGCTTTGGCGGGGCCTGCTGCGCACGGTGTTGCAGAGGAAGTCGGCAGGCTGCTGGGCGACGCGGGGATGACGAATCACGGCTACCGGCTGATCGATGCGAGTCGCGGTGGCTTCGGGCGTTTTGATGCGGAACTTGCGCACTTCATGACCGAAACCGAACACGCGACCGGCCTGCCGCTGGAGCCGGTCTATACGGCGAAAGCGATGATGGCGTTACGCCGTTGCGTGCTGGACGATTACTTCGCCAGGGGGGCGCGAATCATCTTCGTGCACACCGGTGGCCTGCAGGGCCGAAGGGCCGCTCAGGCATCGCTGGACAAGCTGTTGCGCTGATCTGAAAACCCCATGGCTGTGCCGAGCGCAGCGGTCGGGTCTCAGCCCAGCACCCAGCCCATGATCCCGCCGGCCAGTACCACCAGCCAGGGCGGTAGCTTCCAGAGCATCAGCGCCGCCAGGGCGATCAGGCCCAGGGTAAAGTCCTTCAGACCGTGAATGGCACTGGTCCAGACCGGATCGTAGAGGGCCGCCAATAGTAAGCCGACGACCGCGGCATTCACGCCGGCCAGGGCCGCCTGTATGCGCCAGTTGGCGCGCAGCCGCTCCCAGAATGGCATGACGCCGAAGACCAGCAGGAATGAAGGCACGAAGATGGCGAAGAGGCACAGGGCTGCGTTCAGCACAGGTCCGTTGCCGCCAGCCATGGAGCCGCCGAGGAAGGCCGAAAAGGTGAATAACGGACCCGGCACGGCCTGGGCCGCACCATAACCGGCGAGGAAGACGTCATTGCCGACCCAGCCACTGGGTACCACTTCGGCCTGCAGCAGCGGCAGCACCACGTGACCGCCACCGAACACCAGCGCGCCGGCGCGGTAGAAGGCATCCAGCAGAGCCAGTGCCTGGCTGCTCGAAGCGGCGGCCAGCATGGGCAGGACAGCCAGCAGAGCAAAGAACGAAGCCAGCGCCATTACGCCGATCAGGTTGCGGGTACGCGGCTGCAAGGGTGTGGCGGTGACGGGCGTTGCGGGACGAAACAGCATCAGGCCGATGAGTCCGGCCAGGGCGATCACGCCCAGCTGTGCCCATGCACCGGGCAGGGCAAGAATTGCAAGGGCGGCGATCAGCGCCATCGCGATACGCAGAGCGTCTGTGCAGAGGCTGCGTGCCATGCCCCATACCGCCTGGGCCACGACCGCCACCGCGACGATCTTCAGGCCGTGCAGGACGCCTTGCGGCAGGCCATTGCCCCAGCTGGCGATGCCCAGTGCGAACAATAGAAGCGCTATTGCCGAGGGTAGGGTGAAACCGGCCCAGGCGGCTATGGAACCACCGTAACCGCCGCGCAGCAGGCCGATGGCGATGCCCACCTGGCTGCTGGATGGGCCGGGCAGGAACTGGCAGAGCGCGACCAGATCGGCATAGTTGCGTTCGTCGAGCCATTGGCGGCGGTGGACTAACTCCTCGCGAAAATAGCCAATATGGGCAACCGGGCCACCAAAGGAGGTCAGGCCCAGGCGCAGGAAGACCAGAAAGATGCTCCAGGCGCTTGAAGAGTGAGGGCTGTGCGAGGTGTTGGTGAGCGGGGGCATCTGTAGACCGGTGCAGTGGCAGGTGTTCAGTATGCAACAGGCAGATGACAGGCGTATTTGGGCCAGTTCAATCAGGCCAGTTATCAGGTACTAGAAACAGGCGCTCCCGCTCAGTCCAGTACGCCTCGGCATTGGCTTCGAGGCGCACCAGCAGCCAGGGCTGCGAGCGGGTCGGGGTGGTATTGACCCAGTTGTCGAAGTCCGACGGCTGCCAGACCGCAGCGCTCTCCAGCTGTGCCGGCGCCAGCCAGGCATGGCGAGGCAGGGGCTGCCAGCGTGTTTCCTGATCGCGCTGCGGGTGGTTGCGGGCAAAATCGGGCCAGTCGCGCTGGCGCAACCAGCGCCCGCTCAGGTGCGTGGTATTGGCGCCTACGGGTGAGACCCGGACTTCGCCACAGGGCTGGAACAGATAGCCGCCGAGCCAGAACGCACTGTCGATTGCGCAACAGGTGAGCTCACTGAGGATGCTACGGGCGCAGGGGGTGGAGCACAGCTGCAGTTGATGCGCGCAGAGGCGCTGCAGCTTGAGGGACAGCCGATCATGGCTGCCGGGGCCGAGCCAGTGATCGTGTCGGCTGCGGTCGCCGTTTTCCAGCCCCAGGTAGAACTTCACCGCCAGTTCCAGATGATGCACACCTTCGGCGTCGCGGAAGATCAGGTCGAGTTCGCCAAGCGTCTGGCCGTCCTGGCGGATCGGCAGGTTGGCGCCCAGCAGTTCGATATCTGGCGCCTGGCTTAGCGCGAATTGCCAGAGGCGCTCGTAATACAGCCCCAGCCGACGATTGCTGCGCTGTTCGAGCCAGGCGCGCAGCACCGCCGGCTGAGCGTCCAGCAGGTGCAGCCAGCCGGCCAGCTCATCGGGATTGCTGGCCCAGCGGCTGGCCGTGAGCGGATGTCGCTGCGGTGCAGGCGTGTTGCTCAGCAGCGGCGGTGAGAGCAGCGTCCAGGCGAGATCCCGCACCTGTGGGTGCAAGAGTCCGGGCAGCAGTTCGGCAAGGCTGGGCAGGTTCATGCAGCAAGCATAGCCCAGGGTGGGTCGATGCTCCGGCGCACGCACTCGGCAGATAGACTCTGGGTCCGTTTGCCGCCCCTTGCGCCTTTCACCCATAATCGTTCACCGCACTGCGGCGCGAGCAGCCCGCCACCACCCGCCACCTCTGTCCGTCAGGGAGCCTCAATGGATCAGTTCCGCAATATCGGCATCATCGGCCGCCTGGGCAGCTCCCAGGTGCTGGATACCATCCGCCGGCTGAAGAAATTTCTCGTGGAGCGCCATCTGCACGTGATTCTCGAAGAGAACATTGCCGAGGTGCTGCCGGGGCACGGCATGCAGACTTCCTCACGGCAGCGGCTGGGCGAATCCTGCGACCTGGTGATTGTGGTGGGCGGCGACGGCAGCCTGCTCGGTGCGGCGCGGGCCATGGCCAAGCATCGCGTGCCGGTGCTGGGAATCAACCGGGGCAGCCTGGGCTTTCTCACCGATATCCGTCCTGACGAGCTGGAAGAGAAGGTGGCCGAAGTGCTCAGCGGGCAGTACACGCTGGAGAACCGCTTCCTGCTGGAAGCCCAGGTGCGACGCTTCGAGGAGTCCATCGGCGAGGGCGATGCGCTCAATGACGTGGTGCTGCATCCGGGCAAGTCGACTCGGATGATCGAATTCGAACTGTATATCGACGGTCAGTTCGTCTGCTCGCAGAAGGCCGACGGCCTGATCGTCGCGACGCCCACCGGCTCCACGGCCTACTCGCTTTCCGCTGGCGGGCCGATCATGCATCCGCGCCTGGATGCCATCGTCATCGTGCCGATGTATCCGCATACGCTGTCCAGTCGGCCCATCGTGGTCGATGGCAACAGCGAGCTGAAGATCGTGGTGTCGCCGAACATGCAGATCTACCCGCAGGTCTCCTGTGATGGGCAGAACCATTTCACCTGTGCCCCCGGTGACACCGTGACGGTGCGCAAGAAGCCGCAGAAGCTGCACTTGATCCACCCGCTGGGCCACAACTACTACGAGGTCTGCCGTACCAAGCTGGGCTGGGGCAGTCGCCTCGGTGGAGGCGAATAGTGATTGTCGATCCGGACCGTAGCTACGACCTGATCGGGGACGTACACGGTTGCGCCCGTACCCTGGCGCGCCTGCTCGATCAGCTCGGCTATCGGCAGCAAGGCGGTATCTGGCGGCACAGGCGTCGGCAGGTGATCTTTCTCGGCGACATCATCGACCGTGGCCCGCGCATCCGTGAGGCATTGCATCTGGTGCATGGCATGGTCGAGGGGGGGCAGGCCCATTGCATCATGGGCAATCATGAGTTCAACGCGCTGGGCTGGTATGCCGAGGCGCCAGCGGAAAGCGGCCAGAAATTCGTGCGTGAACACACGCCGCGCTATGCCATGCTGCTGCAACAGACCTTCGAGCAGTTCGAGCGTTATCCAGAAGAGTGGCAGGCTTTTCGCGAGTGGTTCATGGAGTTGCCGTTGTTCCTGCACAGCGAGCGCTTCCGCGTGGTGCATGCATGCTGGGACAACGCGGTGATCGATCAGCTGCGCCAGCGCCTGCCGCAGGGCCGGATCGATGCCGAGTTTCTGCGGGAGGCGGCCTTCTCCAAGGGGTTCGCCGCCAAGGCGCTGGATCGTCTGTTGCGCGGCACCGACATGCCGCTGCCGGAGGGCCTGACGCTGACCAGCGCCGAGGGCTTTACGCGCAATTTCTTTCGCACCAAGTTCTGGGAAGAAAATCCCAAGACCTATGGCGACATTGTCTTCCAGCCCGATGGCCTGCCGGAAAAAGCGGCCTGTCTGCCGCTCAGCGAGAGTCAGAAGAGTCGCCTGTTTCTCTATGGCCCCGATGAGCCGCTGCTGTTCGTCGGTCACTACTGGCGCAGCGGGCAGCCGGCGCCGATCCGTCACAACCTGGCCTGCCTGGACTACAGCGCGGTGAAGAACGACAAGCTGGTGGCTTATCGGCTCGATCAGGAAACCCTGCTCGATCCGGCGAAATTCTTCTGGGTGAACGTGGAGCGCTAGATGTCCGCAGTCGAGGCCTTGCGCCTGCCGTTGTCGGTTGATTTGAGCGGTTTCGTCGCGCTGCTGCGACGGCTGCAGGTGCCGTGTCGCGTCAGCGAAGAAGCGGGCGAGCAGGTGCTGCGCGTGCCGGCGGAAACCGCCGAGCAGGTGCGCGAGTTGTACCAGCGTTATCCCCAGGGCGATCAGACCGTGGTGCTCGAACAGCCGCCAAGCCGGCGCGGTGGCTTCGTTGCGAGCCTGCGCCGCAGCCCTCTGACCGCGGCGATGCTACTGCTCACGCTGGTGGCGGCGGCGGTGACGATGCTGGGCGACAACTTCGCTGCCATCCGTTGGCTCAATTTCAGCGATTTTCATATCGAGGGCGAGTACGCCTATTTCGCCACCCTGGAACAGACCCTGGCGACGCATCAGTGGTGGCGGCTGATCACACCGATCTTCGTCCACTTCGGCTTTCTGCATCTGGCGATGAACTCGATGTGGTACTGGGAGCTGGGACGGCGCATCGAGTATCGCCAGGGCGCGCTGATGTTGCTCGGGCTGACGCTGCTCTTCGCGCTGGTGTCCAACACCAGCCAGTATGTGTTCGGCGGCCCCGGCATCTTCGGCGGCCTGTCCGGCGTGCTTTACGGACTGCTGGGCCATTGCTGGCTGTTCCAGAAACTGGCACCGGACGAAGCCTACCGTCTGCCTTCGGGCGTGGTGGTGCTGATGCTGATCTGGCTGGTGGTGTGCCTGACCGGAGCCATCGAGGTGCTCAGCTTCGGTACTCTGGCCATCGCCAATGCGGCGCATGTCGGTGGGCTGGTAGCGGGTTGCGTCACCGGCATCATCGGCGGCTTGCTGACGCGTAAATAAAACGATGCTGGCATCCACCGTCGTGCGCTTCCGTAGGTCGAATTAGCCGAAGGCGTAATCCGACGATCCGCAGGCGTAATCCGACGATGCGTGGCACAAATCCTTGCGAACGACCTCGACCCCGCCTGCTAAAGCATGACCCGACGGCCTGGCTTCCAGCTTCCGGCTGCCAGTTCCGCTAGAATGCCCATTTTCACCGGGAGCAGGCCATGTCGTCCTTTATCGAAGCCATCGAAAACATCACCCCCGAAATCTATGAAAACCTCAAGCTTGCCGTCGAACTGGGCAAGTGGGGCGATGGGCGCAAGCTGACCGTCGAGCAGAAGGAAACCTGCTTGGCGGCAATGATCGCCTGGGAAATGCAGAACCTTCCCGAAGAGCAGCGCACCGGCTACCTGGGTGGCCAGGAATGCGGCTCCAAGAGCAAGAACAAGGCGCCCATCGATACCAGTCTGTTCGCTCCCGCTTCAGGGACCCGTCACTGATGGTTGAATTGGGACGCGGCGCACTGAGCAAGATGTCCGTGCAGCTCGAAACCGGCGTGCCGGCGCAGTACGCCTTTCGCCTGAACGACGAACGGGTGCCGGTCAATCCTCTGCTCGGCAAGACCCTGCGACTGGAATATCTCGGCGCGATCAACTGCACCCATTGCGGGCGCAAGACCAACAAGAGTTTCAGCCAGGGCTACTGCTACCCCTGTTTCAAGAAGCTGCCGCAGTGCGACGTCTGCATCATGAGCCCGGAAAAGTGCCATCATGATTTCGGCACCTGCCGCGACCCGCAGTGGGGCATGGACTTCTGCATGACCGACCATGTGGTCTACCTGGCCAATTCGTCCGGCATCAAGGTGGGCATCACCCGCGCCACGCAGTTGCCGACCCGCTGGCTCGATCAGGGCGCCAGCCAGGCGCTGCCGATCATGCGCGTTGCCACGCGCCAGCAGTCGGGGCTGGTGGAAGACCTGCTGCGTAGCCAGGTCGCCGACCGCACCAACTGGCGTGCGCTGCTCAAGGGTGATGCCGAGGCGATGGATCTGGTGCAGACCCGCGAGCGCATTTTCGATGCCTGTGCCGAGGGTTTGCAGGCGTTGCAGCAGCGCTTCGGTCTGCAGGCGATCCAGCCAGTGGCCGATGCCGAAGTCGTCGAGATCCGTTATCCGGTGGACGCCTATCCGACCAAGATCGTCAGCCTGGACCTGGAGAAGACTCCGATGGTCGAGGGCACGCTCAAGGGCATCAAGGGTCAATATCTGATCCTCGATACCGGCGTGATCAACATCCGCAAGTTCACCGCTTATCAGTTAGCCATCAGCTGCACGGCATAAGCTGCAAGCTGACGCAATCCTACTTGCAGCCTGAAGCTCGCCGCTTGCCGCTGCCCAGAAGAGGTCCAACCCATGCGTACCGAACAACCGAAAGTCATTCATCTCAAGGATTATCAGGTACCGGCGTACCTGATCGATGAAACCCACCTGACCTTCGAGCTGTATGAGGACCGCACTCTGGTGCATGCCCAGCTGGTGATGCGCCGCAACCCCGAGGCCGGTGCCGGCTTGCCGCCGCTGGAGCTGCATGGTCAGGATCTGGAACTGCTGTCGCTATCACTCAACGACCGCGAGCTGGGCGCCGGCGACTACCAGATCGGCGAAGAAATCCTGACGCTGCAACCCGACAGTGAACAGTTCACCCTCGACAGCAGCGTGGTCATCCACCCGGAAACCAATACCGCGCTGGAGGGCCTCTACAAATCCGGCAAGATGTTCTGCACCCAGTGCGAGGCCGAGGGCTTTCGCAAGATCACCTGGTACCTCGACCGCCCGGACGTGATGAGCATCTTCACCACAACGGTCAGCGCCGACAAGCAGCGCTATCCGATCCTGCTGTCCAACGGCAACCCGATTGCCAGCGGCAGCGAAGACGATGGCCGCCACTGGGCGACCTGGGAAGACCCGTTCAAGAAGCCGGCCTATCTGTTTGCGCTGGTGGCTGGCGATCTCTGGTGCGTCGAGGACAGCTTCACCACCCTGAGCGGGCGTGACGTGGCGCTGCGCATCTATGTCGAGCCGGAAAACATCGACAAGTGCCAGCACGCCATGGACAGCCTGAAGAAGTCGATGAAATGGGACGAGGAGGCCTATGGTCGTGAATACGATCTGGACATCTTCATGATCGTCGCCGTCAACGACTTCAACATGGGGGCGATGGAAAACAAGGGCCTCAACATCTTCAACTCCAGCGCCGTGCTGGCCCGCGCCGAAACCGCCACCGACGCCGCGCACCAGCGTGTCGAGGCCATCGTCGCTCACGAGTATTTCCACAACTGGTCGGGCAACCGCGTGACCTGCCGCGACTGGTTCCAGCTGTCGCTCAAGGAAGGCTTCACCGTCCTGCGCGATGCACAGTTCAGCGCCGACATGAACTCGGCGACCGTCAAGCGCATCGAGGACGTGGCCTACCTGCGCACCCACCAGTTCGCCGAAGATGCCGGCCCCATGGCCCATTCGGTGCGCCCCGAATCCTTCATGGAAATTTCCAACTTCTACACCCTGACCGTCTACGAGAAGGGCGCGGAAGTGGTGCGCATGATCCAGACGCTGCTGGGCAAGGAAGGCTTCCGCAAGGGCTGCGACCTGTATTTCGAGCGTCACGATGGCCAGGCGGTGACGGTGGATGACTTCGTCAAGGCCATGGAAGACGCCAACGGCGCCGACCTCAGCCAGTTCAAGCGCTGGTACAGCCAGGCCGGCACGCCGCGCCTGACGGTCAGCGAGCGTTATGACGAGGCCGCGCACACCTACACCCTGAACTTCCGCCAGAGCTGCCCGCCGACACCCGGCCAGGACAGCAAGGAGCCCTTCGTCATTCCGGTGGAACTGGGCCTGCTGGCCGCCGATGGTTCGCAGATGCCGCTGCGCCTGCACGGCGAGGCTGCACCGGTCGGCACCAGCCGTGTGCTGGCCGTGACCGAAGCCGAGCAGAGCTTCACGTTCGTCGATATCGCCGAGCGCCCGCTGCCGTCGCTGCTGCGAGACTTCTCGGCTCCGGTGAAGCTGGAGTTTCCCTACAGCCGCGACCAGCTGATGTTCCTCATGCAGCATGATTCCGACGGCTTCAACCGCTGGGAGGCCGGCCAGCAACTGTCGGTGCAGGTGCTGCAGGAACTGATCGGCCAGCATCAGCGCGGCGAGCCGCTGGCGATGGACGAGCGCCTGACCGGGGCGTTGCGCAGTCTGCTGCAGGACGAAACCCTCGACCCGGCGATGGTGGCCGAAATGCTCTCGCTGCCCAGCGAAGCCTATCTCACCGAAATCAGCGAAGTGGCCGATGTCGACGCCATCCACGCCGCACGCGAATTCGCCCGGCGCGAACTGGGCAGCCGACTGTTCGAGCCGCTCTACCAGCGCTACATGACTCATCGCGAAGTCTCGCGGCAGACGCCCTACGTAGCCTCGGCGGAACACTTCGCCCGCCGCGCGCTGCAGAACATCGCGCTGGCCTACCTGATGTTCAGCGAGCGTTCGGATATCCTCTCGCTATGCCTGGATCAGTTCGACACCGCCGACAACATGACCGAGCGTCTGTCGGCGCTGGCTTCGCTGATCAACTCGCCGTTCGAAGAGAAGCGCGCGCTGGCGCTGCAGACCTTCGCCGAGCACTTCAGGGACAACCCGCTGGTGATGGACCAGTGGTTCAGCGTGCAGGCGGCCAGTCCGTTGCCCGGCGGCCTGGAGCGCGTGCAGGCGCTGATGCAGCATCCGGCCTTCACCCTGAAGAACCCCAACAAGGTACGCGCGCTGATCGGCGCCTTCGCCGGCCAGAACCTGGTCAACTTCCACCGCGCCGATGGCAGCGGCTACCGCTTCCTGGCCGATCAGGTCATCACGCTGAATGCCATGAACCCGCAAATTGCCTCGCGCCTGCTCGGGCCGCTGACCCGCTGGCGCAAGTACGACAGCAGCCGCCAGGCGCTGATGAAGGCCGAACTGGAGCGCATCCTGGCCTCCGGCGAGCTGTCCAGCGATGTCTATGAAGTGGTGAGCAAGAGCCTGGCTTGAGGTATCGAGCCGGCTTTTCCAGAAGCCAGTGGGTCATGGCGATGGCTTGCGCAGCATCGCCAGCCGGTGGGTTTCTGGAGCCGGCACCGTCAACCTGATCCGGTCCTGTGATCAGGTCTCGAGAGTTAACAAAAGATAACGTCCCGTCGATTGTAAGTGCTTTCCAAAGCTGGCTAGGATGGCTGCGCCCGTCGTTTGGTTACGGGCCCTTGCTAATAAGAACAAAGGGGATTGTTATGACTGAGCCCGTCTTCTGGCGTGGCCAGGCTGGCCCTGTGCCTGCCGCGTCCTGTAGGCCGAAGCGCAACTGCTTCTCGTCCTTGGTCCGTTTATTTTCGGCATGCAGCCTGTTTGCACTGCTCTGTGGCGGTGCTTCGCTTCATGCACAGCCTGGCGATCCCCAGATTCGCTATTCCATCGAGTCCCCGAAAGCGGCTTCCAGCCTGCTCCTGGACGTAACCCATGCAGGGTCTCGTCTGGTAGTTGCGGGTGACCGGGGCCATATCCTCTACTCCGACGATGGTGGTGCCAGCTGGACCCAGGCGAAGGTGCCCACCCGGCAACTGCTTACCGCCGTCTATTTCACTGATGATCGGCATGGCTGGGCCGTCGGCCACGATGCGTTGATCCTGGCAACCACCGATGGTGGGGAGACCTGGGCACCCCAGTACGAGGATCGTGAGGGCGAAGTGCCTCTGCTTGACGTCTGGTTCGAGAATGCCGAACACGGGCTGGCGGTGGGTGCCTACGGGACGTTGCTGGAAACCCATGACGGTGGTCAGCACTGGGAGGACATCAGGGATCGGCTCGACAATGAAGACGGCTACCACCTGAACGCCATCACCGCGATCAAGGACTCCGGTCTGTTCGTCGTCGGCGAGATGGGTGGAATGTTCCGCTCTCCGGATATGGGGCAGACCTGGGAGCGAGTCGAGTCACCTTATCAGGGCTCGCTGTTCGGCGTGATCAGTGGCAGCGAAGCGGGCCTTGTGGTTGCCTTCGGACTGCGTGGGCACCTGTTCCGTTCGATGGATTTCGGCAGCAGCTGGGAAACGATATCCCTGGGCAACCGCGATAATCCGCTGGAAGCCGGCCTTGCCGACGGCAACGTTCTCGGCGATGGCCGCATGGTGGTTATCGGTCACGGTGGTGTGGTCCTGAGCAGCGATGATCAGGGGCGTTCGTTCGAGATTTACAACCGCCCTGATCGACGCTCCCTGTCCGGTGTCGTGGCCAATGCCCACGGCAACCTGATCCTGGTAGGGCAGAGTGGTGTACGCATCGCTTCGCCGTCGGGCGCGGATCTGCCCAACAAAAACAATAAGCCGGAGCAGCCATGACCAAGCATCAACAGAAACCAGCTTCCTTCCTGGAACGTCTGATTTTCAACAATCGGCCGCTTGTGGTCCTGATCTGCCTGCTTATCAGCGTATTCCTGTTTTATCAGGCCGCGCAGGTACGGCCTTCGACCAGCTTCGAAAAGATGATTCCGTTGGGGCACCCTTATATCCAGAACATGCTCGAGCATCGTGATGATCTGGCCAACCTCGGCAATACGGTGCGTATTTCGGTGGCGGCCAAGGATGGCGACATCTTTTCCAGGGAGTACATGGAAACGCTTCGCCAGATCCATGACGAAATCTTCTATATCCAGGGTGTCGATCGCTCGAACATGAAGTCGCTCTGGAGCTCCAGTGTTCGCTGGACCGAAGTGACCGAGCAGGGCTTCGCTGGCGGTGAAGTGATCCCCCAGACCTACGATGGCTCTGAGGAGAGCCTGGAAGACCTGCGCAATAACATTCTCAAGTCGGGACAGGTCGGGCGTCTGGTCGCTAACAACTTCAAGTCGAGCATCATCGATGTGCCGCTGATGGAGTCCTATTCCGATCCTGAAGATCGCAGCAGACTGATCAACCTCGACTATCAGCAGTTCTCCCATGAACTCGAGGAGAAAATCCGCGACAAGTACCAGACACAGAATCCCAACGTGGAAATCCACATTATCGGTTTCGCCAAGAAGGTTGGCGATCTGATCGATGGGCTGGCGGGCGTGGTGCTGTTCTTCTTCGTCGCCATCGGCATCACGCTGGCGCTTTTGCTGTGGTTCACCCGCTGCGTGAAGAGCACCATCGCGGTGGTGGTGACGACGCTGATCGCGGTGGCATGGCAGCTCGGCCTGCTGCACACCTTGGGTTTCGGTTTGGATCCGTACTCGATGCTGGTGCCGTTCCTGGTGTTCGCCATCGGCATTTCCCACGGCGTGCAGAAAATCAACGGCATTGCCATGGCTTCGGGCGAAACCGACGATCCCCTGATTGCGGCGCGCCTGGCGTTCCGCCAGCTGTTCGTGCCCGGCATGGTGGCGCTGGCTTCCGATGCCGTGGGCTTCGTGACACTCCTGCTGATCGACATCGGGGTGATCCGCGAGCTGGCCATCGGTGCGTCGCTCGGCGTGGCGGTGATCATCCTGACCAACCTGATCCTGCTTCCAGTGGCGATTTCCTACATGGGAATCAGCCAGCGCGCGGTCAAGCAGGCGCGTGAAGACGCCTCGCGCGAACATCCGTTCTGGCGGCTGCTGTCCAATTTCGCCAATCCGGTTGTCGCACCGGTTTCCATCGTGATTGCCCTGCTCGCTGTCGGTGGCGGCCTCTGGTACGGGCAGAACCTGAAGATCGGCGATCTCGACCAGGGTGCCCCGGAACTGCACCCGGACTCGCGCTACAACCTGGATAACGATTTCATCATCAACAATTACTCGACCAGCTCCGATGTGCTGGTGATCATGGTAAAGACGGCGCCCGAGGGCTGTGCCCACTACGACACGCTCGCCGCCATGGATGAGTTGATGTGGAAGATGGAAAACACCGCAGGCGTACAGTCGGCGGTATCGATGGTGACCGTGGCCCGTCAGAGCATCAAGGGTATGAATGAGGGCAGCCTGAAATGGGAAACGCTGTCGCGTAATCAGTTTGTGCTCAACAATTCCATTGCCCGCGCCGAAGGCATGTACAACGGTGATTGCTCGCTGGCTCCGGTATTGGTGTTCCTTAACGACCACAAGGCGGAAACCCTGGATCATGTGGTTTCTGCTGCCAGCGAATTTGCCGAAGCGAACAATCGCGAAGGGCTGGAGTTCGTGCTCGCAGCAGGCAACGCTGGTATCGAGGCGGCGACCAATGAGGTTATCGCGGCATCGGAAACCACCATGTTGATTGCCGTCTATGCGGCGGTGAGCTTCATGTGTCTGCTGACCTTCCGATCAGTCGCGGCAACCCTGTGTGTCATTCTGCCGCTGGTGCTGACGTCCATTCTGGGCAATGCGCTGATGGCGTATATGGGTATCGGGGTGAAAGTGGCGACGCTGCCGGTAATCGCCCTGGGCGTGGGTATCGGCGTGGATTACGGCATCTATATCTACAGCCGTCTCGAAACCTACCTGCGTCAGGGTATGACGCTGCAGGAAGCCTACTACCAGACACTCAAATCGACCGGCAAGGCTGTCATGTTCACCGGTGTGTGCCTGGCAATCGGCGTCTTTACCTGGGTGTTCTCGGCGATCAAGTTCCAGGCGGACATGGGCCTGATGCTGACCTTCATGTTCATCGTCAACATGTTCGGTGCCCTGTGGCTGTTGCCGGCGCTGGCGCGCTTCCTGATCAAGCCGGAGAAACTGGCGGGCAAGACGGGAGGGTCGTTGCTGGCGCATTGATTTTTGGAAGGTTGTTACGAAAGGTCCGCATTTTTGATGCAGGCCTTTTTTGTTGGTGCTGTCCCGTCCTGAATAAGGTTTACACCTTTCCCCCGAGAACCTGGAGACCTCGATGGATCAAGGTGTTAAGCGAACCCAGCGTGATTACTCACTGACTTTTAAATTGGCTGTGGTCGACCAGATCGA
>NZ_JAAMQZ010000033.1 GCF_013522825.1 Stutzerimonas stutzeri
AAAGGGGGCAGTGCGCCCCATACGCGGGAATTGAATAAAAAACGATCAATTTTTAGCGGTGGAAGGCAGGTTGTTGATACACCGAGGCTTCACCGGCCACGCCTGCCGGCCTCATGAGAAATCCGGGTTAGACAGGCCTCAGCAGCTTTTATTATTCTTTTTAGGTATTAATAAGTGAAAAATAATTCTTTTTAGTGATTATCTGTTCTTGCGTAGATTTGCCGCCAAGCCGACAGCGGACCACCGCATCGGGCCCATTTCCGGGGCTCTGATTGTAAGGACCGCTGAAGCGTCGTATCGCGCGGCATTCCGCTAGAGCCCCATTGCAGTGCCCATAACCACACGCACAGATCTGCATTGGAGCATCAAGCATGAACAAGACCACCCTGGCCCTGGCTGTCACCCTCGGCGTCCTCGCCCAACAGGCTGGCGCCGCCGGCTTCATCGAAGACAGCAAGGCCACGCTTGGCCTGCGCAACTTCTACTTCAACAACGACAACCGCGAGAGCCAGAACGCCAGCGGACAAGTCGATGAATGGGGTCAGGGCTTCATACTCAACTTCACCTCCGGCTTTACCGAGGGCACCGTCGGCGTTGGCGTCGATGCCATCGGCCTGTTCGGCATGCGCCTGGACGGCAGCGGACGCGCCGGCAAGACGGGGGTCGAGCGCACACCGGGCCAGCTGTTCCCGCTGGAAAGCGATGGCAGCGCAGTGGACGAGTACAGCAACCTGGGCCTGACCGCCAAGGCACGCCTCTCCAAAACCGAAGTGCGCTACGGCACCCTGCTGCCGAGGCTGCCGATCCTGGTGCACAACGATGGCCGGCTGTTGCCGCAGACCTTCGAGGGCGGGCAGATCACCTCCAACGAGATCGACAAGCTGACCCTGACCGGTGGCCTGATCGAGCGCGCGGTAGGCCGCGCATCCACCAATGGCACCGGTCTGGCCGTGGCCGGCGGCACCGAGGCGAGCAACAAGTTCTGGTTCGCCGGCGGCGACTGGAAAGCCACCCCCGGGCTGACCGCGCAGTACTACTACGCCAACCTCGAAGACTATTACAAGCAGCACTTCGCCGGCCTGCTGCACGTGCTGGCGCTGGGTGACAGGCAGTCGCTGAAGACCGACCTGCGCTACTTCCGCACCGATTCCGAGGGCGCCAACGCCAAAGGCACCGCCGGCTACAGGGCCAACGGCTATACCCGTAACAACAGTGGCGAAATCGACAACAACACCTGGAGTGCGGCCTTCACCTACAGCCTGGGCGCGCACGCGTTCACCCTGGGCCATCAGCGGGTCTCGGAAAACAGCAACTTCGTCCAGCTCAACCAGGGCAACCTGGCGAACGAGGGCGCGGCGGGCGCCAGCGTGTACCTGCTGACCGACCGGCAGATCTTCAACTTCACCCGTGCCGGCGAACGCACGACCTTCGGTGAATACGGCTACGACTTCGTCGGTCTGGGCGTGCCCGGGCTCAAGGCCACAGTGACCTACCTCAAGGGCACCCACATCAAGACCGCCACCGGCAGCGACCAGCAGGAATGGGAACGCGATTTCCGTCTGGACTACACCCTGCAGGACGGGCCGCTCAAGGGCGTGAATTTCTCCTGGCGCAACGCCTCGTTGCGAAGCGAAGCGGCCAACGATACCGATCAGAACCGCCTGATCGTCAGTTACAGCCTGCCGCTGCTGTAACCCCAGCTGTACCCCTCTCCTCGTGTGACAACTTTACCGGGCCCATGGCCCGGTTTTTTGCGTGCGCCTGGACAGGGTCGTCCTGCCCACCCGGTGCTTCGTACGCACTTATCCCCGTGGGAGGGGCCTTGGCCGCGATTGTTTTACCGCTTCGCGGCCAAAGCCTCCTGGCACCCAGGTCGGTGAAGGGCTCAGGGCGCCGGATTGGGCTGTTCGGCATGGATGCGCTCGATGCCGAACAGCAGTTCGTCGCTGAGCTTGAGTTCGAGGCTGGCGAGGTTGCTGTCCAGTTGTTCGAGGCTGGTGGCGCCGATGATGTTGCTGGTGACGAAGGGCTGGCGGGTGACGTAGGCCAGCGCCAGTTGCGCCGGATCGACGCCATGCTCGCGGGCCAGGGCGATATAGGCGCTGGCGGCACGACGAGCCTGCGGCGCGTTGTAGCGCTGGAAGCGCTCGAACAGGGTCAGCCGCCCCTGCGGCGGCTGGGCGCCATTCTCGTACTTGCCCGACAGCAGGCCGAACGCCAGCGGCGAGTAGGCCAGCAGGCCGACCTGCTCGCGGATCGCCATCTCTGCCAGACCCACCTCGAAGCTGCGGTTGAGCAGGTTGTAGGGATTCTGGATCGACACCACGCGCGGCCAGCCACGGGATTCGGCCAGGTGCAGGAAGCGGTGCACGCCCCAGGGCGTTTCGTTGGACAGGCCGATATGACGGATCTTGCCGCTCCTCACCAGGCCGTCGAGGGCTTCCAGCGTTTCCTCGATCGGGGTGATGTGCGCCTCCGGGTCGTGCCGGTAGCCCAGCTGGCCGAAGAAGTTGGTCTGCCGGTCCGGCCAGTGCAACTGGTAGAGGTCGATGTAGTCGGTCTGCAGGCGCTGGAGGCTGGCCTCGACGGCGGCGGTCAGGTTGGCGCGGTCCAGATACGGCTGGCCGTCGCGGATATGGCTGATGCCATTGCCCGGCGCCGCCGCCTTGGTCGCCAGCACCCAGTCGCCGCGTCCGCCGTGGCGCTTGAAGTAGTTGCCGATGATGGTTTCGGTGGCGCCGCTGGTTTCGGCTTTCGGCGGCACCGGGTACATCTCGGCGGTATCGATGAAGTTGATCCCGGCGGCCCGGGCGCGGTCGATCTGCGCGAAGCCCTCGGCTTCGCTGTTCTGCTCGCCCCAGGTCATGCTGCCAAGCGCCAGCGCGCTGACCTGGATATCGGTTCTGCCAAGTGGACGGTAAATCATGGGAGTTCCTGCGAAAGAGTGGATGCCGCCGTGCGCGGCGGCATGCGGTGGGTCGAAACCCGCAGCCTGGCCTGGCGCGTGCGCCCTCACTGATAAGGAAAGACCATGAGCAAGACCGATTTCCTCACCCTCAACGGGGTCGACAAACGCTTCGCGGTCAAGGACGGCGAACTCAGCGTGCTGGAGAACATCTCGCTGAACATCCGCCAGGGCGAGTTCATCAGCATCGTCGGCGGCAGCGGTTGCGGCAAGTCCACCCTGCTGCGTCTGCTGGTCGGCCTCGAAGAGGCCAGCGCCGGCAGCCTGCTGCTCGACGGCGCGCCGATTCGCGGCACCGATCCCGAGCGCGGCATCGTCTTCCAGGACCACCGCCTGTACCCCTGGCTGAACGTGGAAGACAACGTGCTGCTGGCGCTGGCCAACTCGCCATTGAGCAAGGCCGAGCGGCTGGACAGCGTGCATCGCCACCTCGAACTGGTCGGCCTGCAGAATTTCACCAAGGCCTATCCGGCGCAGCTGTCCGGCGGCATGAGCCAGCGCGTGGCGATCGCCCGCGGGCTGGTCAACCGACCGAAGATTCTCCTGCTCGACGAACCCTTCGGCGCCCTCGACGCCCTCACCCGTACCCAGTTGCAGGAAGAGCTGGCGCGCATCTGGCTGGCCGAGGGCATCACCACCGTGCTGGTCACCCATGACGTCGACGAGGCGGTGTTCCTCGGCGACCGGGTGGTGGTGATGGAGCCGCGCCCTGGGCGGATCAAGCGCATCGTCGAAGTCGGCCTGGCGCACCCGAGGAGCCGCGACGACCACCGCCTGGACGATCTGCGCAACGACATCCTGCAGGACTTCAGCCATCACCAGGCCTCGCCATTGCTGCATCCGCAGCTTGAGCCACGGGCCTTCCGCAGCTATGCCCTGACCTGGTAAGGATGGCCTGCACGGCGAAGCGCTGACCGGACTCACACATGCTGTAACCCTACTCTTCGAGGGTGACCTCTTTTCCGGGCCAATTGGCCCGGTTTTTTGGTTATATAGCCGCTACCCGTTACACCCTACCCTTCGCACCGCGATCACCCCCTTGGATCGCAACAGGAGAATGCACCATGTATGAGTTGTTCAATCACGGCCACAAGGGCCTGGCCATGCTGTCCCTGCTGCTGACGCTCGGCTGGGCGGCCGTGGTGCTGTTCGCGCCGCGTCCCAGCGCTGGCCTGGGAGGGATGCAACGGCTGTTCTACATCGGCGCGATGGCCGTGACGGGGCTGGCCGGCGTCAGCGGCCTGGTGCTGGTCGCGCTGGCGATGGGCGCATGGCTGGCGCTGCTGTTTCCCTGGCTGGGCCTGGTGGCCGTCGCCGGCCATGGCTTCGCCGGCGTGCGCAGCCGCAAGGCGCTGGTGGCAGGCAACAAGGCAACGGCAGTGGTGGCGGTGGTGGTGCAGATCCTGCTGCTGGTCGCCGCCTACGGGCTGATGACGGTCAAGCCGTTCTGAGCCCATTGCTCATGGGGCGGCTGGGCTCGCCGTAGGGTCGAACTTGTTCGACCACTGGGGGCAGGTGGCCGAATGAACTCGGCCCTACCGAGTTCGCACAGACCCATGCCCACACGTCATTTGGTCAGGATCAGCTTGTTCTGCCGCGTCAGGCGCAGCACGTATTCGCAGCCGTCATGCAGGATGACCAGCTCGCGAGCGCCCTTGAGTAGTTGTTCGCTGGGCACGGCCCGGCGCGACGCGGCGCTATCGCTGCGTCGGCTTTCTTCGGCCTCCGGCACCGGCCCGTATCCTTGTTGCAGCTCCATGATCGCGATTCCTCTCATTCCGGCACGTACACCATCGAACCATCCTTGAGCCGATAGGCCACGCCGGCCTTGGCGCCTTCGCCCTGGCCGATGTCGCCGGTCGAGGTGTAGTGCTCCATCGTCTTGCCCTCCTTGACGAAGATTTCCATGTTCGGCTTGCCGGCATTCTTGATCACCGTGACGTCCTCGTCGCTGGCGAACGGGTTGACCGGGTTGTTGGCCACCGCGATCAGCAGCGCGGCGATGATCACCAGGAACACATCGATCAGGTTGACCACCGAGAGGATCGGGTCGTCGGCATCGGCCTCTTCCAGCAGGCGCAGGCTCATCAGACGGTCTCCACGGTCAACTCGTGGGCAATGCTGGCCGCCGCGCTGTGGCCGTTGCGCTGTTCATGCTCGATCTGCACCAGTTCCTCGGCGTACCAGCGGCGACGCACGTTGACCACCCAGTAGGTCAGCGAGGCGGCCAGCAGCGAGAGAATCACCGCCGAGAAGGCCACGGTGAGGTTGTCGCTGACCTGGTCGAGCTGGCCGCTGGACAGGCCCTTGAGCGCCGGCCCCATGGGAATCATGGTGGCCACCAGGCCGAGCATGGGCGTGACGCGGGTGACGATGCGCGGCACCTCCAGGCGCTTGAAGGCCAGGGTTTCCAGCTCCACCGCGCTCATGCCCGGCGCCTGCCGCCAGCTGTGCAGCAGGTCGAAGCCGCGCGCATCGCCCTGGCGGCGCTGGCGCGACTGCCAGAGAAAGCCGCCGACGGCGTAGAAGGCATAGAGAAACATCAGGATCACCGCCAGCAGCACCGGCAGCATGAACAATTGGCTGGCGCTGTAGAGCGCCGATTCGACGAGGTATTGCATGGGTTCTCCCTGAGCTACTCGAACGGTAGGGCCGAATTCATTCGGCCGTTTGCGAGTGGCCGAACGAGTTCGGCCCTACGAAGGCGCTTCATACCGGCGCCGGGTTTGTTGGTGGATACCCGCCAACCCGTAGCCTGGATTAGCCGAAGGCGTAATCCGGGTTTCGAAGGCGTTACCGGCACAAACGCTGCAATTGCCACCTGTAAACCGTGCACCCTGCCCCGCTCGCGGTGTCGGCGGCGGAAGCGCCTGCGGCGATTCCACCCTACGCAAGCGGTTCATGCCCGGCGCCGGCCCTGTTGATATATACCGGCCAGCAGCGCCAGTGCGATCAGCAGCAGCGCCACCAGTGGCAACCAGTCGAAGGGCTGCGGCTGGGCCTGCTGCTTTTCCAGTTTCTGGCCCTGCACCTGCTGCATCGGCGCGTCGCGCGTCTCGTTCTGGGCTTCAGCGGCGGCGCCGACGGGTGCGGCCAGGCCGAAACCGCTGGCCGCCTGTTCGACGTATTCGCTGAATTTGACGTTGTCGCTGACCACGTCATGCCGCTCGGCCAGGTCCTGCCAGCGCTGCGCCAGTTGCTGCAGGGTCTGGGCGTCGGTGTCCCAGTATTCCTTGCGCGCGGCTTCCAGAAGGCGCTCGATCAGTTGTGCCTGGGCCTGCGGGTGGTGCTGCTCGAACCATTGGTTGATGCCCAGTTCGAGCCTGTCATCGACGTAGACGGCCTTGAATTCGTCCCACTGGTCGCTGCGCACGGTCTCCGGCGCGGTGACCTGCCAGCCCCAGAGGTTGTTGGCGGTGCCCAGCACTTCCAGCGCGCCGCTGTAGCCTTCGGCCTGGATCGATTTGATCCAGCCGGGGTGGAAGTAGCGGGCACGCAGGTCGCGGGCGAGAAAGCCCGCGGCGGTTTCGCTGCGCGGGTTGTCGGCGTCGCGCAGGTTGCTGATGTACAGCTCCGGCGACTGGCCATCCAGATGGCGCACCGCCAGGCCCAGGCCACCCAGGTACTGGAAGGGATCGTCGGTGGTGAGCATGCCGTAGAGGTTGGAGGAGCGCGACAGCACGGCGCCCTGCACGCCGCGCAACTGCTCGGCGTAGAGGTTCACCGTGGCTTTCTCGCCCCAGCGCTGGCTGTCCGGGCCGTAGGCGAACTGCATCCGGTCCAGGTACAGCTCGGCCAGTTTCCGCTCGCCGGCAGCGCGGTCCTGGCCACCGTCGGCGGCTTCGCCGAAGCTGTCGCTGGCCAGCGTGGCGTCCTCCAGGCCGGTGCTGTAGGCGCCGGATTCGGAGGAGAAGATCCGCGTGCGCGCCGCCAGCGAGGCTTCTGCGGCAGGCAAGCCGCGTTGCAGCAGCGCCTGCTCGATGCGCCGGCTGTTGGCGGCAATGACGTTGTCCGGTTCGTCCAGCGTGCTGGCCTGGTCGGCGGCCTGGGCCAGCCAGTGCATCACATTGGGGAACTGGTCGCGGTAGAGACCGGTGGCGGAGATCACCGCGTCGATACGCGGACGACCGAGTTCGGCGGCGGGAATCGCCTCGATGCCGATCACCCGTCCGGCGGCGTCCCACTGCGGCATGAAGCCCATCACCGCCAGCACCTGGGCTTCGAGCATGCCGAAGTGGCGCATGGTTTCCACCGACCAGAGGGTGAAGGCCAGCTTGCTCGGGTATTCGCCGTGGCCCTCGCGGTGCTGCTCGATCAGCCGCTCGGCGGCGAGCTTGCCGGCTTCCCAGGCTTCGCGGGTGGGGATGCGCGAGGGATCGAAGCCGTACAGGTTGCGCCCGGTGGGCAGGCTCTCGGGATTCTTGATCGGATCGCCACCGTAGGAACTGGGCACATGGCGGCCCTGCAACGCGGCGAAGTAGCCATCCAGCTCGCTGTCGTTGCCCAGCTTCTGCCAATGGTCGCGCCCGCGTTCCAGCAACTGGCCGATGGCAGGGTCGCCCGTCCAGGGCTGCTCCTGCCGGATATGGCTGTCCAGCAGCGTCCACACCGGGGTGGCGCGGATCTGCTCGTAGTCGACCAGCAGCAGTTCTTCCGGGTCCTCCGGCGCCAGCGCGGCCAGCAGCGGCTTGCCGAGCATCTGCTGCACGGTGAGCAGGCGCAGGTCACTGTCCGCCGGCACGCCGAAGCGGGCCAGGCCCAGCGGCTGCTGTTCCAGCGCCAGGTCGTGCAGTTGCACGTGCAGGGACTCGACGAAGGCGCTGAAGTCGCTGTCGATGGCTGCCGTGTCGATGGCCATGTCCTTGTCGATCTTCAGTTCCGTGGTCAGCTCACGGATGCGCGCGGCGGTGGCGCTGCGCACCTCGCCCTCGGTCATGCTCAGCCACTGGTGCAGCAGATCGTGCAGTTCGTTGAGCGGGCCATGTAGCCCCGCCGGGCCGAACGAGGGCGTGTTGTGGCTGATGGTCACCGCGCGGCCACGGCGCTTGGTTTGCAGCGCTTCGCCGATGTTGTCGACGATATAGGGGTAGATCACCGGCAGATCGCCGAGCACCAGGTAGGGCGCCTCCAGCACGTCCAGGCCGCGCTCCTTGCCCGGCTGCCATTCGGCCGTGCCATGGGTGCCGAAATGCACCAGCGCATCGGTGCCGAAACCTTCGCGCAGCCACAGGTAGGCCGCCAGGTAGCTGTGCGACGGCGGCACCTTGGTGTCGTGGTAGAGCGCCTTTTCGCGGTCGCCGGAGCGCTCGCCACGCGCCGGCTGCGGCATGATGATCTGCTTGCCCAGCTGCAGGCGCGGAATGGCGAAAGCACCGGCCTCGGCCAGGTACAGCCCGGCCTGCTGCGGTTCGCCCCAGCGCTCGAGAATCGGCTGGCGCACGTTATCGGGCAGGTCGTCGAACCAGGCCTGATAGGTTTCCAGCGGCAGGCGCGCGGCGCGGTCGTTGGCCAGCAGTTCCTCCAGTTTGCCGTCGCGGTAGAAGGGCGCCAGCAGGTCGCTCAGTTCCTCGATCAGCCGCTCTTCGTCGGCCTGCTCCACGTCGTAGCCGCGTTCGGCATAGGCGCCGAGCAGGTTTTCCAGGCTGCGCGGCACGTTGAGGAAGGAGGCGCCGAGGTTCTTCTCGCCGGGCGGGTAGTTGTAGAACTGAATTACCGTCTTCACTTCCTCGTGGGGCAGCCGTTGCAGGCGCGCCAGGCGCAGGGCCTTGTCGATCACCGCCTGCAGCTGGCGCTCGATGGAGACGATGTCGCCGTCGACCTTGCGCGTGGCGGCGGCAAACAGCGGGTCGATCAGCCCGGCGAACTCCGGCTGCGCCAGGTAGAAGGGAATGTCCTGCGGATCGAGGCCCTTGGGGTCGGCCTCCCAGTCCGCCTGTTCGCCGCCCCGGTAGGGCATGGCCTGCAGCACCGGGATGCCGAGCTGCTCGAACTCGGCCTTGCGTCCGGCACCGTTGAGCATGATCTGCATGTTGATCAGCGCGTCGGCGCGCGGCTGGCCGGCACTGCTCAGCAGCGTGGTGATCTCGCCGTTGCCCATCGCCGTGGTGTACAGCGGCACGGCGACGGCACCGGCGGCCTCGATGCGCCGCAGCGTATCGTCGACGAAGCCGGTCAGCCCCGAGTCCATGTAGGCCTTGTGGAACAGCACGCCGATCAGCGGCACTTCGCGGCGCAACTCGACGCCCTTCCAGACGAGGAAATCGTCCAGACTGGTGAAGATTCGCCCGTTGGCCTGGGGATGATAGATGCCGGCCTGCGGATGGATATCCGGCGCGGGGCAAGCCGCGCCGTCTTCGCCGGCGAACTGCGCCTGGAGGCGACAGAAGAAGCCATTGAAGTTGGCCACGCCGCCGTTGCTGTAATACAGATCCAGATCGGCGATCAACGCATCGGGCACCTGCCGGCCACGGCTGCCGTCGCGGCGCAGCCACAACCAGGGCGCCTGCACGGCATCGAGCAGCGGCCCCAGGCTCATCTGCACGGTGCCCAGCGCGGCGCCATAGGGCGCGTCGATTACCAGCAGATCGTGGGCGTTCAGTTCGGCCATGCTCGGGCTGCCGCTGGCGCCATCGAGCATGCGGTAGTCGAGGGCGAAACCGGCGGCGCTGGCCAGCGGTTTCAGACGCTCGAACTTTCCCGCCTGCACCGGCGCGGCAGCGATGAACAGCAGGCGCTTCGGCGGCTCGGTCTGCGCCTGGATGCGCATGGACAGGCTCATTACCAGCAGACCGCAGGCGAGCAGCATCAGCGTTTTGCCAAGCAGGGCGAGTTCACGCATCAGAAACTGGCCTCCACCGCCAGCCAGCCGGTACGGCCCTGTTCGACGTAGCCGAACAGTTCGGACTTGTCTTCCAGGCGCAGGTCGCCGATGTTCTGCACGCCGCCGCGCAGCATCAGGTTTTCCTGCAGCCGGTAGCCGAGGCTGGCATTGATCAGGTTGTAGCCCGGCGCGCGTTCCTGGCCGGTCGCGCCTTCCAGGTACTGCTTGCCGATGTATTCCCATTGCAGCAAGGCATTCCATTTGCCGGTATTCCATTCCAGCGCTGGCGTGGCGGTGAATTCGGGACGCCCGTTGAGCCTGGCGTCGGTTTTGGCGTCGCGCGCATCCATCCAGTTCAGCGTGGCATTGATCGTCAGTCCGTAGCCCAGCGCCCTGCTCGCGGAAAGCTCCAGCCCTTCGATACGGGCCTCCTCAATGTTGTCGTACTGGTAGACGGTGCGCGGCGGGATGCCCGGCTCCATGCGCAAGCGCCGGTAATAGATCAGGTCGTCGATCTCGTTGCGGTAGAGATTGGCGGTGTAGACGCTGTGCTCGTCGTGCCAGTCCACGCCCAGCTCGAAGGAGCGACTGGTTTCCGGCTGGATATCGGCGTTGCCGAGGAAGGTATGCGGCCCTTCGGCGCCGACGTAGTTGGGCGAGATCTGCTTCAGGGTCGGCGCGCGGAAGGCCTCGCCGTAGCCGGCCTTGAAGGTCAGCTCCGGCGTGGCGCGCCAGACCAGCCAGGCACGCGGACTGGTTTCGCGACCGAAAATCTCGTGATCGTCCAGGCGCGCGCCGAGGGTCAGCGCCCAGTCCTGGCCCAAGGCGATTTCGTCCTGGATGAACACCGCCTGATGCACCGCCGAATCGGAGCCACCGATCAGGCCGGCATTCTCCAGGCGCTCGTCACGATGCTCGCCACCGACCGTCAGGGCATGGCTGTCGCCGAGATGGAAGTTCAGGCTGGCGTCCCAGACATCGTCGCGCAGTGACTGGGGGCGGGTCGGCGCGAGATTCTGGGTGCGCTTGTTGGTCACGTCGAACTCCGAGCGGGTGAAGCGCAGCTGCGACTGCAACGCGCCCCAGTCGGCGTTCCAGGCCAGCGAATCCTGGCTGCGCTCCAGCTCGTAGGTGTCCAGATAATAGGGTCGCGCGTAGTAGGCGTACTGCTGCTCGCGGTCGCGGGTTTCGTCGCTGCGCAGCATGTCCAGCTTCAGCGTCTGGCCCTGGATCGGGCTGTAGCTCAGCCCGAGGCTGCCGGTCTGGCGGTCCTGGCCTTCCACTTCGGATACGCGCGAGTCCTGCTCCCAGGGCGTCGATTCGCGGCGCACTTCCTCGACGCTCAGCGCCAGGTTCAGGTCTTCGGCCAGCGGCCCGGATGCCCGCGCGGCCAGCCGGTGGCCATTGCCGGTGTCGCCGTCGCCCACTTCACCGCGCAGGGTCACGCCGCCGTGCCATTCGGGCTGCGCCTGGCGCGTGATGATATTGATCACCCCGCCGATGGCTTCCGAACCGTACAGCGCCGACATCGGCCCGCGCACCACCTCGATGCGCTCGATCTGCTCGATGCCGACCCAGCCGTACTGGTAGTCGGAGTGGCCAATGGTGTCGTCGGTGGAGGAAATGCGCCGACCGTCGATCAGCACCAGGGTGTGACGATCCTCGGCGCCGCGAATGCTGAGGGTCTTGCGACCGCCGACCTGCCGGCCGTTGAGGCTGATGCCGGGCGTGCCGCGCAGGGCTTCGAGCAGGTTGGTGGCGCCGCGCGCCTTGATCTGCTCGGCGGTGATGACGGTCATCGCCGCCGGGGCATCGGCCAGGGACTGCGAGCTGCGGGTGGCAGTGACCACCATCGGGTTGAGTTCGGTCGTGCCAGCGGCCAGCGCCGCCGGAGAAACCATGATGCATGCCATTGCCAGCGCGTGCCTGCGCATGTTCACCCCCAGGAAAGAATGAGACTGGCTGGCTCGGGCATCGCACCCTGGCTGGCTGAAAAGTCGTTGGATTGGTCAGGCGAAGGATATTAATGAGAATGATTAACAAATGCAATTTATGATCATCGCGGACAGAACGCCTTACCAATGTCCTGCCGCCATACCGCTGCTCGGCTTTGACGATGATCAAGGTTTGGCGCGCTTTATATTCGCTATAGTTATAAATTAATTGTTATTTATTCTTTTTGATTTAGATCGTTTCTGAACATAGTGATCGCCGACAACCCTCTCAAGGAGCACCACCATGAGCATCCGTCTCGGCGACATCGCCCCCGACTTCGAACAGGATTCCAGCGAAGGCCGCATCCGTTTCCACGAATGGCTCGGCGACAGCTGGGGCGTGCTGTTCTCCCATCCCGCCGACTTCACCCCTGTGTGCACTACGGAGCTGGGCTTCACCGCCAAGCTCAAGGACCAGTTCGCCCAGCGCAACGTCGAGGCCATCGCCCTGTCGGTGGACCCGGTGGATTCGCACATCAAGTGGATCGACGACATCAACGAGACGCAGAGCACCGCGGTGAATTTCCCGATCCTGGCCGATGCCGATCGCAAGGTCTCAGAGCTGTACGACCTGATCCACCCCAACGCCAACGACACCCTGACCGTGCGTTCGCTGTTCGTCATCGACCCGAACAAGAAGGTGCGCCTGACCATCACCTACCCGGCCAGCACCGGGCGCAACTTCAACGAGATCCTGCGGGTGATCGATTCGCTGCAGCTGACCGACGAGCACAAGGTCGCCACCCCGGCCAACTGGCAGGACGGCGACGAGGTGGTGATCGTGCCGTCGCTCAAGGACGAGGAAGAAATCAAGCGGCGCTTCCCCAAGGGTTACCGTGCGGTGAAGCCGTACCTGCGTCTGACGCCGCAGCCCAACCGCTGATCGAACAGAAGGACGTCTTTCATGTTGGTCGTTTCTCTTGCCGGCAGTCCCAGCCAGCGCTCGCGTTCTGGCGTGCTGCTGGATGTCGCCGGGGACTGGCTGCGCCAGCGCGGTATCGAAGTGGTGAATTACCAGGTGCGCGATTTCGATGCACAGGACCTGCTGCATGCCCGCTTCGATAGTCCGCTGGTGCGGCAACTGATCGAGCACGTCAGCCTGGCCGAGGGCCTGCTGATCGCCACGCCCGTCTACAAGGCTTCGTTTTCCGGCGTGCTGAAGGCGCTGTTGGACCTGCTGCCCGAGCGCGCCCTGGCACACAAGGTAGTGCTGCCGATTGCTTCCGGCGGCAGCGTGGCGCACATGCTGGCGGTGGATTACGCCCTGAAGCCGGTGCTCGCCGCGCTCAAGGCTCAGGAAATGCTGCATGGCGTGTACGCCGTCGATGCGCAGATCGGTTATGCCGAAGCCGGACGCCCGGCCAGCCTGGCGCCCGAGCTGCAGGAGCGCCTGGAGGAATCGCTGCAGCAGCTGTCCGCGGCACTGGCGCGCCGGCAGCCGCCGCACGATCCGCAATTGCTGCACGAACGTTTGACCAGCGCACGCTGGAGTATCTGACTCACCGATCGTATTCCCGGCTACCACCGGGTTACCCGAGCGACATCCGCCTCCCGGCGGCTCCCTACAGTCTCACTCGCCCGCTAACGGGCAAGCGGGCCGTCATTCCAAATCCAGACTGCAAAGGAGAGTGCCATGCGCACCCACACCTTGCGTCGAGGACTGGTCGCCCTGTTTGCCGCGGCCATTTCCTTCGGCGCCATCACCCAGGTACAGGCTCAATCGAAGCAGGACAATGTTCTGCGGATCGGCTATCAGAAATACGGCACGCTGGTGCTGCTCAAGGCCCGCGGCACGCTGGAAACACGCCTGGCCGAGCAGGGCTTCGAGGTGCGCTGGACCGAATTCCCCGGCGGCCCGCAGCTACTGGAAGGGCTCAACGTCGGCTCCATCGACTTCGGCGTGACCGGCGAGACGCCACCGGTGTTCGCCCAGGCCGCCGGCGCCAACCTGCTCTACGTGGCGTATGAGCCGCCGGCACCTTCCGGCGAGGCGATCCTACTGCCGAAGGATTCGCCGATCCGCTCGCTGGCCGAGCTCAAGGGCAAGAAGATCGCGCTGAACAAGGGCTCCAACGTGCATTACCTGCTGGTGCGCGCGCTGGAATCGGCCGGGCTGAAGTACAGCGATATCCAGCCGGTCTACCTGCCGCCGGCCGATGCGCGCGCCGCCTTCGAACGCGGCAGCGTCGATGCCTGGGTGATCTGGGACCCCTTCCAGGCCGCCGCCGAAGAGCAGCTACAGGCTCGTACCCTGCGCGACGGCCAGGGCCTGGTCAGCAATCACCAGTTCTACCTGGCGTCGCGCCCCTTCGCCGAAAACCACCCGCGGGTGATCACCACCCTGATCGACGAGATCCGCGATATCGGCACCTGGGTCGAAGCCAACCCGGACGAGGCCACCGCCCAGGTCGCACCGCTGCTCGGCCTGTCCAGCGCGATCACCCGCAAGGCGGTGATCCGCCAGGGCTATGGCGCCAGGCCGATCACCCCGGCGGTGGTGCGCGCCCAGCAGGACATCGCCGACACCTTCACCGCGCTCCGGCTGATTCCGAAAAAGCTCGCCATCGGTGACGTGATCTGGACGCCGCCCAAGACCATCGCCCAGCACCCCGAATAACCCGTACCCCGCACACGCGACAGCGACAGCGACAGCGACTTCCCCGACGCGGCGGACACCTGGCTGCCGCGCTGTACCGCACACGGAGCATTTTTCATGAGTCTGAATATCTTCTGGTTCCTGCCCACCCACGGTGACGGCAAATATCTGGGCACCGCCGAAGGCGCCCGCGCCGTCGACCACGGCTACCTCACGCAGATCGCCCAGGCCGCCGACCGCCTCGGCTTCGGCGGCGTGCTGATCCCCACCGGCCGTTCCTGCGAGGACTCCTGGCTGGTGGCCACCTCGCTGATCCCGCTGACGCAGCAGCTGAAATTCCTCGTCGCCCTGCGTCCGGGCATCATCTCGCCCACCGTGGCGGCGCGCCAGGCGGCGACGCTGGACCGGCTGTCCAACGGTCGCGCGCTGTTCAACCTGGTCACCGGCGGCGACCCGGACGAACTGGCGGCCGACGGCCTCAATCTGAGCCATGCCGAACGCTACGAAGCCGCCGTCGAATTCACCCGCATCTGGCGCCGGGTGCTGGAGGGCGAGACGGTGGATTTCGCCGGCAAGCACATCCAGGTCAAGGGCGCCAAGCTGCTCTACCCGCCGGTGCAGCAGCCACGCCCGCCGCTGTATTTCGGCGGCTCGTCGGAAGCCGCCCATGAGCTGGCCGCCGAGCAGGTGGAGCTGTACCTGACCTGGGGCGAGCCGCTGGAAGCGGTGGCCGAGAAGATCGCCGACGTGCGCGCCCGCGCCGCCAGGCAGGGCCGCACGGTGCGCTTCGGCATCCGTCTGCACGTGATCGTGCGCGAGACCGTTGATGAAGCCTGGGCCGCCGCCGACCGCCTGATCAGCCACCTGGACGACGACACCATCGCCAAGGCTCAGGCCTCGCTGGCGCGCTTCGACTCGGTCGGCCAGCAGCGCATGGCGGCGCTGCATGGCGGTCGCCGTGATCGATTGGTGGTCGCACCGAACCTCTGGGCCGGGGTCGGTCTGGTGCGCGGCGGCGCCGGCACCGCGCTGGTCGGCGACGGCCGGACGGTGGCGGCGCGGGTCAGGGAATACGCCGATCTCGGCATCGATACCTTCGTCTTCTCCGGTTACCCGCATCTGGAAGAGAGCTATCGCGTCGCCGAGCTGCTGTTCCCGCACCTGGACGTCGCCCAGCCGCAACGCCCGGAAAGCCGCGGCTACGTCAGCCCGTTCGGCGAAATGATTTCCAGCGACATCCTGCCGAAGGCAGCCGCCGCCGGATGACGCTCCACGTGGAACATCCGGGTAGCGTGGATGGCCGAAGCCATCCACGCGGAAGAAGCGCCGGGGTTGGCATGGGGCCCAATGTCCCGACGCGTGGAAAATCGCTACGCGAGTTTTCCACCCTACGATCGGGTTGCGCAGGGAACGCGTGTAAACGCAGGAGCGCACGAGGCCGCAGGGATGTGGCCACTTATCGAGGAAGGTAGGCACCGATCGGTGTCCTGTCCGGTAGACCAAACGATGATTCGAGGTAGGGCATGAACATCACGATCAAACACCTGGCCCTGCGCCTGGCGCCCTGGGCCTTGCCGGTGGCGCTGCTGCTGGCCTGGCAGGGCGCGGTGGCCTTCGGGCTGCTGTCCACGCGCATCCTGCCGGCGCCGAGCGCGGTACTCGGTGCCGGCTGGGAGCTGCTGCGCAGCGGCGAGATCTGGACGCACCTGGCCATCAGCGGCTGGCGCGCCGGCGTCGGTTTCGCCATCGGCGGCGGTCTCGGCCTGCTGCTGGGCTTCATCACCGGCCTGTCGAAATGGGGCGAACGCCTGCTCGACAGCTCGGTACAGATGATCCGCAACGTGCCGCACCTGGCGCTGATCCCGCTGGTGATCCTCTGGTTCGGCATCGACGAGAGCGCGAAGATCTTCCTGGTCGCGCTCGGCACGCTGTTTCCGATCTACCTGAACACCTACCACGGCATCCGCAACGTCGACCCAGCGCTGGTGGAGATGGCGCGCAGCTACGGGCTGTCCGGCTTCGCCCTGTTCCGCCAGGTGATCCTGCCCGGCGCGCTGCCGTCGATCCTGGTCGGGGTGCGTTTCGCCCTGGGCTTCATGTGGCTCACATTGATCGTGGCGGAAACCATTTCCGCCAGCTCCGGCATCGGCTACCTGGCGATGAACGCCCGCGAATTCCTGCAGACCGACGTGGTGGTGCTGGCGATCCTGCTCTACGCCGTGCTCGGCAAGCTGGCCGACGTCGCCGCCCGTGGGCTGGAGCGTGCCTGGCTGCGCTGGCACCCGGCCTATCAGGTCAAGGGAGGTGCGCAATGACCACGCTGCACAGCATCCGTCAGGGCATACCGTCGGGCGGCATTCCGCTGGCGATCGAAGGCATCGGCAAGGCCTTCGGCGAGCGCGAGGTGCTTCAGGGCATCGACCTGCAGATTCCGGCCGGCCAGTTCGTAGCCGTGATCGGTCGCAGCGGCTGCGGCAAGAGCACCCTGTTGCGCCTGCTGGCCGGGCTGGACCAGCCAAGCAGGGGCACCATCGACAGCGCCGGCGAGCGCCTGGCGAACAACCGCGACGAGGTGCGGCTGATGTTCCAGGACGCGCGCCTGCTGCCCTGGAAGCGCGTGATCGACAACGTCGGCCTGGGCCTTTCCGGCGACTGGCGGCCACGGGCCGAACAGGCGCTGGCCGAGGTCGGCCTGGCCGAACGCGCCCACGAGTGGCCGGCGGCCTTGTCCGGCGGGCAGAAGCAGCGCGTGGCCCTGGCCCGCGCGTTGATCCACCAGCCGCGCCTGTTGCTGCTGGACGAACCCTTGGGGGCGCTGGACGCGCTGACCCGCATCGAAATGCAGCAACTGATCGAGCGGCTCTGGCTGCAGCATGGCTTCACCGTGTTGCTGGTCACCCACGACGTCAGCGAAGCGGTGGCCATGGCCGACCGGGTGATCCTCATCGAGGACGGCGCCATCGGCCTCGACCTCACCGTGGACCTGCCGCGCCCGCGCAACCGTGGCTCGGCCACATTGGCCGCACTGGAAGCCCGGGTGCTCGACCGCGTGCTGCAACGCCCGCCGCTCGCCGAACGCCCCGAACCCGTCAACCCCTTGCCCACGCAGTTGCGTTGGGCGCTTTAAGCAAGCTCATCAGGAGAATGCCATGACCATCAAAGCCATCAACGTACGCAACCAGTTCAAGGGCACCATCAAGGAAATCGTCCTCGGCGACGTGCTGTCGGAGATCGACGTGCAGACCGCCGCCGGCATCGTCACGTCGGTGATCACCACCCGCTCGGTGAAGGAGCTGGAGCTGGGCGTCGGCAGTGAAGTGATCGCCTTCGTCAAATCCACCGAGGTCTCCATCGCCAAGCTCTGACGGAGTGCCGCGGCGGCGGCGACCGGCTGGACTCCCGGTCGCTCGCCACCGCCGCTGCTGCCGATGCAACCGGGCCTGTTGCAGAGAATCTACCCGCTACGGCTGAGGCTCACTCCCGTATCCAGCTCCCTCCCAACGCCCTGAACAGATCGACCAGGGCGATCTGCCGCTCGGTGCTGATCTGGATCAGCGTGGACCTGTCGGTGAAGGTGCTGCGCTGAGCGTCGAGATAGCGCAGATGATCATCCACACCGCCCTCGTAACGAGCCTTGGCCAAGGCCATGGCCGCCTGGCTGGAATCGGCCAGGGCACGGCGCGCGACTTCCTCACGGCGCAGGGTATCGGTGGCAGCCAGGGCGTCGGCGACTTCGCGGAAGGCGCCTTGAATGGTGCCCTCGTACTCGGCCACTGCGGCGTCCTTGCGTACCTCGGCCAGGTCGAGGTTGGCGCGGTTGCGTCCACCGGCAAAGATCGGCAGCGACAGGCTCGGGGCGAACGACCAGGCCCGCGAGCCGCCATCGAACAGCCCGGACAGTTCGGTGCTGGAACTGCCGAGCGAGCCGGTCAACGACAGCCGCGGGAAGAACGCCGCGCGGGCCGCGCCGATATCGGCATTGCGCGCCTTGAGGCGGTGTTCGCTGGCGAGGATGTCCGGACGCCGTTCGATCAGCGTCGAGGAGGTGCCGGGGGCGATGTCCTGGAGCACCAGCAGCGAGTCGCGGGGGGCGACCGGCAGCAGTCGTTGCGCATCGGGCGTGCCGATCAGCAGGGCGAGGGCGTTGTCTGCCCGGCGCAGTTGGCGTTCGGTGCTCTCGCGTTCGGCCCTGGCCTGCTCGGTCAGTCCCAGCGCCTCCTGATAATCCAGCGCGGTGGCGGTGCCCGCCTGACGCCGCCGATTAACCAGTTCCAGCGAGTCCTGGCGGCTGTCCAGGGTCTGTTCGACCAGCGCCAGGCGGCGTTGCGCACCGTCGCGGGTCAGGTAGGCCTGGATCACTTCGGCGATCAGGCTGATCTGCGTGGCGCGGGTGGCTTCGGCGGTGGCCAGGTAGCTTTCCAGCGCCGACTCGGAGAGGTTGCGCACCCGCCCGAACAGGTCGAGTTCGTACTCGGTCAGGCCGAGGCCGACCTGATAGGTGCTGGCCACTTCCGAGCGCCCGCTCAGCGACTGGTCGCTCGGCAGGCGCTGGCGGTTGCCACTGGCATTGGCGTTGATCGACGGCAGGCGGTCGGCACGCTGTACGCGGTACTGGGCGCGTGCGGCCTCGATGTCGAGCAGCGCCTGGCGCAGGTTGCGGTTGTTGCCCAGGGCGGCTTCCACCACCTGGCGCAGTTCCGGGTCGAGGATGAAGGTCTGCCAGTCCAGCGCCTCGGCGGTGGCGCCATCGGGGGCTGCGGCTGGCGTGTTCCAGCTCGCGGCCACGGGCGCCTCAGGGCGCTGGTAGCTGGGTGCCAGGGAGCAGCCGGCAAGGGCCATGGCCAGTACCAGCAGCGCCGGGCGGAACAGAAGGGTCGGTTGCATGCTGATCATTCCTCGATCCGGTCGATGGGGGCGTCCTGCGCGGACGACGACTGCGGCGTGCTGCGCAGCAGCGACAGCACCCAGACGAAGAAGACCGGCACGAAGATCACCCCGAGCAGCGTGGCGCTGAACATGCCGCCGATCACCCCGGTGCCGATGGCGCGCTGGCTGGCCGCACCGGCGCCGCTGGCGATCACCAGCGGTACCACGCCGAGCATGAAAGCCATCGAGGTCATGATGATCGGACGGAAACGCAGGCGCGCCGCTTCGATGGCCGCATCGCGCAGGGAGTAGCCCTGCGCCCACAGGTCCTTGGCGAACTCGACGATAAGGATGGCATTCTTCGCCGCCAGGCCGATGATGGTGATCAGGCCGACCTTGAAGTAGACGTCGTTGGGCAGCCCCACTGCCGTGACCGCCAGCACCGCGCCGAGGGCGCCGACCGGCACGATCAGCATCACCGCCAGGGGAATCGCCCAGCTCTCGTAGAGCGCCACCAGCAGCAGGAACACCACGACGAAGGCCAGGGCGAAAAGCATCAGTGCCTGACCGCTGGCGACGCGTTCCTGATAGGACAATCCCGTCCATTCGTAGCCGATGCCGACCGGCAGCTCGGCGGCGATGCGTTCCATCTCGGCCATGGCCTCGCCGGTGCTCACGCCGGGCGCGGCATCGCCGGCGATGCGGATCGACGGGTAACCGTTGTAGCGGGCGATCTGCACCGCACCTTCTTCCCATTGCGTGGTGACGAAGGCGCTCAGCGGAACCTGGGCGCCGCTGTCATTGGGCACGTGCAGCTTGAGCACGCTTTCCGGGGTCATCCGCTCGGCCTGTTCGGCCTGCACCACTACCCGTTGCTGACGACCGGCATTGGCGAAGTCGTTGATCACCGCCGAGCCGAAGGCGGTGGACAGGGCGCTGCTGATCGACTCGAAACTCACACCGAGCGCCCGCGCCTTGTCGCGGTCGATGAGCAGGCGCAGCTGTGGCGCCTCACCCAGACCTTCCATCATCGCGTAGAGGATTTTCGGGTTGCCGTTGGCCTTTCCCAGCACCTCGTCGCGGGCGGCGAGCAAGGCCTCGCGCCCGAGGTTGGCGCGATCCTGCAGACGCAGGGCGAAACCGCCGGAGTTGCCCAGGCCTTCGATCGGTGGGGGCGATACGGCCATGATCGCGCCGTCATCGAGGTTGGCGAAGCGCTGGTTGACTGCGGCGATTTCATCGTCCGCCGACTGGCCCTTGCCGCGCACCGACCAGTCCTTGAGCACGGGGAAGGCCAGCGCCGCATTCTCGCCCATGCCGGAAAAGCTGAACCCCAGCACCAGGAACGAGGTGTCCACACTCTCGCGCGACATCAGGAACGCTTCCAGCTCCGCGCCGGTGGCCGAGGTGCGCGCCCGGGTGGCGCCCGGCGGCAACTGCACGTCGACGATCATGTAGCCCTGGTCTTCCACCGGCACGAAGGATTCCGGCAGGCGCAGGTAGAAGAAGCCCATCAGCACGACGATGCCCAGGTAGATCAGCATGACGCGCCCCGCGCGTGGCACCAGCTTGCCGTTGAGCGCGCTGTAGCGCTGGGTCAGGCGGGTGAACAGGCGGTTGAAGGCGCCGAAGAAGCCACGCTTCTCATGGTGCCCCTGGGCAATCGGCTTGAGCAGGGTGGCGCACAGCGCCGGGGTGAAGGTCAGGGCGAGGAAACCCGAGAACAGGATCGACACCGCCAGCGACAGGGAGAACTGCTGGTAGATCACCCCCACGGAACCGGCCATGAACGCCAGCGGCAGGAATACCGCCGACAGCACCAGGGTGATGCCGAGAATCGCCCCGGATACCTGTCCCATGGCCTTGACCGTGGCCCGGGCCGGCGGCAGGCCTTCCTCGGCCATGATCCGCTCGACGTTCTCCACCACCACGATGGCGTCATCCACCAGGATACCGATGGCCAGCACCATGCCGAACATGGTCATCATGTTCACCGAGAAACCCAGCAGGTACATGAAGGTCAGGGTGCCGAGCAGGCACACCGGCACCACGATGCTCGGGATCAGGGTGTAGCGCACGTTCTGCAGGAACAGGAACATCACCAGGAACACCAGCACCATGGCTTCGATCAGGGTGTAGATGACCTTGTCGATGGCCACGTCGACGAAGCGCGAGGTGTCGTAAGGCACCGAGACCTCGACGTTGTCCGGGAAGTTGACTGACAGCTCCTCAAGGCGCTCCTTCACCGCCCTGGCCGTCTGGATCGCGTTGGCCCCCGGCGAAAGCTGCACGGCGGCGGCCACCGCCGGCTTGCCGTTCTGCCGCGAGGCGAAGTTGTAGTCCTGGCTGCCCACCTCGATGCGCGCCACCTCGCCGAGGGTCACGCTGGAACCGTCCGGGTTGGCGCGCAGCACGATACGCGCGAACTCATCGACATTGTCCAGGGTGCCCTTGACCGCCAGGGTCGCGGTCAGCTCCTGTTCGGTCGAGCCCGGTGCGCTGCCGAAAGCACCGGCTGGCACCTGCACGTTCTGGCCGCGAATGGCCGCATTGACGTCGTCGATCGACAGGCCGTAACCGACCAGCTTCTGCGGGTCGATCCAGACGCGCATGGCCGCTTCGGAGGCGAAGAACTGCAGCTTGCCGACACCGGGGATGCGGCGGATCTCGTTGTTGAGGTTGCGTGCGGCGTAATCCGCCAGCGCCGTGGTGTCCTCGTTGCCGCTATTGTCCTTGTAGCTGAGGGCGTAGATCAGCAGAAAGCCGGCGTTGGCCTGCTCGGTCTGGATGCCAAGGTTGAGCACCGCCTGCGGCATGCGCGCCTCGGCCTTCTTCAGGCGGTTCTGCACATCCACCTGGGCCAGTTCCGGGTTGATGCCCGGCTCGAAGGTCACGGTGATTTCGGCGATGCCGTTGGCATTGCTGGTGGACTCGAAATAGAGCATGCCCTTGGCACCGTTGAGCTCTTCTTCGATGACACTGGTAACCGAGTCGACCAGCACCCTGGCCGAAGCGCCCGGGTAGGTGGCGGTCACGCTGATCTGCGGCGGCGCCACGCTGGGGTACTGCGCCACCGGCAGATAGGGAATGGCCAGCAGCCCGGCCATGGAGATGAACAGGGCGACGACCCAAGCGAAGTTGGGGCGTCTGATGAAGAACAGAGACATGGTATTTCCTCGGCTGCCGCTTACTGCGCCTGGGACTGCTGATCGGCTTGCGCCTCGGCAGCGGCTTGTCTGGGGACGACCTTGTCGCCTGGGCTGACGGCGCCCAGCGAACTGACGATGACCCGCTCGCCGACCTTCAGGCCTTCGCTGATCTGCCAGCGTGAACCCTGCATGGCGCCGGTCTTGACCGGGCGACTCTCGACCCTGTCGTCGGCACCGAGCAGCAGCACACTGGCCTGGCCATCAGCCGTACGCCGCACCGCGCGCTGCGGCAGCAGAATGGCGTCCTGATCCAGGCCCTGGGGCGTACGAACGCGTACATACATACCCGGCAGCAGCACGCCCTCGGGATTGTCGAAACGCCCGCGCAGGGCGATCTGGCCGGTGCTGCGATCCACCGCTACATCGGTGAACAACAGAGTGCCGTGGCTTTCGATATCGGTGCCCTCGACCCGCAATGACAGCGCCTTGTCCTCATCGCCGGAGACCCGACCGGCGGCGATGGCAGCACGCAGACGCAGGGCATCGGCAGCCGGCTGGGTGAAATCGGCGTACACCGGGTCGAGTTGCTGGATGCGCGCCAGCAGGGTGGTTTCGCCCTGGCCGACCAGCGCACCTTCGGTGACCTGGGCACGACCGATACGCCCGGCAATCGGCGCACGCACTGCGGCATAGTCGATATCCAGCTGGGCGGTTTCCACATTGGCCTGGGCCGAGCGCCTGTCCGCCTGGGCGGTCTGCAGGGCGGCTTTGGCCGCGTCGAAATCCTGCTGGCTGACCGCCTCGATCTTCACCAGCGGCTCATAGCGCCGGACCGTAGCCTGGGCCTGGAACAGTTGCGCCTCGGCTCTGGCCAGTTCAGCCTGGGCGCGCGACAGCGCCGCCTTGAACGGTGCCGGATCGATCTGGAACAGCAGGTCGCCAGCCTTGACGTCGGTGCCTTCCTCGAACTTGCGGCTGAGCACGATGCCGGCCACCCGCGCACGCACTTCGGCCACCCGTACCGGCTCGATGCGACCTGGCAGCTCCGCCACCACGGTGAAGGGTTCGGTCTTGATCGTCAGGATATCGACTTCACGCGGAGCGGCTTCCTCCCAGCCCTGCTCCGGCTTGTCGCAGCCCGCCAGGCTCAAGATGACCAGCAATGAAATCGCCGGAAAAACCAACCGCTCGCGCATCGTACTCATGTGTCACCTGGGCCGAGCCCATCCTGTTCGAAAGGCGCACATGATCCTTGTTTATATTCAAATGAGTCAATATTGACTCATTTGAATCTTTTGTGGACAAAACAGGCAATTCCTTTTAGAAAGTGTGCTTTTTTATGCAGAATGCCCACCACGTTATCCCTGCCGATGAAGAGCGCCCCGATGGATTTACCCGCTGCCGAAGAAAAGCTGCTGAAGGCCTTGGCGATCGCCATCGTTGATCACCCACGCGGCACCTTCAAGGAAATCGCCCAGGCCGCCGGAATCAGCAAGGCGACCCTGAACCGCTATTGCGGCACACGCGACAACCTCATCGAGATGCTGCTCAACCATGGCTCGGTGGTGATGGCGCAGATCATCGAGAGTGCCCAGCTGGAACAGGCGCCGCCTCTGGAAGCGCTGCGCCGTCTGGTCAACGACCACCTCACGCACCGCGAGATGCTGGTCTTCCTGACGTTCCAATACCGGCCCGATAGCCTCGATGTGGATGCCGGTGGAAGCCGCTGGCTGCCCTATTCGGAAGCGCTGGACGCGTTCTTCCTGCGTGGGCAGCGGGAAGGCGTGTTCCGCATCGACATCGCCGCGCCGGTGCTGGCGGAGATATTCATTTCATTGGTCTTCGGCGTGGTAGATGCACAGCGGCGGGGCCGTGTGGCACCCTCGGGCATGGCGGCGTTGATCGAGCAATTCTTTCTTCAAGGCGCAGAACGTCGATAACGGCCAATAGAAAAAGCTATCCGCACCGCGACTATCGGAAAGCAACACAGGCAGGCTGACAGCGGTCAGCCTTGCACGAGCCGGCGCCAGCTCGTACAGGCTTCATTGCTGGAGATCAGCAGCAGCAACTGCCGATGCGAGCGGGCTTATTCCACGGTGACGGATTTCGCCAGGTTGCGTGGCTGGTCCACGTCGGTGCCGCGCAGCACGGCAACGTAATACGAGAGCAGCTGCAACGGCAGGGTGTAGAGAATCGGCGCCAGTGCGTCGTGGATATGCGGCATGTTCACCACGAAGGTTCCCTCGCCGTTTTCCATGGCGGCGGCGCCATCGGCGAAGACGATCAGCTCGCCACCACGGGCGCGGACTTCCTGCAGATTGGACTTGAGCTTTTCCAGCAGCTCGTTGTTCGGCGCCACCGTGACCACCGGCATGTCGGCGTCCACCAGCGCCAGCGGGCCGTGCTTGAGTTCACCGGCGGGGTAGGCTTCGGCGTGGATATAGGAAATTTCCTTGAGCTTGAGCGCACCCTCCATCGCCACCGGATACTGCGCGCCGCGCCCGAGGAACAGGGTGTGGTGCTTCTCGGCGAAATGCTCGGCGATCTTCTCCACCGTGGTATCCATCGCCAGCGCCTCGCCCAGGCGGGTCGGCAGGCGACGCAGTTCGGCCACCAGTTCGGCTTCCTTGTCTGCCGACAGAGTGCCGCGCACCTGGCCCAGCGCCAGGGACAGCAGCATCAGCCCGACCAGCTGGGTGGTGAAAGCCTTGGTCGAAGCGACGCCAATTTCCGGGCCGGCCTGGGTCAGCAGGCAAAGGTCGGATTCGCGCACCAGCGAACTGATGCCGACGTTGCAGATCGCCAGGCTGGCCAGATAGCCGCCCTCTTGCGCCGAAAGCACCTTGGCATTGCGTAGCGCGGCCAGGGTGTCGGCGGTCTCACCGGACTGGGAAATGGTGACGAACAGGCTGTCGGGCTGCACCACCACCTTGCGGTAGCGGAACTCGCTGGCCACCTCGACCTGGCAGGGAATACCGGCCAGTTCTTCCAGCCAGTAACGCGCAACCATGCCGGCGTGATAACTGGTGCCGCAAGCGACGATCTGCACGTTGCGCACCCGGGCGAACAGCTCGGCGGCCTGCGGACCGAAGGCCTGCACCAGCACCTGCCTGTCACCCAGGCGGCCTTCGAGGGTGCGCTGCACGACCTTGGGCTGCTCGTGGATTTCCTTGAGCATGAAGTGACGGTATTCACCCTTGTCCGCCGCCTCCGCGCCTTCGTGGTACTGCACAGCCTCGCGCTGCACCGGCTGGCCGTCGGCATCCCAGATCTGCACGCTGTCGCGGCGGATCTCGGCGATATCGCCTTCTTCCAGGTACATGAAGCGGTCGGTGACCTGACGCAGCGCCAACTGGTCGGAAGCCAGGAAGTTCTCGCCCAGCCCCAGGCCGATCACCAGTGGGCTGCCGCTGCGGGCCGCGAGCAAACGGTCAGGCTGACGGGCCGAAACCACCGCCAGGCCATAGGCGCCATGCAGTTCCTTGACCGCAGCCTTGAGCGCGACGGTGAGATCGCCGAACTCGTCGAGCTTGTGGCTCAGCAGATGCACGATGACTTCGGTATCGGTATCGGAACGGAATTCGTAGCCCATGCCCTTGAGCTGGCTGCGTAGCGCTTCGTGGTTCTCGATGATGCCGTTGTGCACCACCGCCAGGTCATCGCCGGAAACATGCGGGTGGGCATTGCGCTCGCACGGCGCGCCGTGGGTCGCCCAGCGGGTGTGGGCAATGCCCAGGCGCCCGGTCAGTTCTTCGGCCTGCTGCGCGCTTTCCAGCTCGGCAACCTTGCCCGCGCGGCGAAGCCGTTTCAGCTGGCCGGCGGCATCCAGTACGGCGATGCCGGCGCTGTCGTAACCGCGGTATTCGAGGCGTTTGAGGCCTTCGAGAAGGATTGCGCTGATATTGCGCTCGGCGACGGCGCCAACGATGCCACACATGTTCAGTTCTCCAGATCGTTTTCGATGGCCGCGCAGATCAGTCTGACACCACGGGCCTGAATGCTGTTACGCGCCTCGCTGGCGAGGCGTTCATCGGTAATCAAGGTATGGATGCCGCTCCAGGGCAGCTCCAGATTGGGAATGCGCCGACCGATCTTGTCCGATTCGACCATGACGATCACTTCCCGCGCGACCTCGGCCATCACCCGCGACAGGCCCAGCAACTCGTTGAAGGTAGTGGTGCCGCGCTGCAGGTCGATGCCATCGGCACCGATGAACAACTGGTCGAAATCATAGGAGCGCAGCACCTGTTCGGCCACCTGGCCCTGGAAGGATTCCGAGTGCGGGTCCCAGGTGCCGCCGGTCATCAGCAACACCGGTTCGTGTTCCAGCTCGCGCAGGGCGTTGGCCACGTTCAGCGAATTGGTCATCACCACCAGGCCCGGCTTGTGACCCAGCTCGGGAATCATCGCCGCGGTGGTGGTGCCGCTGTCGATGATGATCCGTGCATGCTCGCGAATGCAGCCCACCGCCGCACGGGCAATGGCCTGCTTGGCGGGAGAAACCCGCTGGGTGGTATCGCCAATCAACTCCTGCGGTAGGGGCACCGCACCGCCATACCGGCGCAGCAGCAGGCCGTTCTTCTCCAGTGCGGCAAGGTCCTTGCGGATGGTGACTTCGGAGGTCTCGAAGTGCCTGGATAACGCATCGACGCTGACCTCGCCCTGCTCGTTGAGCAACGCAAGGATAGCGTGACGACGTTGTGGCGTGTTGCGCTTGGACATACGCAATGTTTCGATTCGAAAGTTAAGGGTGCGAATCAAAACATAAGCACCCACAGGGTGCAAGCTGGCGTAGAGTGGATGTCGCTTTTTACATCCACCTGGCTCCGCTCGTCGGCTCGGTAAAGCGTGAGCCGACCTACAGCTTTTGCTTCAAGCTTATGACTTCTTTTTCACCGGCCTTTGCCAACCTTCGATATTGCGCTGCCGTCCGCGCCCAAGCGCGAGGTTGTGTGCCGGTATGTCTTCGGTGATCACCGAGCCGGCCCCCGTGGTCGCGCCGTCACCAAGATTCAGCGGCGCCACCAGCGAGCTGTTGGAACCGATGAAGACGTCTTCGCCCATTACCGTTCTGAACTTGTTGGCGCCGTCGTAATTGCAGGTGATGGTGCCGGCGCCGATGTTGGTTCGCGCGCCGATCTCGGCGTCGCCCAGGTAACTCAGGTGACCGGCCTTGGCACCCTCGGCCAGGGTCGCGTTCTTCAGTTCGACGAAGTTGCCCACATGCGCCCTGGCGCCGAGCACGCTGCCGGGACGCAGGCGGGCGAAGGGGCCGCAATCGGCGCCTTCGCCGACTTCCGCGCCTTCCAGATGGGAATTGGCCTTGATGATCGCGCCCTTGCGCAGGGTACTGTTGCTGATCACGCAATTCGGCCCAATCTGCACGTCATCTTCGATAACCACACGGCCTTCGAGGATTACGTTGATGTCGATCAGCACATCGCGCCCCACCGAAACCTCACCGCGAAGATCGAAACGCGCCGGATCACGTAGCGTCACGCCTTGCGCCATCAAGCGCCGCGCCGCACGCAGCTGATAGTGGCGCTCCAGCTCAGCCAGCTGGATACGGTCATTGGCGCCCTGCACTTCCATGGCGTCCCGGGAGTGTTCCGTAGCGACACGCAAGCCGTCGGCCACTGCCATGGCGATCACGTCCGTCAGGTAGTACTCACCCTGGGCGTTGCTGTTGGACAGGCGCCCCAGCCACTCGCCGATGCGGCTACCCGGCACCGCCAGGATGCCGGTATTGCCTTCGCGAATCGACCGCTGCTCGTCACTGGCATCCTTGTGCTCGACGATGGCCTGCACCTCGCCGCGTTCATCACGGACGATACGGCCATAGCCGCTGGGGTCGTCGAGCATCACGGTGAGCAGCGCCAGTTGCTCGGGGCCGACCTTGTGCAGCAGCCGCTGCAGGGTATCGGCTTCGATCAGCGGTACATCGCCATAGAGAATCAGCACCCGCTCAGCCGAGAAGTTCGGCAATGCCTGCGCCACAGCATGGCCGGTGCCGAGCTGCTCGGCCTGAAGCACCCAGGTCAGATCCTCACCCGCCAGGCGCTCGCGCACCTGCTCGGCGCCGTGGCCGATCACCACCTGAATGCTCTGGGGTTGCAGGGCGCGTGCCGTATCGATGACGTGACCGAGCATCGATTTGCCAGCCACCGGATGCAGGACCTTGGGCAGGGCGGAACGCATGCGGGTGCCTTGGCCGGCGGCGAGAATGACGATATCGAGTGACATGGGTGCTGATCCTGAACGGTATGGGTCGAAGGTAGCGGTGGTTCGACTGTGCCGGCACCGAAAAATTACAGACAAGAAAAAGGGTAGCCAAGGCTACCCTTTTACTCGTGCGCGATGAAGACGCCAGCAGAGCGTTGAAAACTACCTGCGTTGGCAAGACTTCGTTGAAAACAGCCTCAGAATGCTCATTTAGAACACCTAAACTGCGCTTCTTCGGCTGTTTTCGCCTCGCCTTTCCTGCCTCGCCTACGTTTTCAACAGCCTGCTGGTCGATCAGTGTCGACCGTACTTCTTGCGCAGCTGCTCGATGGTACGCAGCTGGGCTGCGGCCTCGGCCAGACGAGCGGCGGCGGAGCCGTAGTCGAAATCCACGCCTTTCTCGTGCAGTGCCTTTTCGGCAGCCTTGACGGCGGCCTGAGCGGCAGCCTCGTCAATGTCCTTGGCGCGAGTAGCGGTATCGGCAAGCACCTTCACCATGTTCGGCTGCACCTCGATGAAGCCGCCGGAGATGTAGAAGATTTCTTCCTCGCCACCCTGCTTGATCACGCGCACCGGACCGGGCTTGAGATCGCTCAGCAGCGGCGCGTGGCCCGGCAGGATACCGATGTCACCCAGGTTGCCATGGGCGACGACCATTTCCACCAGCCCCGAGAACAGCTCTTCTTCCGCACTGACGATGTCGCAATGGACTGTCATAGCCATACTTATGCCTCGGTAATCTTCCCCTGAGCCGGTCAGCGCCGGTCAGGGGCGGGATCGGCGCCCGCAAGCGGGCGCGCCAGTTACAGTTTGTTGGCCTTCTCGATGGCTTCGTCGATGGTGCCAACCATGTAGAACGCCTGCTCCGGCAGGTGATCGTAGTCACCATTGAGAATGCCCTGGAAGCCACGGATGGTTTCCTTCAGGGACACGTACTTGCCTGGAGCGCCGGTGAAGACCTCGGCCACATGGAACGGCTGGGACAGGAAGCGCTGGATCTTACGAGCACGTGCGACCAGCTGCTTGTCGGTCTCGGACAGTTCGTCCATACCCAGGATAGCGATGATGTCCTTCAGTTCCTTGTAGCGCTGCAGCACGTACTGCACACCACGGGTGCACTCGTAGTGCTCCTGGCCAACCACCAGCGGGTCCAGCGAACGGCTGGTGGAATCCAGCGGGTCGACGGCCGGGTAGATACCCAGGGAAGCGATGTCACGCGACAGAACGACGGTGGCGTCCAAGTGGGCGAAGGTGGTCGCCGGGCTCGGGTCGGTCAGGTCATCCGCGGGAACGTATACGGCCTGGATCGAGGTGATCGAACCGGTCTTGGTGGAGGTGATGCGCTCCTGCAGAACACCCATTTCCTCGGCCAGAGTCGGCTGATAACCCACTGCGGACGGCATACGACCCAGCAGCGCGGACACTTCGGTGCCGGCCAGGGTGTAACGGTAGATGTTGTCGATGAACAGCAGAACGTCCTTGCCTTCCTCGCGGAACTTCTCGGCCATGGTCAGGCCGGTCAGTGCCACGCGCAGACGGTTTCCTGGCGGCTCGTTCATCTGACCGTAGACCATCGCTACCTTGTCGAGAACGTTGGAATCCTTCATCTCGTGGTAGAAGTCGTTACCCTCACGGGTACGCTCACCCACACCGGCGAACACAGACAGACCGCTGTGCGCCTTGGCGATGTTGTTGATCAGTTCCATCATGTTGACGGTCTTGCCCACGCCGGCGCCACCGAACAGGCCGACCTTGCCGCCCTTGGCGAACGGGCAGACCAGGTCGATGACCTTGATGCCGGTTTCCAGCAGGTCGTTGCCGCCAGCCTGTTCGGCATAGCTCGGCGCCGCGCGGTGGATGCCCCACTGCTCGTCGCAGGCAACCGGACCGGCTTCGTCGATGGGCTCGCCCAGGACGTTCATGATACGACCCAGGGTACCGGCACCCACCGGTACCTGGATGGCCTTGCCGCTGTTGTTGACGTCCAGGCCACGCTTGAGGCCCTCGGTCGAACCCATGGCGATGGTACGGACAACGCCGTCGCCCAGCTGCTGCTGGACTTCCAGGGTGGTCTCGGCGCCTTGAACTTTCAGCGCGTCATAGACATTCGGCACCTGATCGCGTGGAAATTCCACGTCGATGACGGCGCCGATGATTTGAACGATACGTCCGCTACTCATGTTTGGTTCCTCTGACTTTTCAGCCATTGTTAACAGTTGAACCGTTCTTAAACCGCGGCAGCGCCGCCGACGATTTCCGAAATTTCCTGAGTGATCGCAGCCTGACGGGCCTTGTTGTAGACCAGTTGCAGGTCACCAATCAGCTCCCCGGCGTTGTCGGTTGCACTCTTCATGGCAATCATCCGTGCGGCCTGTTCGGCTGCACCGTTCTCAACCACCGCCTGATAGGTCTGGGACTCGATGAAACGAACCAGCAGCGCATCCAGCAGTTGCTGGGCGTCCGGCTCGTAGAGGTAGTCCCACTGACCTTTCTTGACCGGTTCGGCATTCGCTGCCGCCGCCAGGGGCAGCAGCTGGTCGACCGTCGGTTTCTGGGTCATGGTGTTGATGAACTTGTTGGATACCAGGTACAAGCGATCCACCCGGCCTTCCTGGAAGGCATCGAGCATGACCTTGACGCTGCCGATCAGGTCATTGATCGACGGCGCTTCACCGATGTTGCCGATGGCTGCAACCACGTTGCCGCCAAAACTGCGGAAGAAGCTTGCGCCCTTGTTGCCGATCACGCAGAGGTCAGCCTCGACCTTCTGATCGTGCCATTCCTTCATGTGCTTGATCAGCGCCTTGAACAGGTTGGTGTTCAGGCCACCGCACAGACCACGATCGGTTGACACAACGATATAACCGACACGCTTGACCGGACGCTCCACCATGAACGGGTGGCGGTATTCCGGGTTGGCACTGGCCAGATGGCCAATCACCTGCCGGATCCGCTCCGCGTAGGGACGGCTGGCAGCCATGCGCTGTTGTGCCTTGCGCATCTTGCTGACCGCCACCTTCTCCATGGCGCTGGTGATCTTCTGCGTGCTTTTGATGCTCGCAATCTTGCTGCGAATCTCTTTTGCGCCTGCCATTTGACACCTATCGGGTTAGCAGGCGGGAACCTTGCGGCTCCCGCTGCGGCTTACCAGCTTTGCGTGGCCTTGAACTTCTCGATACCGGCTTTCAGGCCAGCGTCGATCTCGTCGTTGAAGTCACCCTTCACGTTGATCTTCGCCATCAGGTCGGCGAATTCGTGGTTGAAGAAGGCGATCAGGGCCTGCTCGAAGGCGCCAACCTTGGCCACGTCCACGTCGGTCAGGAAGCCACGCTCGGCGGCATACAGGGACACGGACATGTCGGCGATGGACATCGGCGCATACTGCTTCTGCTTCATCAGCTCGGTAACGCGCTGACCATGCTCGAGCTGCTTGCGGGTCGCTTCGTCCAGGTCGGAAGCGAACTGCGCGAACGCAGCCAGTTCACGGTACTGGGCCAGCGCGGTACGGATACCACCGGACAGCTTCTTGATGATCTTGGTCTGCGCAGCACCACCGACGCGGGATACCGAGATACCGGCGTTGACGGCCGGACGGATGCCTGCGTTGAACATGGCCGATTCCAGGAAGATCTGACCGTCGGTGATGGAAATCACGTTGGTCGGAACGAACGCGGAAACGTCACCGGCCTGGGTTTCGATGATCGGCAGCGCGGTCAGGGAACCGGTCTGGCCCGTCACGGCACCGTTGGTGAACTTCTCGACATACTCCTCGGATACGCGGGAAGCGCGCTCCAGCAGGCGGCTGTGGAGATAGAACACGTCGCCCGGGTAGGCTTCACGTCCCGGTGGACGACGCAGCAGCAGGGAAATCTGGCGGTAGGCCACAGCCTGCTTGGACAGATCGTCATACACGATCAGTGCGTCTTCACCGCGGTCGCGGAAGTACTCGCCCATGGTGCAACCGGCATAAGGCGCCAGGAATTGCAGGGCAGCAGACTCCGAAGCGGAAGCCGCGACGATGATGGTGTTGGCCAGGGCGCCGTGCTCTTCCAGCTTGCGCACCACGTTGGCGATGGTCGACTGCTTCTGACCGATGGCTACGTAGACGCATTTGATGCCGCTGTTACGCTGGTTGATGATGGCGTCGATCGCCATGGCGGTCTTGCCGATCTGGCGGTCACCGATGATCAGCTCGCGCTGGCCACGGCCAACCGGAATCATGGCGTCGACCGACTTGTAGCCGGTCTGTACCGGCTGATCGACCGACTTACGCCAGATCACGCCCGGTGCCACTTTCTCGACGGCGTCGGTAGCCTGGGCATTGATCGGACCTTTGCCGTCGATCGGGTTGCCCAGGGCATCGACCACACGACCCAGCAGCTCCGGACCTACCGGAACTTCAAGGATGCGACCGGTGCACTTGGCGCTCATGCCTTCGGTCAGGCCCAGGTAGTTACCCAGAACCACGGCACCTACGGAGTCCTGCTCCAGGTTCAATGCCATGCCGAAGATGCCGCCAGGGAACTCGATCATCTCGCCGTACATCACGTCGGCCAGACCATAGATACGTACGATGCCGTCAGACACGCTGACGACGGTGCCCTCATTACGGGCTTGAGCAGCGACATCGGATTTCTCGATGCGCTGCTTAATGATTTCACTAATCTCGGAAGGATTCAGTTGCTGCATGCCACGACCCTCAAATCAGGATTTCAACGATTCGGCCAACTGGCTCAGTTTGCCGCGGACCGAACCGTCGACAACCACATCACCGGCGCGGATGACTACGCCGCCGATCAGCGCAGGATTCACGGCCTGCTGGAGGTTGACGGTGCGATCTAGCCGCTTCGACAGGGCGGCAGCCAAAGTTTGCAGTTGCGCGTTGCTGAGCTCGAAGGCAGTTTCGATTTCTGCCTCAAGCGTTTTTTCGGCTTGCGCCTTGATGTCCTCGTACAGCTCACTCACCGTCGGCAGTACCGACAGGCGATCATTCTCGCCAAGGCTGCGAACGAAATTGCGGAAGGCTTCATCCGTATCGTCGCCTAGCAGGCGGACCAGCTCCTGAACCTTGCTTTCACTGGTCAGGCGAGGGTCGCTCAGCAGGGCCGAAACTTCCGGGACTTCAACGGCGATGGCCGACAGGCTCAGCATCTTCGACCAGGACTCGGTCTGTCCGACCGCACTGGCAAACTCGAAAGCGGCTTTCGCGTAAGGCCGAGCAAGCGTCTGGGTATTGATCATCGCTTGCCTCGCTTAAAGTTGGGAGGCCAGTTTTTCGACCAGTTCGTTGTGTACCTTGGCGTCCACCTGGGACTCCAGGATCTTCTCTGCACCGGCGACGGCCAGAGCCGCTACCTGACTGCGCAGTTGATCCCTGGCACGGTTCACTTCCTGTTCGATTTCGGCGCGGGCACCGGCGACGAGTCGCTCGCCTTCGCTACGTGCCTGCTGCTTGGCTTCCTCGACGATCGCGTTGGCTTGCTTGTTGGCCTGCTCGATGATCTGGGCAGCCTGTTCCTTCGTCTCACGCAGGGTGTTGGTCACCTTGTCCTGAGCCAGTTTCAGGTCTTGCTGCGCACGGCCAGCCGCATCCAGCCCTTCGGCGATCTTCTTCTGGCGCGCTGCCATGGCTGCCGTTACCGGTGGCCAGACGAGCTTCATGCAGAACCAGACGAAGATAGCGAAGGCGATCGTTTGACCGAACAGCGTCAAGTTAATGTTCACAGCGATTTACCTCGTGCTATCTCGTTCAACGCGGGAGTCATTCCACGGCGACGGGGCTCGCCCGGCGAACCCCATCTGAAACCGGATAAATGCTTAACCAGCGACAACGAAGATGAGGTACATCGCGATACCGACACCGATCATCGGTACGGCGTCGAGCAGGCCGGCCATCAGGAAGGTCTTGGTTTGCAGCTGCGGAGCCAGCTCAGGCTGACGAGCGGTGGATTCCAGCAGCTTGCCGCCCAGCAGGGCGAAGCCGATACCGGTGCCCAGGGCACCCAGACCAATCATGATAGAGGCGGCGATGTAGACGAGTTCCATGTAAAGCTCCTGAAGCTAGGGGGGTTAAGGTTTTTCGTTTTGAAGCAAAAGTGTTTCCAGGGGTCTGAGCTTAGTGTGCAGCCTCGGATCCATGATCCTCGTGCGCTGAGCTCAGGTACACCACGGTCAGAACCATGAAGATGAACGCCTGCAGCGGAATCACCAGGATATGGAAGATCGCCCAGGGCACATTCAGGGTCCACTGCACGTAGAACGGCAGCAGCGCGATGAGGATGAATACCACCTCACCGGCGTACATGTTGCCGAACAGACGCAGAGCCAGGCTCAGCGGCTTGGTCAGCAGACCGAGGATTTCGAGGAACAGGTTGAACGGTACCAGCGACCAGTGATTGAACGGGGTGAAGGCCAGTTCCTTGGTGAAACCGCCGACGCCCTTGACCTTGAAGCTGTAGAACAGGATCAGGATGAAGACACCGAGCGACAGACCGAATGTGCCGTTAGGATCGGCGGTCGGTACGATCTTGAACGCCGGCAGGCCGAGCAGATGGGCGATACCCGGGATGTAGTCGACCGGGATCCACTTCAGGCTGTTCATCAGGAACACCCAGACGAAGATGGTCAGTGCCAGCGGAGCGATCAGCGCGTTGCGGCCGTGGAAAGTGTCCTTGACCACGCCTTCGATGAACTCGACGCACATTTCGACGAAATTCTGCAACTTGCCCGGCACACCGTCAGTGGCCACCTTGGCGGCACTGCGGAACAGCAGGATGAAGAGGGCGCCCATCAGCAGCGACCAGCCCATGGTGTCCAGGTGAACGGCCATGAAGCCCATGTCACGTGCTTCGATGCCGGTCTGGGCGATGGTCCAGGTGGCCTGATCGACGACCGAACCGTCTGCGCGAACGTAGCCTGCCGGCAGTTTTCCGTAGGTCAGATTCTGCAGGTGATGCTGGATATATTCCGCCGGGGTACTCGCCATAAACGCCTCAGTGCTCAATGCTTCGGATTAGTTTTCATCAGCAGGAGGGCGCTCGCTCCAGCGCCAAGAACCAGCACGTAACCAGCGAACAAGGCGGCTGGCTCCAGCGGTTCCACTCCCACAAACACCAGCGCAAACAACGCTGCTGCAAGAATCTGTTTACCCATCTCGCCAGCCCAGAAGGACTGCACGATTGCCCTGGCCGAGCGCGCGCCGTAATAGCGAAACGCCTTGAACGCGAAGTAGACATTGGCCAGTAGCGCTATCAGGCCGCCCAGCAACCCGGAGTAGCCGGCGACCATACCAAAAAGCAGACCGCAGAACACAGCGGCAAACAGCCCGGTGAGTGCCTGCACTACCAGCACACGCACGACCGGCAGGCGATGCAAAGGTGTTCTGTTACGTATATTCACCCGTACATCCATCGCCAGGTAGCGCTGTTGCCAGCAATGACCGCAGTCAAAAAAGCGCGGCGAGTATAGGAGCAGGCCACTTCGCGTTCAACCTTCAGGTAGCCTTTTCCAGCTGCCACTACATCTTTTTTGTATCAGCGAATGTGCGCCAGTACACCCTGCAGCTCATCCAGCGAACTGTAGCGGATAACCAGCTGTCCCTTGCCCTTCTCGCCATGCCTGATTTGCACCGGGGAGCCCAGCCGCTCGGCCAGTCGCTGTTCCAGACGCTGGATGTCCGGATCGCTTTTCGGATCGCTTTTCGTCGTTTGCTGAGCATTCAGCCATTGCCGCACGAGGGCCTCGGTCTGGCGCACGGTCATTCCGCGTGCGACAACATGCCGCGCTCCCTCTATCTGCCGTTCAGCCGGCAGACCGAGCAATGCGCGGGCATGGCCCATTTCCAGGTCGCCGTGAGAAAGCAGCGTCTTGATTTCCTCCGGCAGGGCAATCAGCCGCAGCAGATTGCTGACGGTCACCCGCGATTTTCCCACCGCGTCGGCGACCTGCTGCTGGGTCAGCTGGAATTCCTGCTGCAAGCGCTGCAGCGCCACCGCTTCTTCGACGGGATTGAGATCTTCACGCTGGATGTTCTCGATCAGCGCCATGGCGATGGCGGCCTCGTCGGTGACATCACGTACCAGTGCCGGGATCGTCTCCAGCCCGGCCTGCTGACTGGCACGCCAGCGGCGTTCACCGGCGATGATTTCGTAACGACCACCGCCAATGGCACGCACCACGATCGGCTGCATCACACCTTGCGCTTTGATCGATTGCGCCAGTTCTTCGAGCGTCACCGGGTCGATATCGCGGCGTGGCTGGTACTTGCCACGCTGGATCAGATCGAGCGGCAGTTGCTGAAGCTCGCGCACATCGGCCTGAACGGCCTGCTCCTGCATGGCAGTGACGTTGGCACCACCGAGCAGGGCATCCAGTCCGCGTCCCAGGCCTCTTTTCTTGGTCGCCATGAAAATTCCTTATGCGGTTACGCTGCGGGCGGCACGCCGCTGGCGGCGCGACAGTTCGCCAGCCAGCGCCAGATAGGCCAGTGCGCCCTTGGATTGCTTGTCGTAGACCAGCGCCGGCATGCCGTGGCTGGGCGCTTCGGCCAGCCGCACGTTGCGCGGGATGACGGTGTCGTAGAGCTTGTCGCCGAAATGCGCCTTGAGCTGCTCGGTCACGTCGTTGGTCAGGCTGCTGCGCGGATCGTACATGGTGCGCAGCAGGCCCTCGATTTTCAGGCTCGGGTTGAGTGCCTGGCCGATGCGCTGGATCGAATTGACCAGATCGGTCAGACCTTCGAGCGCATAGTACTCGCACTGCATCGGAATGATCACGCCATCGGCGGCGGTCAGCGCGTTGATGGTCAGCATCGACAGCGACGGCGGGCAGTCAATGAGAATGTAATCGTAATTCTCGCGCACCGGCGCGAGTGCTTCGCGCAGGCGGTTTTCCTTGGCCGGCAGGTTCAGCAGGGCGACCTCGGCCGCCGTCAGGTCACGGTTGGCCGGCAGCAGCTGATAACCACCGTGCTCGGAAAACTGCATGGCGTCGACCAGGCTGCATTCGCCTATCAACACGTCGTAGATCGAATACTCCAGACTCAACTTGTCCACACCGCTGCCGGTGGTGGCATTGCCTTGAGGGTCGAGATCGATCAGCAGCACACGACGGCGTGTTGCCACCAGCGAAGCGGCAAGGTTGATGCAGGTGGTAGTCTTGGCGACACCGCCCTTCTGATTGGCGATGGCGAATACTTTGGCCATGATCAGTGTCTGTCCGGGGTCATGAAGTGCGGCGCAGTATCGGCAGATGGCGCTGGCCTTGGCAACCGGGAACCTTGAGCACCAGGCAGCGTTCCAGCTGGAAATCCGCAGGCAGGGCCTGCAGTTCATCATCCGGCTGCACGCCTTTCATGGCCAGCCAGCGGGTCGTGCCATCACTCAGGTGACGCGTCCAGTTGGCGAAATCCTCCAGCGAGCTGAAGGCTCGGGAAGTGATATCGGTAAAGGGCTGCTCGGGTTTGAACTGCTCGACGCGGCTGTGGATAACCTCGACGTTGGCCAGCTTCAGTTCCAGCTTAGCCTGGGTCAGGAAACGGGTCTTCTTGCCGTTGGAATCGAGCAGCGTGAAGTGGCGCTCGGGAAACAGGATCGCCAGGGGAATGCCGGGCATGCCGCCGCCGCTGCCCACATCGAGCCAGCGTGACCCGCCGGGCTCTGCATGGGGCACCACGCTGAGGCTGTCGAGCAGATGCCGCGAAACCATCTCTGCCGGATCACGCACGGCGGTCAGGTTGTAGGCCTTGTTCCACTTGTTCAGCAGGGCCAGGTAACCCAGCAGCTGCTGTTGCTGGACTTCGCTCAGTTCGATACCCAGCTGCAACGCACCTTCGCGCAGTTCTGCTGCATGATTTGCCATGTCGGGACTCATCAGGCGCTCTGCTCCAGTTTCTGACCGGCACTGCGCTTTTTCAGATGAATCATCAACAACGACACGGCCGCTGGCGTGACACCGGGAATTCTCGATGCCTGCCCCAGGGTTTCGGGACGCGCCAGGGACAGCTTGTGCTGGATTTCCTTCGAAAGCCCAGAGATTGCCGAGTAATCCAGCTCGGTTGGCAGCACGACATTCTCGCTGGCACGCAAACGGGCAATCTCGTCCTGCTGACGCTCGATATAACCGGCGTACTTGGTCTTGATCTCTACCTGCTCGGCCACCTGCGGATCGTCCACCATCACGCCCGTCAGCTCGACCAGGCTCTGATAGTCGATCTCGGGGCGCGCCAGCAGGTTCAGCAGGTTGTACTCATGGGTCAGCGGGGTACCGAAACGGGCCGAAATGGCCTCCCCCTGTTCGGTACCAGGACGCACCCAGGTTTCCTTCAGGCGCTGTTCCTCGCGCGCGATGCCTTCGCGCTTGCGCTCGAACGCCGCCCAGCGGATGTCATCCACCAGCCCCAGTTCACGGCCCTTTTCCGTCAGACGCAGGTCGGCGTTGTCCTCGCGCAGGATCAGTCGATATTCGGCGCGCGAAGTGAACATGCGATAGGGCTCCTGGGTGCCGAGGGTGATCAGGTCGTCGATCAACACCCCGAGATAGGCCTCATCGCGGCGTGGATACCAGGCGTCACGCCCCTGGGCACGCAAGGCGGCGTTGGTCCCGGCGAGCAGTCCTTGGACACCGGCTTCCTCGTAACCAGTGGTGCCATTGATCTGGCCGGCGAAGAACAGCCCGCCGATCACCTTGGTTTCCAGGCTGTGTTTCAGGTCGCGCGGGTCGAAGTAGTCGTACTCGATGGCATAGCCTGGCCGAACGATATGCGCATGCTCCAGGCCACGAATGCTCTGCACGATCTGCAGCTGCACATCGAACGGCAGCGAGGTGGAAATGCCGTTGGGGTACAGCTCATGTGTGGTCAGGCCTTCGGGTTCGATGAAGACCTGGTGGCTGTCCTTGTCGGCGAAGCGGTGGATCTTGTCCTCGATGGAGGGGCAATAGCGCGGCCCTACGCCTTCGATGACACCGGAATACATCGGCGAGCGATCCAGATTGGCGGCGATGATTTCGTGGGTGCGGGCATTGGTGTGGGTGATCCAGCAACTGACCTGCGGCGGATGCTGCTCGCGGTTGCCGAGGAAGGACATCACCGGCAGCGGTGTGTCACCGGGCTGTTCGATCATCACCGAGAAATCGACGCTTCGACCGTCGATGCGCGGTGGTGTGCCGGTTTTCAGGCGTCCCACGCGCAGGGGTTGCTCGCGCAGACGCTGCGCCAAAGCGATGGAAGGCGGATCGCCGGCACGTCCCCCGGAATAGTTCTGCAGCCCGATGTGGATAAGTCCGCCGAGGAAGGTCCCAGTGGTCAATACCACCGACTCGGAGAAGAAGCGCAGCCCCATTTGGGTGACCACGCCCCTGACCTGATCGGCTTCGACGATGAGATCGTCCGCCGCCTGCTGGAATATCCACAGGTTGGGCTGGTTCTCCAGCGTTTCGCGAACGGCGGCCTTGTACAGTATCCGATCAGCCTGGGCGCGGGTGGCACGCACAGCCGGTCCCTTGCGACTGTTGAGTACACGAAACTGGATACCGCTCTTGTCGGTGGCAGTGGCCATGACACCGCCCAGTGCATCGATTTCCTTGACCAGATGGCTCTTGCCGATACCGCCGATAGCAGGATTGCAGCTCATCTGTCCGAGCGTTTCCACATTGTGCGTTAGCAACAGGGTTTTCACGCCCATGCGCGCCGCTGCCAAGGCAGCTTCGGTACCGGCATGGCCACCACCGATCACGATGACGTCAAAACGGGAAGGGAAATCCACCACGCACCTCGTGCCTGTTCATAGGGGGTTCTGGAAACGCGCAAGTATAGGGTTTCACGGACGCTGAAAGAAGGCTTCTGGATAAAAAATAACCAACGCGGTGGGCATGTTTACTGGCAAACAAATATAGAGATAAAGAAAGTAATTCTTTAAAGCTTATTTTTATGTTTATAAATGGTTCGGGTGTTTTCTGTGGATAACCTCTGCAGGCCGTGTCTTTACTGGTCTACAGAAGATCTAAACCCGGTGCTGAAGCTGGGTGGAGACGGTGCGTAGCCCGTGAGCAGCCTGTGTATGGAAACGCTATTTATCCACAGACGTTTTCATGTCCTGGTTTATACCCCTTTTATGGACCGGGATCAGGTGGGCTTGTCCACAGGGCTCAGCATTGAATTTGGCTATGAATATTCCGGAGCGGAATGAAAGGGTTCGGATTTTCAACCAGGCACAGCCTGTCACGCCGTGCTCGTTGAAGCCGGCGTCGAGTTGGATCGATTACTGAGCTGCTGGTTATTTGCCGATACAGAAGCTGGAAAAGATTCGCCCCAGCAGGTCGTCGGAACTGAAGGCGCCGGTGATTTCGCCCAGGGCTTGCTGGGCCTGGCGCAGGTCCTCGGCCAGCAGTTCGCCGGCACCGGCGAGGGTCAGCTGGGCGTGGCCATGGTCGAGGTGCTGGCGGGCCTGGTGCAGTGCATCGAGGTGACGTCGGCGTGCGCTGAAGCCGCTTTCCGAGGTCTGCTCGTAACCCATGCAAGTCTTCAGGTGTTCGCGCAGCAGGTCGAGGCCGTCACTGGATTTGGCTGAGAGGCTGAGGGTGACGTGTCCATCGTTGCAGACCTCCAGCGCCACCGGCTCACCGGACAGGTCGGCCTTGTTGCGGATCAGGGTGACGCGCGCCGGATCGGGACGCTGATCGAGAAATTCCGGCCAGAGTGCAAAGGGGTCAGTTGCTTCCGGGGCGGTGGAATCGACCACCAGCAGTATCCTGTCGGCTTCGCCTATGGCCTTGAGCGCGCGTTCCACACCGATCTTTTCCACCTGGTCCTGGGTATCACGCAGGCCAGCGGTGTCCACTACGTGCAGGGGCATACCGTCGATGTGGATATGTTCGCGCAGGATGTCCCGGGTGGTGCCGGCGATATCGGTGACGATGGCCGCTTCGCGTCCGGCAAGGGCATTGAGCAGGCTGGACTTGCCGGCATTGGGCAGGCCGGCGATGACCACCGTCATGCCTTCGCGAAGCAATGCGCCTTGTCCGGCTTCGCGCAACACTGTGGATAACTCGGCGCACACGCCCTCGAGCAATCCCAGCACGTGGCCATCGGCGAGGAAATCGATCTCTTCCTCGGGGAAGTCGATGGCGGCTTCGACGTAGATGCGCAGCTGGATCAGTCGTTCGGTCAGTTGATGGACGCGCCGGGAAAACTCGCCCTGCAGTGAACGCACCGCATTGCGCGCGGCCTGGGCGGAACTGGCCTCGATGAGGTCGGCAATGGCTTCGGCCTGGGCCAGGTCCAGCTTGTCGTTGAGAAAGGCACGCTCGCTGAATTCCCCCGGACGGGCCAGGCGCACGCCCAGTTCCACGCAACGGTGCAGCAGCATGTCCATGACCACCGGCCCGCCGTGGCCCTGCAGCTCCAGCACGTCTTCGCCGGTGAACGAATGCGGGCCGGGAAAGAACAGCATCAGCCCTTCATCGATGACTTCGCCGTCATCGGCATGAAACGGGCCGTAATGAGCATGACGGGCGATGGGCTCTCGACCGCTGAGGGTGATGGCCAGCGCTTTGGCGCGCGGTCCGGAAACCCGCACGACCCCGATGCCGCCACGACCCGGTGCGGTGGCGACTGCGGCGATGGTTTCGCGATCTTGGCTCATGCGTCTCTCCAGGAACTGAAAAAGCAAAACGCCCCAATCAAGGGGCGTTCTGTTTACTGCGCAAGTCAGGCCGAGGCCGTGACCTGTCTCTCGATCTTGCGCGTAATGTACCACTGCTGTGCGATGGACAGGACGTTGTTGACCACCCAGTACAGGACCAGACCGGCCGGGAACCAGAGGAAGAAGAAGGTGAAGATGATCGGCAGCAGCTTCATCACCTTGGCCTGCATCGGGTCCGGCGGGGTCGGGTTCAGTTGCTGCTGGATGAACATGGTCACGCCCATGATGATCGGCAGGATAAAGAACGGATCCTTGATCGACAGGTCGGTGATCCAGAACATCCAGGGCGCCTGGCGCATCTCGACGCTTTCCAGCAGTACCCAGTAGAGGGCCAGGAACACCGGCATCTGCACCAGGATCGGCAGGCAGCCACCGAGCGGATTGATCTTCTCCTTCTTGTACAGCTCCATCATCGCCTGGGACATCTTCTGGCGATCGTCGCCGTGCTGTTCCTTGAGCGCCTGCATCTTCGGCGCCACGGCGCGCATGCGTGCCATGGACCTGTAGCTGGCCGCCGAGAGCGGGAAGAAGATCAGCTTGATGATGATGGTCAGCACGATGATCGACCAGCCCCAGTTGCCGAGCAGCGTATGAATGGCGCTCAGCAGCCAGAAGATCGGCTGTGCGAGGAACCAGAGGAAGCCGTAATCGACGGTCAGGCGCAGGCCGGGGGAGAGTTCTTCGAGCCTGTCCTGGTCCTTGGGACCGGCATACAGGGTTGCCGCGATCTCGCCCTGGCTGCCCGGCGCGACGGCAATCGCAGAGCCGGTGAAGCCGATGATGTAGTTGCCCTGGCTGTCCTTGCGGGTCTGGACCTGGTTGGTCTGATCGGGCGAGGGAATCCAGGCGGTGACGAAGTAGTGCTGCAGCCAGGCGATCCAGCCACCCTCGACGGTTGCCCGGAAGTTCTTGTCATCCATGTCGCCCATGGACACCTTGGTGTAGGGCTCATCCTTGGTCCAGAGCGCGGCCCCCAGGTAGGTGGCCGTCCCGGTGGCGGTGCTGGAGGATGGATCGCCACTGCTGTCGCGCTTGAGCTGGCCGAACATGATGCCGGACCAGGGCTTCTCGCTGTGGTTGTCGATCAGATAGCGAACTTCAAGGTTGTAGGTGCCGCGATCGAAGCTGAAACGCTTGATGTAGTCGACGCCGTCTTCGCTGTAGGTCAGATCGACAACCAGGCGATCCTGTCCTTCAGCCAGCTGATACTGCTGCTGTTCGCTGCTGTACAGCGGGCGGCCACTGGCCTTGTCCGGACCATCGCCGATCAGGCCGCTCTGGGCTTCATAGATACGCTCGGCACTGCGCTCGAACAGCTGGAAAGGCACATCTGGGCGATCCTGGCGGCGTGGAAACTGCGACAGGCGCAGATCGACGATATCGCCACCACGCGGGTCGATTGCCAGCTCCAGCACATCGGTAGTGACGCGGATCAGCTGGGAACTGGCCGGGGTTTCAGGCAGCGCACTGGCTTGCTGTTCGCTGGCTACCACCGGGATGTCGCCTTGGGCGCCTTCGGTGCTGGCAGCGACCGGCATGTCGGATACCTGGGCCGCGGCATTTTGTGACTGGCGTGTCTCGTCAGGCAGGGCTGCCTGACCATAGTCCTGGTTCCACTGCAGAACCATCAGGTAGGCAACGATGGCCAGTGATACAAGCAGGATCGAGCGTTTGATATCCATGATTACTCGGTCATCGAAGATGAATTGGAGGTGTTGTTGGAAGGCACGGGATCATAGCCGCCCGGATTCCATGGATGGCAACGGCCAAGCCTGCGCAGGCTCAACCAGCCGCCGCGCAGCAGGCCATGGTTTTCAATGGCCTCCTGTGCATAGCAGGAGCAGCTTGGATAGAAGCGGCAATGGCTGGCCATCATGGGGCTGATAGCGTACTGGTAGATGCGAATCGGGATCAGGGCCAGTTTACGCATGGACGGTTTTACCCTGTTCTGGATGAACGGCGGCCTGAGAGGGTGTGCGCGACAGCCGTCTCCAAAGCTTGTTGAATTGCCGTGCCAGTTCAGGATTATCCAGATCGGCCAATCCCTTGCGCGCAATCACCACGATGTCCCAACCCGCCAATTCCAGCTGATTGAGACGGAAGGTTTCGCGCAGTTGCCGCTTGATGCGATTGCGTTCGACCGAAAGCTTGACGCTCTTCTTGCCGATCACCAGCCCGATGCGGGGATGAGGCAGGTCATTTTCGCGCACAAGGAGCAGGACATTCCTGCCCGGTAACTTGCCGGAAGGGGAGTCGAAGACTGCCTTGAACTGGCTCGGGGTCAGCAATCGCTTTTCCCGACCGAAGTCCCGACTCACTAGCGATTCCGACGTGTTCAGACTGCCAGACGCTTACGACCCTTGGCACGACGGCGCGACAGGACGGCACGACCGTTCTTGGTAGCCATACGGGCACGGAAACCGTGGGTGCGAGCGCGCTTGATGGTGCTGGGCTGGAAAGTGCGTTTCATGATGCTTTACCTGGTGATCCATTGCGGGCCGGAATGGCCCCCTTTTAAGAGACCGGCGATTGTAGAGAAGCCAGGCTGCCAGGTCAATTTCCAGCCAGTCGATCAGCAAGGAAAGTTTAATAAAGAAAGAAAAGAATAGGTTTTCTTTCTAAAGCGTTTATAGATGGTGAACGCGCATTCTGTGGATAACACGCTGAAAGCCATGACTGGCAAAGCGTTGCTCGAAGCGAAACCCTTGGGGTTGCCCGTGTGTCGAGGGTGGGTATGCGTTGCATAGCCTGTGGGTGAATCCATGACTTATCCACAGAGGTTTTTGTATGCAGGCTATCCACCGACTGATACCCAGCGCTCAGGGGGCGTTATCAACAGGGCTTAGCGAGCCATCTTTCCTGTTCGTGGTGTTATCGGGTCCAGCGTTTTCTGCTGCAAGACGTGGCTCATTTGTGGATAACTGGATGGCGCAGGGCTACAATGACGACCGTTTTACAGCTCGACAGCTTTAGGAGATTCCGTGTCGGTGGAACTTTGGCAGCAGTGCGTTGACCTCTTGAGGGATGAACTGCCAGCCCAGCAATTCAACACATGGATCCGTCCGCTTCAGGTTGAGGCCGAGGCGGACGCGCTTCACGTCTACGCGCCCAACCGGTTCGTCCTCGACTGGGTCAACGAGAAGTATCTGTCCCGTCTGCTGGAGCTGTTGTCCGAGCGTGCGAGCGGCCCGGCTCCGAGTCTGTCGCTGCTGATCGGCAGCAAGCGCCGCGCTTCGGCTACCGGCCTGCCGTCTGCCTCCATGGCGCGTGCCCAGCAGCCGACGCCGGCAGCCGTGGCTCCGACCGTGCAGGAATCATCGCGACGTGAAGAGGCCCCGAGCGGTTTTTCCGAACCTGTAGCTCCCGTGCGTGCAGAGCGCAACGTGCAGGTCGAGGGCGGGCTCAAGCACACCAGCTATCTCAACCGCACCTTCACCTTCGAGAACTTCGTCGAAGGCAAGTCGAACCAGTTGGCTCGCGCCGCCGCCTGGCAGGTCGCGGACAATCCCAAGCATGGCTACAATCCGTTGTTCCTCTATGGCGGCGTCGGCCTCGGCAAAACCCATCTGATGCATGCGGTGGGCAACCATCTACTGAAGAAGAACCCCAATGCCAAGGTGGTCTACCTGCATTCGGAGCGTTTCGTCGCCGACATGGTCAAGGCGCTGCAGCTCAATGCCATCAACGAGTTCAAGCGCTTCTATCGCTCGGTGGATGCGCTGCTGATCGATGACATCCAGTTCTTCGCCAAGAAGGAACGCTCCCAGGAAGAGTTCTTCCATACCTTCAATGCGCTGCTTGAAGGCGGGCAACAGGTGATCCTGACCAGTGACCGCTACCCCAAGGAAATCGACGGGCTGGAAGAACGTCTGAAATCCCGATTCGGCTGGGGGCTTACGGTGGCGGTAGAGCCGCCGGAGCTTGAGACACGGGTGGCGATCCTGATGAAAAAGGCCGACCAGGCCAATGTCGATCTGCCCCACGATGCCGCCTTCTTCATCGCCCAGCGGATTCGCTCCAACGTGCGCGAACTGGAAGGTGCGCTCAAGCGGGTCATCGCCCACGCCCACTTCATGGGCCGCGACATCACCATCGAGCTGATTCGCGAATCGTTGAAAGACCTGCTTGCCCTGCAGGACAAGCTGGTCAGCGTCGACAATATCCAGCGTACCGTCGCCGAGTATTACAAGATCAAGATCGCCGATCTGCTCTCGAAGCGACGTTCGCGCTCCGTCGCCCGGCCACGCCAGGTTGCGATGGCCCTGTCCAAGGAGCTGACCAACCACAGCCTGCCGGAAATCGGCGATGCATTTGGCGGGCGCGATCACACGACTGTACTGCATGCCTGTCGTAAGATTGCCGAACTTCGGGAACTGGATGCGGACATTCGCGAAGACTACAAGAATCTCCTTCGTACTTTGACAACCTGAACAGACTGCGGCCATTTAATAGGCAAGGGACCGGACCATGCATTTCACCATTCAGCGCGAAGCCCTGTTGAAACCCCTGCAGCTGGTAGCCGGCGTCGTCGAACGGCGCCAGACCTTGCCGGTGCTGTCCAACGTATTGCTGGTCGTCCAGGATCAGCAACTGTCCCTGACGGGGACCGACCTGGAGGTCGAACTGGTCGGTCGCGTTGCACTGGAAGATGCCTGCGAGCCCGGTGAAATCACCGTGCCGGCGCGCAAGCTGATGGATATCTGCAAGAGCCTGCAGCCCGATGCACTGATCGACATTCGCCTCGATGACCAGAAAGTGGTGATCAAATCCGGGCGCAGCCGTTTTTCCCTGTCGACACTGCCCGCCAATGATTTTCCGGCTGTGGAAGAAGGTCCTGGCTCACTGAGTTTCAGCGTCAACCAGGGCAGCATGCGCCGCATGATCGAGCGCAGCAGCTTCGCCATGGCCCAGCAGGATGTGCGCTATTACCTGAACGGCATGCTGATCGAGGTTTCCAGCGGCATGTTGCGCGCCGTGGCGACCGATGGCCATCGCCTGGCGATGTGTTCCGTGCAGGCCAACATCGATCAGCCGGACCGTCATCAGGTCATCGTTCCGCGCAAGGGGATTCTCGAACTGGCGCGGCTGCTGACCGAGCAGGATGCCGAAGTCGGCATCGTTCTGGGCCAGCATCATATTCGCGCGACCACCGGCGAATTCACCTTCACCTCCAAGCTGGTGGATGGCAAGTTCCCCGATTACGAGCGTGTGCTGCCGCGTGGCGGCGACAAGCTCGTCGTCGGCGATCGACAGACGCTGCGCGAGGCCTTCAGCCGTACGGCGATTCTCTCCAACGAAAAATACCGCGGCATTCGTCTGCAACTGGAAAGCGGCCTGTTGAAGATCCAGGCCAACAACCCGGAGCAGGAAGAAGCGGAAGAGGAAGTGGCCGTCGACTACAACGGCGGTTCGCTGGAGATTGGCTTCAACGTCAGCTACCTGCTGGATGTGCTGGGCGTGATGACCACCGAGCAGGTGCGTCTGATTCTCTCCGATGCCAACAGCAGTGCGCTGGTCCAGGAATTCGACAACGACGATTCCTCCTATGTCGTCATGCCGATGCGTCTGTAACCAGCACTGAATGTCCCTTAGCCGTATTTCCGTCACCGGCGTTCGCAACCTGCAGCCGGTGACGTTAACCCCCTCCCCTCGCATCAATATCCTTCATGGCGATAACGGCAGTGGCAAGACCAGCCTGCTGGAAGCCATCTATCTGCTGGGTATGGCACGCTCGTTTCGCAGTGCTCGTCTGAATCCGGTGATCGCTCACGAACAAACGAGCTGTACGGTTTTCGGTCAGGTGACGCTGGATGAGGAACGATCCAGCGCGCTGGGTATTTCCCGTGATCGTTCGGGCGATGTGCGCATTCGTATCGACGGCCAGAGCGTCAAGAGCGCAGCCGAACTGGCTGATGCACTGCCATTGCAGCTGATCAACCCGGACAGTTTTCGCCTGCTGGAAGGTGCGCCCAAGCTTCGCAGGCAATTCCTCGACTGGGGCGTGTTCCACGTGGAACCGCGCTTTCTACAGGCGTGGCAGCGGCTGCAGCAGGCCTTGCGGCAGCGTAACTCGTGGCTGCGGCATGGTACACTTGACGCCGCTTCGCAGGCGGCCTGGAGCCGTGAGCTGAGCCTGGCAAGTGAGGAGATCGACGAGTATCGACGGGCCTACATTCAGGCACTCAAGCCGGTTTTCGAGAGAACCCTGGCAGCCCTGCTGGAGCTGGAAGGCTTCCAGCTGAGCTATTACCGAGGTTGGGACAAATCCCTGGCTCTCGCCGATGTACTGGCGGCATCAATCGAACGTGATCGGATGATGGGGCATACCCAGGCGGGACCTCAGCGGGCTGATCTTCGCCTGCGTATGGCAGGCCACAGCGCGGCGGAAACCTTGTCTCGTGGCCAGCAGAAACTGGTTGTCTGTGCCCTGCGCATAGCCCAGGGGCATCTGGTGAGCGAGGCCAAGCGCGGGCAATGTATTTATCTGGTCGATGACCTACCGTCCGAGCTGGACGAAACCCACCGGCTTGCGCTGTGCAGCTTGCTGGAACAACTGAATTGCCAGGTTTTCATCACCTGTGTCGATTCGAACCTATTGCGAGAAGGCTGGCGTGACGATACGCCAATCTCAATGTTTCACGTGGAACATGGAGCGATAGCCCAGGTCCACGGCCCCTCGGGAGTGACGGCATGAGCGAAAACCATACTTACGATTCGTCCAGTATCAAGGTACTCAAAGGCCTCGATGCGGTACGCAAGCGTCCCGGTATGTATATCGGCGATACGGACGACGGCACCGGCCTGCATCACATGGTGTTCGAGGTCGTCGATAACTCGATCGACGAAGCGCTGGCCGGCCATTGCAGTGAAATCTGCATCACCATTCACGTCGACGAGTCCATCAGTGTGCGCGACAACGGGCGTGGCATTCCGGTCGATATCCACGAAGAAGGGGTGTCGGCTGCCGAGGTCATCATGACCGTGCTGCACGCCGGCGGTAAGTTCGATGACAACTCCTACAAGGTCTCCGGTGGCCTCCACGGCGTGGGCGTCTCCGTGGTGAATGCGCTCTCCGAGGAGTTGATCCTGACGATTCGTCGCGGTGGCAAGGTCTGGGAGCAGATCTATCGTCACGGCGTTCCCCAAGCACCGCTCGCGGCTGTGGGTGAAACCCAGGATTCCGGCACCGAGATCCACTTCAAGCCTTCGGCGGAAACCTTCCAGAACATCCACTTCAGCTGGGACATCCTGGCCAAGCGACTGCGCGAACTCTCGTTCCTCAACTCGGGGGTCGGCATTGTCCTGCGCGATGAGCGCAACGCCAAAGAGGAGCTGTTCAAGTATGAAGGCGGCCTCAGCGCCTTCGTGGCCTACCTCAACACCAACAAGACGCCGGTGAACGAGGTTTTCCACTTCAATGTCCAGCGTGATGACGGTGTTGGCGTTGAAGTGGCGTTGCAGTGGAACGACAGTTTCAACGAGAACCTGCTCTGCTTCACCAACAACATTCCCCAGCGCGATGGCGGTACGCACCTTGCTGGGTTCCGCTCGGCATTGACACGTAACCTGAACAACTACATCGAGCAGGAAGGCCTGGCCAAGAAACACAAGGTTGCGACCACCGGCGACGATGCGCGCGAAGGACTGACGGCCATCATCTCGGTCAAGGTGCCGGACCCCAAGTTCAGCTCGCAGACCAAGGACAAGCTCGTATCCTCGGAAGTCAAAACCGCTGTCGAACAGGAAATGGGCAAGCACTTTGCCGACTTCCTGCTCGAGCATCCCAACGAGGCGAAAGCGGTCGTCAGCAAGATGATCGATGCGGCGCGTGCCCGCGAGGCGGCGCGCAAGGCGCGGGAAATGACGCGACGCAAGGGTGCTCTGGATATCGCCGGTCTTCCCGGCAAACTTGCCGATTGTCAGGAAAAGGACCCTGCCCTTTCCGAACTCTACATCGTGGAAGGGGACTCCGCGGGCGGCTCTGCCAAGCAGGGGCGCAACCGCAAGACCCAGGCGATCCTGCCGCTCAAGGGCAAGATTCTCAACGTCGAGCGGGCGCGCTTCGACCGCATGATTTCCTCGCAGGAAGTCGGCACCCTGATCACCGCACTGGGCTGCGGGATCGGGCGTGAAGAGTACAACATCGACAAATTGCGTTATCACAACATCATTATCATGACCGATGCTGACGTCGATGGATCGCACATCCGCACGCTGCTGTTGACCTTCTTCTTCCGTCAGCTGCCTGAGCTGGTCGAGCGTGGCTACATCTATATCGCGCAACCGCCGCTGTACAAGGTCAAGCGTGGCAAGCAGGAACAGTACATCAAGGACGATGAGGCGATGGAGGAATACCGCACCCAGTCGGCCCTCGAAGAAGCCAGCCTGCACGTCAACGAACATGCGCCAGGTTTGTCCGGCGAAGCCCTGGAGCGGCTGGTCAACGATTACCGCGCCGTGATGAAAACCCTGCAGCGTCTGTCGCGTCTCTATCCTCAGGAACTGACCGAGCACTTCATCTACCTGCCGCGCGTAACAGTCGAGCAGCTGGCTGATCAATCGGCGATGCAAGCCTGGCTGGCGTCCTATTCGGCGATGCTCGAAGGCGTCGAGCGCTCGGGTCTGGGCTACAAGGCCAGCCTGCGCGAAGACAAGGAACGCAGCCTGTGGTTGCCCGAGGTGGAAATCATTTCGCACGGCCAGGCCAGTTACATCACCTTCAACCGCGACTTTTTCGCCAGCAATGACTACAAAACCGTCACCACGCTGGGGGATGAGTTGAACAGTCTGCTGGAAGAAGGCGCCTACGTTCAGCGCGGCGAGCGCAAGAAAGCGGTTTCCTCCTTCAAGGAAGCCCTGGACTGGTTGATGGTCGAAGGCACCCGCCGGCATAGCGTGCAACGCTACAAGGGGTTGGGTGAAATGAACCCGGACCAGCTGTGGGAAACCACCATGGACCCGGCGGTGCGCCGAATGCTCAAGGTCACCATCGAAGACGCCATTGCGGCTGACCAGATCTTCAACACCCTGATGGGTGATGCGGTGGAGCCGCGCCGGGACTTTATCGAAACGAACGCCCTGGCGGTGTCCAATTTGGACTTTTGATTCTTCCGCGTCTCCGCAATACCTGCCCCCGGCCTCGTGCCGGGGTTCTTGTTTATGGATGGCTGAAAAAGCATGTGTTCCACGTGGAACACAAGACCTGAGAAGTTACCGATAGTTTTTACTGATTGAGTCTCTTGTATTAATCAATTTTTGAAAATTACCTGGCCCCGGTAGGATTCGCTTATCGAAGCTTTTTCATCTTCTTCCCGGCCAAGGCCAATCTTTGCTCAAGGGGTATTTCATGCTCGACACCAATCTCAAGACCCAGTTGAAAGCCTATCTGGAAAAGGTCACTCAGCCGTTCGAGATCGTCGCGTCCCTCGATGACGGCGAGAAATCCCGGGAAATGCTGAGCCTGCTGCAGGACATCGCCA
>NZ_JAAMQZ010000034.1 GCF_013522825.1 Stutzerimonas stutzeri
AGTGCAGCGTTATCTACGTCACAAGCTCGAAGCTTAAGGGCGGGTACTACTTGCACTCTCTCCCCCGATGATCAGCCGGGGACTATCACCTCCTGAAAGGCTGCAGTCGAGATACAAGGTCGGGTCACGCTTCACCGACCCGACGAGCGGACGTTCAGGCGCGTTAAAGGCCGGTGTCTGTTGCCGGATCGTGTCTTTGGATCGTCGGATTACGCCTTCGGCTAATTCGACCTACGACCGTGCAATCCGCTGTTCGCTTCGCGTTCGCGGGCGTGGCCCGCTCCTACAAGGGCGTCAGCCTTAATCCAGCCGGCGGGTGCGCAGCTCGTGCATGCGCGCCAGCTGCCGTTCGAGCAGTGACGGATAGGGTTCGAGGAGGCGCTCGACGCAGCAGGCGCCCTCCGGGCTGGCGATGGGGCGGACGCGGGCGCGTTGGCGGATCAGCGCATCGTCGCCGATTTCCCGTTCGATCAGCAGCAGGTTGCGGCTGTGCAGGGACATGGCCAGCGCGGCCTGCGCGGGCTCGCTGAGCAGCAGATCGCCCTGACCGAGATCGTACAGATCCTCGCCCTGGGTCAAGCCCAGTTGCAGGTGCAGGGTGATGCCGCTGTCGGCTACCTCGATCTGCAGGGCATGGCCGAGGGCGCGCATCAGCTCGCCGCAGCAGATGGCGTGGGTCAGGTAGTTCTGTTCGTCGTCCTGGCTGTGAAACAGCATCAGGCTGCTGCCATCGTTGAGCGTATGCAGTTCGGCCTGATAGAGCGTTGCAGCCTGCTGCAGGCAGTCGCGGTAGCGCTGCAGAAGTTCGGTCAGGCGGGTGCGCGACAGGCGGCGCAGCTGCTCCTGGGCGCCGAGTTGTATCGCCAGTACGGCGCTTTTCCCGGCCATGACAGGTTGTGGCGCGGGCGCGGGGCGTGGTGGCGGCTCATCGAAAGGCGGATCGTCATCGAACGGGTCGAAGTCGTCCGCGTCGTTGGCCAGCAGAGGAGCGCGATCCTCCACGGGCTCCAGTGCGTCATCGTCGTCCAGCCCGATATGCGTGCTGTCGCGGCTCGGAGCCGGCATCTTGAAATCCGCCGTGTAGACATCATGCAGGCTGTCGTCGAGTTCGATTTCCGGCTCGGGTGCTTCAGGTACCAGGCGTGCCTGCAGTTGCCGCGCCAGATCGCCGATCTCATCCTGCCGCCAGGCGCCAGGTGCCGGATCATCCGGATCACGCAGCCACAGGCGCAGCTGCATCAGCGGCGTTGACAGCTGCCGGCCCAGGCGCATGCTCAGCACCAGTGTGAGCACCAGCAGGATCAGGCTGAGCAGCCCCATGCTTTGCAGGCTGATGGTCATCGGCTGGCGGAATTGCCGGAGGTCCAGGCTGATGCGCAGATGGCCGGCAATCACTTCCTGGAAGCTGATGGGTGTGGAGTAGAGGCCTTCTTCGTCGCCGAGCAGGTTGCGCTGGGGGCGCGAGCCGGATTCGGCCAGCACCCGGTTGTCCACGCTGTAGATGGCGGCATGGGCTACCAGTGGATTCCTCACCAGGTTGCTCAGCAGCACATTGAGACTGAGGATGTCATTGGCCACCAGCAAGTCGGTGGCCGAGGTGGCGGTCTGCACGACCAGGCTCTGGCCGAGGGCGTCGGCCTGCTGTTCCATGGCGTGCTTGAACTGCATGCCCATGACCCAGGCGTGGATCAGCAATGCCAGCATGACCAGCAGCAGGGTATGGCTGACCACCCGCAGCACCAGCGGGATTCGACGCTGGCGCAGTGCGTGGTAGATCAGCAGGAAGAAGTTGTCAGGCTTGACGGATGCGGGCCGGTTCACAGAGCGCGGCTCTACTCATGAGGAAAGTGTCGCGCAGTATACGGAAAGCACACCGGGGGCTGAAGATCTCTGCTGCAAAGCTGACGAATTGCAACGCTCAAGTACTTCGATATAAGCGCTGGAGGCTGGAAAGCTGGACGAAAAGCACGGGTTTGTGTGCTACGCGGATTGCTTTTCGTTCAGCCCTCAGCTTTCCAGCGCTCTTTTCGGCTTTTAAGCGCCTGGCGCTGATATCCGTGCAGCCGCCAGCGGCGCGTCGGCTGTTGTAGAATGCCTGCCTTCTTTGCCATGGGAGCTGCGCCTTGCGCGAAATCGTCCTGATCAACATCACCGGGGAAGATCGTCCCGGCCTGACGGCTGCCATTACCGGAGTGCTCGCCCAGGGTGGTGTCAGCATTCTCGATATCGGCCAGGCGGTGATCCACGACACCCTGTCGTTCGGCATTCTGGTGGAAATCCCGGATAACGAGCGAGCGTCTTCCGTCCTCAAGGACGTGCTGTTCATGGGGTACAAGCATGACCAGCAGGTGCGTTTCACGCCGGTCGCCGAAGCCGATTATCAGCAGTGGGTGGCCGGCCAGGGCAAACCGCGCCACATCGTTACGCTGCTGACACGCAAGGTCACTGCCGAGCAGTTGCAGCGGGTCAGTTCGATCACCGCCAAATACGGCCTGAATATCGACCATATCGACCGGCTCTCCGGGCGCATGCCGCTGGACATGCCGGAAGAGCTGGGCAAGGGCTGCATCGAGTTTTCGGTACGTGGCGAGCCTGCCGATACGGCGGCGCTGCGCGAGGAGTTTCTCAGCGTCGCGCAGGAGCTGAACGTCGATATCGCCTTCCAGCGCGACTCGGTATTCCGTCGCAATCGCCGCCTGGCGGTGTTCGACATGGATTCGACGCTGATCGAGGCTGAAGTCATCGACGAACTGGCCAAGGCGGCAGGCGTGGGTGAACAGGTTTCGGAAATCACCGAGCGGGCGATGCGCGGCGAGCTGGATTTTCGGGCCAGCTTCAAGGAGCGCCTGGCGCTGCTCGAAGGCCTGGAGGAAGGCGTGCTGGCCGAGGTCGGCGCCAGCCTGCGGCTGACCGAAGGCGCCGAGCTGTTGTTCGCCGAGCTCAAACGGCTGGGTTACAAGACGGCGATCCTGTCGGGCGGCTTCAGTTATTTCGCGCGGCAACTGCAGCAGAAGCTTGGCATTGATTACGTCTATGCCAATGAGCTGGAAATCGTCGATGGCAAGCTGACCGGCGTGGCGCTGGAGCCCATCGTCGACGCCCAGCGCAAGGCCGACCTGTTGCGTGAGCTGGCACAGAAGGAAGGCTTGCGTCTGGAGCAGACCATCGCCGTCGGCGACGGCGCCAACGACCTGCCCATGCTCGGGCTGGCCGGGCTGGGCGTCGCCTTCCGCGCCAAGCCGCTGGTCAAACAGTCGGCCAAACAGGCCATCTCCACCCTGGGCCTGGACGGGATTCTCTACCTGCTGGGGTTCAGAGACAGGGAAGGGGTGGAATAAAAGCGTAGGAGCGGGCCATGCCCGCGAAAGAGCTTATTCGCGAGCATGGCTCGCTCCTACAGGCTTGCAACTGCCGTTACGGCTTTATCGCGATCTTCAGCACGCCGTCGCGCTGGTTGGCGAAGAGGTCGTAGGCATCGGTGATGGCGTCCAGTTTGTATTCGTGGGTGACCAACGGGGCGAGATCGACGCGACCGGAGGCGACCACGTTGAGCAGACGACGCATGCGCTCCTTGCCGCCGGGGCAGAGCGAGGTGATGATCTTGTGGTCGCCCAGGCCCGCATGAAGGGCGCCGAGCGGGAGGCTCAGGTCCTGTGAATAGACGCCCAGGCTGGACAGGGTGCCGCCGGGCTTGAGTACCCGCAGGGATTGCTCGAAGGTGAGCTGGGTGCCGAGGGCCTCGATGGCGGCGTCCACGCCGCGTCCGCCGGTGATCCTGAGGATTTCCTCGACCACGTCGACGTTCCTGAAGTTCAGCGTGATGTCGGCGCCCATCCGTTTGGCGATTTCCAGGCGCGAGTCGACGCCATCCACGACAATGATGCAGCTGGCGCCGCGCAGTTTGGCGCCGGCGGTGGCGCACAGGCCGATGGGTCCCTGGGCGAAAATGGCCACGATGTCGCCGATCCTGATATCAGCCTTTTCCGCGCCGCCGAAGCCGGTGGACATGATGTCCGGGCACATCAGCACCTGCTCGTCGGTGAGCGCATCCGGCACCGGGGCCAGGTTGGCCTGGGCATCGGGTACCAGCACGTACTCGGCCTGGGTGCCGTCGATGGTGTTGCCGAAGCGCCAGCCACCCATGGGTTTGTAGCCGTGGCAGCTGCAGCCGCCCGCTTGAGAGGAGACGCCGTCCTGACTGGCGTAGGAGGAGAAATCCGGGCAGATGGCGCCGGCAATCACGCGCTGGCCTTCCTCATAGCCCTGCACGTTGCTGCCCAGCTTCTCGATGATGCCCACCGGTTCATGGCCGATGGTCAGGCCCTTGGCGACCGGATACTCGCCCTTGAGGATATGCACATCGGTGCCACAGATGGTCGTGGTGGTGATGCGCACCAGGGCATCGTTGGGACCCGGCTCGGGAATGGGTTTGTCGGCAAGCTCGATGCGGCCCGCCTCGACGAATATGGCGGCTTTCATCATGGTCATGTCGGTTCTCCTGGCTGGTGAAGTTCACCCACTCTAGTGCAACAGGGTGAAGCCCGGATGACCGGGGTCAAGGCTTGGGGTTGCGCTGCTGGCCGGTCATTCCTCGTCCGAGGAAAAATCGTAATCCATCGACTGGCTGGGACCCTGCAGGTATTGACCCTGGATATAACCGACGCCAGCCTGCCAGAGCGTGGCCAGTACGGTCGCGCTGTCGACGAAGGGCACGATGGTTTGTCGGGCCTGCTCATGCAGGCTGGCCAGCAGTTGCTTGAGCGTTTCCTGGTTTTCCTGACGGCTCAGGTCCTGGGTGTAGGAACCATCGATCTTGATGAAGTCGGCATTCAGATGCTTGAGCGTATTGAGAGGGTTGAGTGTGCAGCCGAACTGATTGAGTGCGCTGTGGCAGCCCAGCCCGATCAGTCCCTGGGTCAATACCTTGGCCTGTTTCAGGTAGGCGACAGCGTCGCTTTCGGCGATCTGGAAGACCAGTGAATCCGGAGGAAGGCGCGATGCCTTGAGTGCCGCACCCAGCCACGGCAGCAATGAAGGGTCCTGCAGGCTGTCACTCGACAGGTTGAGGAATAGCCGCGTGCTGTGGCCCTTGTTGCGATGTTCGGCGAGCAGCTTGATGGAGTTGAGCAACACCCAGCGATCGATTCTGACGGCCAGTCCGGTTTCCTTCGCCGCGTCGAGGAAAATGCTGGGCGGTACTTCCTCGCCTTGCGGGTCGAGCAGGCGCAGCAGCACTTCATAATGTTCGTGGCTGTCCCCACGCAGGCTGATGATCGGCTGGAACAGCAGGCGGAAGCTGTTCTTGTCCAGGGCCTGTTGCAGCATGGCGAGGACATCGCCGCGGTTGGCGGCGGCTGCCAGTTCGACTGCCGGATCGTAGAGGCGCAGCGCATTGCCATTGCCCAGTTCTTCGGCACAGCGGTGAGCGCGGTCGATCACGCTGCGCGCCTTGGCGGTCTGTTCGTCGAGGGGGGCGACGCCGATGCTCAGGGTGGTTTGCACGGTGCGACCGGCGATCTCGAACAGGGCCCCTTCGACCTTGTGCAGCAGTTCGGTGAGCTGGGGCTCGCACTGCTGCGGTGTCACGCCATTGAGCAACGCGGCGAATACGTCGTCGCCGAAGCGGGCGAGCTGGACCGTTTCGGCAAAGTGGCCGCGCAGCAGCCGGGCGAGTTCGGCCAGCAGGCGGTCAGCGTCGCCGAGGCCGATGTCGGTCTGCAGGCCGGCGAAGCGATCGACGCGAATGTAGGCCAGGCTGGCGCCCTGTCCGCTATTGACCGCCTCCTGGACGGCGCTGTCGAGCAGCTCCAGGAAGTGGTTGCGGTTGTGCAGGCCGGTCAGGGGGTCCTGTGTGCTGATTTCGCGCAGTTTCGCCAGTTCGGCGTTGTCGCTTTCCGCGCGGATGACCACCTGGATGCAGGGTTCGCCGTCATAACTGGCAGGGGAAAAACTCATGCGTGCCTTGAAATCGCTGCCGTCGGCCCGCACGCCCTTGCATACCAGTTCGGAATTGTCCGGGATGCTCTGGTAGTTCTTCAGAAAACTCTTGAATTCGACCTGATCGCAGCTGGCGATCAGGTCGATCATCGGCATGCCTTCCAGCTCCTCGACATCTTCGTAGGCGAACAGCTCCAGATAGGCGCGGTTGGCGTAGATATGCATGCCGTCATGGACATAGGCGATGGCGTCCACCGAGCTTTCCAGCAACAGCTGGCAACGCTTTTCGGCTTCACGCAACGCCAGCTCGGCCGAGCGGCGGGCCCGGCGATCTTCGAGATTGGCCAGCTCCCGACTGGCTACCAGGATCAGCCATTCATCCTCGTGTTGCGGTAGCGCGGCCTGGGCGCCGAGCATGAGTGCTTCGGTAATCGCCTCGATGTCGTTGCCATCGATCAGCTGGATGACGGGGATGTCCTTGCCCTGCTTGCGAAGCGTGCCGGTGGCTTCGCTGGGTTCGAGGTTGGCGCTGGAGGGGGCGTTGATCAGCAGGTCCCAGGTCTGCTGGAGCGCTTCTGCCAGATCCTCGCCGGAGGTAAGTCGGTGTACCCGTGTTGCCTGGCCGGCATTGCGAAACAGACTGACCAGTCGCTCGGCTTCATTTTGCGAGTCTTCGAGGATCAGCAGGCGGACGGTTTTCTTTTGCGGGGACATGGCAGCTGCTTTGGAACGCACCATGGCGGGGCGTTGGGGCTAAAAAACAGTGAGCCGCAATCTACAGCGACTTCCAGAGTGAGTCAAAATCTTCACCCCCCGATATCCCCTGGGCTCCCCGCATTGTGACAGGGGTCTCCTGGGGTATGGCTGCAAGACCGACCAGTTGATACTCGTACTGATTGTAGCTGCTGGAACCGCTCTGGCGACGACGCAGCAGGGCGCGGTGTTCTTCGCCGTTCTGGTTGATCAGGACTTTCTGTCCTTCCTGGAATGGCAGACGCGGCACGATGAGTGTCGCTGCGCGGGAAATCACGCTGATTTCCGGCAGCAGCAGGGCGCGAAGGTATTCGCTCCCCTGATCGGTCTTGCGCAGCAAACGCAGGCCGCAGGGATGCGCATGGGGGGCGATCAGCTCAACGCCCATCTGCGTGCCGCTGCCGCGTACCTGGCGCACCCAGCGCACGACGGCGACGCTCCAGCTCTCGTCGGCGCCATTGCGCAGGCCGAGCAATTCGCCGGCCTGCAGCTGCGCCGGTGTTTCCCCCGACCATAACAGGCAGTAACCGCCGGGGCTGTGGTTGACCATCTGCACCTCATGGGTCGGGAAGGCGCTTTCGACCCTCGACTGCGAGGTATCTTCCGGTGTGGCGGTGGCGGGGCGGACGAATTCGATGCTGTCACTGGGCAGCAGGCCCGCCTCATTCACCGGCTGTGCATCGAAGGCCACCGCCCAGACGTCGGGGGCTGCGTTGTTCAGTTTGAAGGTCGCCGAGCGGGCGGCGTCGGGCCTTTGCAGCAGTTCGGTAAAGGGCCGCTGGCCGGCGAGATGGTAATGCAGGGCGCTCATGCCGATGCACAGCTGCAGGCTGCCCCGCGCGGGTGAGCGCTGAAAGCTGCGTTCGGACGCATTGCCCCAGGCCGAGCCAAGGTGCTGCAGCAGATCGGGGCTCAGCCCTGCGGGAATTTCCAGTTCGACCCCGGCGGTGCCTGGTATGCCCTGCAGGTGAGCCTGTATCGCGTCCACCAGCGCCTGCGGATCGATGCCCAGTTGATGTGGCAACTCCTCGGCTTTGAGCATCGAGCGATAACGCGGCGGGCCGTCGAGACGGGGTGATAGCACCAGCAGACTGGACGAATGCTGCGCGGGTTGCAGGCGAACCAGGACGCTCCAGGGTTCGAGCGCCTGCGCCAGTTGGGCGATGCTCTGCTGGCGCAGCTGGTTGCAGCGGGCGCTGCCAAGCATCAGGGCGACGATATAGCTGCGCTCGGCGCTCAGCCCCGCGGAGCGATAGGCGAGGTCGTCGCGCACCAGGGTGCTTTGTACGCCGTGCTCGACGGCGATGATGTAGAGCTGGTGCAGTTCCAGCCAGAGGCCTTCGGGAGGCGGGCTGTAGAGTTGAGTGGAACGCGCCAGTATGGCGCAGAGGCTGTGGATCGCCCGCTGCAGCACGATGGTGAGCAGTTGCAGGCGTTCGCGCCCGGCCTGGGGCGCCAGCCTCACGGTAATCATCTTGTAGCCGACTGCCAGGTGATTCTGCAGTGCCTGGCACAGGCTGGCGACCTTGCGCGGTTGTTCGCCAAGGACGATTGGCTGGTTGAGCAGGTAGCGCTCCAGCTGGCGACAAACGAAATGGATTTCCGGTCGCATCAGCTCCAGCAGTTGCAGGCGGTTCTGGGTCGAGGTGCGCAACTGGTTGAGTTCGCGCATGGCCTGGTACAGCAGCCGTGCGGTTTCACCGAGGTTGGCCTTGGGCAGGCCGGCCAGCCATGCCTTGAGATCGCGCACGCTGGGTTCGCAGAAGGACAACCCCTGGCAATCCGGCGTGGGTACGCGCAATAGCAGTGGCTGACTGGGATTTTCCAAGCGACGAACTCCGCAGATTGTCTTCAGCGCTCAGTCAGAAGTGCTGACTGAGCTTCACGCATTAGCCTTCTCTTTGGTATTAGATTGACATCATGGTTTGGCCATCATAGCGGACATGATGGCCTTTAACAGCCCGAGGCGATCACCGGTCAGGGCGATCGCGCCATGCGCTCAAAGAGCCGAAAAAAGCGCTGGAAAGCTGGAGGCTGAACGACAAGCGATCCAGCTTCGAGCGCACATGGCGTTTTTTCGTCCAGCCTCCAGCGCTTTTATCGAACGAAACGCCATAGTGCGATCGCCCTGGATCAGCGGTGTAGCCGCTCAGAACCTGTTTAAAGTCTCGCGAGCTAGAGCAATGCAAGGCAAAAACAGGCGAGAAACGTAGCGCAGCGAAGTAACAGCCGCAGGCTGGCCCGCAGGGTGAGCGCAGCGAATCACGCGGAGTTTACAGCTGTAAATGAGCAGTCCGAGCCTGTTTTTAACGCAGCAGTGCCGACGCGCAGCAGACTTTGAACAGGTTCTCAGGGCGCCTGATCGATTTCCACCGTAACAGCCGGCGCCACCGGTTTGCTCTGGCCCAGGCTTTCGCCCATGCAGACCGGGGTCAGGGCGGTCAGTTCTTCGGCCCAGCGCACCTGATCCGGCCCGAACAGCAGGATGACGGTCGAGCCGAGTTTGAAGCGGCCCATCTCGGCGCCTTTTTCCAGGTGAATGGGCGCGCGTGCCGCCTCATCGTAGCGGGTGGTTCTGAGGCTGCGCTTGGGCGGTGTGACCAGCCCGGCCCAGACGGTCTCGATGCTGGCGACGATCATTGCGCCAACCAGCACCATGGCCATCGGCCCGCGTTCGGTATCGAACAGGCAGACCACGCGCTCGTTGCGGGCGAACAGCTCCGGTACGCCCTCGGCGGTCACGGTGTTGACCGAGAAGATGCGTCCCGGCACGTAGACCATTTCCCGCAGGGTGCCGGCCAGCGGCATATGGACGCGGTGGTAATCCTTGGGCGACAGGTAGACGGTGGCGAAGTCACCGCCCATGAAGGGCGCGGCACGTTCGTGATCGCCGCCGAGCAGCTCCATCACGCTGTAGCTGTGGCCCTTGGCCTGGAAGATGCGGCCCTGGTCGATTCTGCCGAGCTGGCTGATGGCGCCGTCGCAGGGGTTGAGGATCGCACCGGGGGTCGGGTCCAGCGGGCGGGCGCCGTCTTTCAGGGCGCGGGTGAAGAAGGCGTTGAAGTGCTCGTAGGCCGTCGGTTCCTCGATCTGCGCTTCGCGCATGTCTACCTTGAAATGACGGATGAACCACTTGATGAAGGTGTTCTTCACCCAGGGCAGGCGGCATTCGGCGAGGCAGCCGGCCAGGCGCGAGATCAGGTGGTGCGGCAGCAGGTACTGACTGAGAACGAACAAGCGATCTTTCATGGATGACCTTTTCATTGCTGGATCGGCGTATCGGGCAGGTTGCCCCATTCGCCCCAGGAGCCGGCATAACCCTTGACGCGCGGATAGCCCAGGGCCTTGGCCAGCAGGTAGGTGAAGCCGGAGCGGTGATGCGTCTGGCAGTGGGTGATGATTTCCTTGTCAGGGCTGATGCCGAGTGCCTGCAGCTGTTCGGCAATGTCCTCGCGGATGCGCAGGGCGCGGGCTGGGTCCATGGCGGCGGTCCATTCGAAATTGATCGCGCCGGGAATGTGGCCGGCGCGGGCCGCCAGGGCCTTTTCGCCACGGTATTCCTGTGGCGAGCGGGCATCCCAGATGACCAGGTCATCGGCGCCGAGACGGCTTTCGATATAGTTGCGGGTTGCGCTGGGGGCGTCATCGAGCGCAAGGCTTGCGCGCGCGTCGATGGCCGCGGGCACGTCCTGGGACAGGTCACGCTGCTCGGCCAGCCAGGCGTGCAGGCCGCCGTTGAGGTAGTGGTAGCGATGATGACCGATGACATCCAGCAGCCAGATGAAGCGACCGGCCCAGCCGCCGCCCTCGTCGTCGTACACCACATAAACGGCGTCCGGGTGGTGGCCCAGTGCGCCGAACAGGGCTTCCAGGCGGGCTTTTTCCGGCAGCAGCCCCGGCGCTGGCGGCTGGCCGAGCTGGGTCGACTTGGGGTCGACGAAGCGGGCGCCGGGCAGGTGGCCTGCGGCATAGCGCGACGGACTGGTCAGGTCGACGAGGATCAGTTCGGGCGCCCCCAGGCGTTCGGCCAGTTCGACAGGTTCGATAACCAGGGGCAGTGAAGTGAAGACGGACACGGCAAGTCTCGATCGGGCTGGAAGGGCGAAGTCTAGCGAAAAAGCTCAGCGTCCGCGCTTGCTGAACGTCGCCAGGGCACGCTCGATGCATTGCACGGTTTTACCGAATGCCTGCAGGCTCGTTTCGCTGAATTCGCTGTTGCCCTGGTCGGCCACCACCAGCATGACGACGCGGTCGTCATGACCAATCGAGCGCAGCAGCAGGTGCGAGCTGTGGAACAGCGTCTTCAGCGCCCCCGGCAGCATGGCCGAAAACTGCGCCACGTTATCGGGCTTCAGGCGCAGCAGCGCCGGCTTCTCCAGCAGTCTGCGCAATACCTGGCTTTGTTCGGGCTCCAGAACCAGGCGAGTCGCCGATGGCGCAAGACCGCTGGCCTGCTGGGCGATCAGGCGCTGTTGCTTGCGGTCGACGAGCATCAGCAGTACTCGCTGCATCCCTGTACAGGTCAGGGCCTTGCAGGCGGTTGCGGTCAGTTGCAGGACATTGTCGTAAGGGCAACGCTCGCTCAGCAGTTCGCGGCAATGCTCGCGCCATGCCGCCAGGCTTTCGCCACTGGGTAAGCCTGGCGTTCTGGCCAGCTGGAAGCGGCTCCCGGCGGGCCATAGCAGCGCCTGGGCGGGATGCCAGAGGTCGGTGGGGCCTGTCTCTCTGGCGCTGGTGACGGCTTGCTGATGAACCATCTGTTGCAATTCATTCAGCGGCACCTGCAAGTAAAGTCCGGTAAGACGCTGCCAGCGCAGAGAGTGCGTGTCGCTCCAGCTATGATGCGCCGACAGGGCCAGGCCATTGGCGAGCAGAATGGTATTGCTCGGCAGTGTGAGCCAGCGGCGCAGTTGCGGATCGGCATCGAGCATTTGCTGTTGGTGCAGGGGGTGTTCATTGTCGCGGGCAATGTGCAGCGCCCTGATCAGCATGCGGCGGTTGCCATTGAGTATCCGGTAGCCCTGGGCGATCCACTCGGGCAGCCCCCAATGGCTGGCCAGGCTTGCACAGAGTTCCGGCAGCGACACGCCCAGTATGTCCTGTTCGACCCGTGCTACCGGCTCACGCCTGACCAGCACGCGCTGCTCCCAGATATCCAGAAGCTGCGGATAGGCGGCGACCAGTGTCCATGCCGGGGAGAGAAACAGCAGGCTGCTCCAGTGGATTTCTTGCCAGAGGCGCGCCAGGCGTGCGGCGAACAGGCCGTTGGCCTGTTGGCTGGCGTGGCGACTGATCAGGATGATTTGCCGCAGGGCAGGGCAGATATCCTGGGCATGAACCGGTGGAATGAGTGCGAACAGGGCTTCGGCACGTTTCAGGCCGATACGGCTGAGCGCCACCTCCAGGCTTTCCGCAGGGCTGGCGGCGTGACGATTGGCGTCACGAATGACCGTGAGCGCCATCACCGGGCTTTGCTGGATCAGCTCGGCAATCTGGCCCATGGACAGGCTGCTGTCGCGCAAGGCCTGCTGAACGCTGGCATGGACGTCGGCAAAAGCAGGCAGCACGATGGCATCCAGAGCCTTGATCCAGGCCGCAAGCGTGCGCGGAAATAAATTTGTGGTCATTTTGCTACCGAACTGGCTTTTCGTCGGGACGACCTTTAGTCTGGCGCAAAAGTTCCGATAACCCGAATAATTCTTTTCATGCTCCCGCCTGTGGCCCCAAGTTCGAGTGCGCGAAAGTGGCGCGGTCCGTATTCGGATGCCTCTGTGTCAAGGCTCTAGACGTATCTCTTTATGGTAAAAATTCTCGGCATCATCGTAGTCTTCGCCAGCGTATTCGGTGGTTTCGTGCTGTCTGGCGGCAAGATCGGCGCGCTCATTCATCCCTTTGAAGTGCTGATCATCGGCGGCGCGGCGCTTGGCGGTTTTCTCCAGGCCAATCCTGGCAGTACCAGCAAAATCGTTTTCAAGAAATCGCTGCAGATGTTCGGCTCCAGGTTCAGCCAGAAGTATTACCTGGAAGTGCTGAGCCTGCTTTACGAAATCCTCAACAAGAGCCGTCGCGAGGGCATGATGGCCATCGAGGCGGATCTCGAGGAGCCTGCTGCCAGCCCGATTTTCAGCAAGTATCCGGCCATTCTCAAGGACGCGAGAATGACCGAGTTCGTCTGCGATTACCTGCGCATCATGTCGTCCGGCAATATGGCTCCGCATGAGCTGGAAGGCCTGTTCGACATGGAGCTGGCCAGCCTCAAGGAAGAGCTGGAGCACCCATCCCACGCCGTGGCCCGAGTCGCTGACGGTCTGCCGGCGATGGGTATTGTCGCCGCCGTGCTGGGCATCGTGATCACCATGTCGATTCTCGCCGAGGCCGACAACGCCATGATCGGCTACAAGGTGGGTTCCGCTCTGGTCGGTACCTTCCTCGGGATTCTCGCCTCCTATGGCTTTTTCGGTCCGCTGGCGGCGGCGCTCGAGCACGATGCCAAGGAAGAATTGAATCTGTACGAGGGCATCAAGGCCACGCTGGTCGCTTCCGCTTCCGGTATGCCGCCCACCCTGGCGGTGGAGTTCGGGCGCAAGGTGCTGCTGCCTGCTCATCGACCGAGCTTCATGGAACTCGAACAAGCCATGCGCGGTAATTGACGCGCGATGGACAATAACCAGCCAATTATCGTCAAGCGGGTCAAGAAGACCGCCGCTGGCCACCATGGTGGCGCCTGGAAGATTGCCTTTGCCGACTTTGCGACCGCAATGATGGCGTTCTTTCTGGTGATGTGGCTGATGTCATCGGCCACGCCGGAGCAGAAACGCGCCATTTCCGGTTACTTCCAGGACCCCATCGGCTTCACCGAGAGCGCAAGTCCTTTCGTCATCGATCTGGGCGGTACGCCCACACCGGCACCGGACCGGACCCTCAACGACCAGCCGGACCCAGCCATCGAGCAGAAGCCCTCGTCGCTCGATGACGATCAACTGGAGGGGCTCTCCGAACAGATGGAGCGCGAACGCCTGAATATCGTGCTGCAGGAGTTGCAGAACAAGATCGAGGAAAATCCCGACCTGACCCGCTTCAAGGATCAGATCCTGTTCGAGATCACCCAGGACGGCTTGCGTATCCAGATCGTGGATGCGGCGAATCGACCGATGTTCGCCCTGGGCAGCGCCCAGCTGCAGCCGTACTTCGAAGACATTCTGCTGGCCATGGCCGATACCATCCGCGCGATTCCGAACAAGATCAGCATCAGCGGGCATACCGATGCCAAACCCTACGTCGGCAACCGTGACTTCGGTAACTGGGAACTGTCGGCCAGCCGCGCCAACGCCGCCCGGCGCACGCTGGTCGCTGGCAGCTATCCGGAGGAACAGATCGCCCGAGTGGTGGGTTATGCATCCTCGGCGTTATACGACCGCGAAGACCCGTTCAACCCGATCAATAGACGCATCGACATGCTGGTTCTGACCAAGAAGGCGCAGCGCAGCATCGAAGGAGAACAGTCCGAGCAGGGCACGCCTGCGGCGCAAGGTTCGAGCGAAGCCGCATCGCCCTCCGAACCGCTGCAGCCGACCCAGCTGCGTGAACGGCTGAATATCTTCGAGGAAGGGGTGCTGAACTTCGAGGAGTAGATCGGGGCACGCTTCACAGGTCCGGTGAGCAGGCTGTCAGGCGCTGGTCTTGCTCGTTGGAGTGCTTTTTTCGTTGGATTATGCTTCGGGTCGTCGGATTACGCCTTTGGCTAATCCGACCTACGAATGGCTGGGCTTCGTAGGTCGGGTCACGCTTCACCGACCCGACGAACGGATTGAAAAGCAGCTCAAGCCTCAAGCATGTTCATTCCGCCAGCCCGCTGAGAATGTACCGATAGCTGGCCATGCGCTGTGGCCGGATGCGGCCTTCGTCGAGGGCCTTGAGCAGGGCGCAGCCGGGTTCGCGGTCGTGCTTGCAGTCGCGGAAACGGCAATGTCCCAGCAGGTCCTGGAACTCGATGAAGCCCGCTTCCACATCGGCTCGGCTGACGTGGCCGAGGCCGAACTCGCGGATGCCGGGAGAGTCGATCAGCTCGCCGCCACCAGGGAAGTGGAACAGCCGTGCGGTGGTGGTGGTATGGGTGCCCTTGCCGGTCAGCTCCGACAGCGGCCCGACGCGGGTGTCGACGCCAGGCAGCAGGCTGTTCACCAGAGACGACTTGCCGACCCCGGATTGCCCGACGAACACGCTGACGTGGCCGTCGAGGCACGCCCTGAGCGCGTCCATGCCGGCGCCCTCATGGGCCGAGACCTCCAGTAGCGGATAACCCAGGGTGCGATACACCGAAAGCAGCGCTTCAAGTGCCGTTTCGTTCTGTGCATCGATCAGGTCCGCCTTGTTCAGCAGCAGCAGAGGCGTGATGCCGGCGTGTTCGGCGGCGATCAGATAGCGGTCGATGAGGTTGGCATGCGGCTCCGGCAACGGGGCGAAGACGATCACGATAAGGTCGACGTTGGCTGCTACCGGCTTGAGCTGGCCACGGGTGTCTGGGCGGCATAATTCGGAGTGGCGCGGCAGCTGCGCGACGATGACGCCAATGCCCTGATTGCCTGGGCGCCAGACGACCTGGTCGCCGGTCACCAGCGCCGGCAGATTGGCGCGCAGATGACAGCGGAAAACCTGCCCGCGCTGCTCACCATCCTGTGCCTCGACTTCGACCTGTACGCCGAAGTGAGCGATGACCAGGCCGGTCTGCTCCGGCCCCAGGTCGCCACCTTCCAATTCTTCGATCGCGCGCGACTCCCGACGTGCTGCCCGCGAGGCGCGCTCTTCCTGGATTTTCTCGATGCGCCAGTTTTGCCGGCGGTTGAGTTGGCGTTTGGCCATTTGCGTGGGTATCCAGGCTGGAAATCGAATGATTCTAGCATGCGGGAATTCAGCGCCGCGGGACTGTATGTGGCCCTCTGGGCCCGTTAGACTCGGCGGCCTCCCGTACCGGTGCGAATATCCATGCCTGCCTTTTCATTTGCGCGGTTTCCCGCGTTGCTGGCCTTGGTCAGCCAGCTTGCGGGGTTGCTGGTCACCTGGCTGCTGCTGTTGCTGCTTGCGCGACTGGCGGCATGGCCGGTCAGTCTGCTGGTGGCGGCCTGCGTACAGGGTGTGCTGGCCGCTTCGATTGGGCAGCTGTGCGGCCTGTCGCGCTGGTGGCTGCCGATCAACCTCTGCTTCGTGCCGGCTCTGGTGCTGCTGCAGGATCATTCGCTGCCGCCCTGGCTGCTGTTGTCCGGTTTCGTCGCATTGCTGCTGCTGAACTGGAATGCGCTGTTCGAGCGCGTCCCGCTTTACCTCACCGGCTCCGCCGCCGAGCAGCAGTTGAGCCGGCGGCTGGCTCTGCTGCCTCAGGGGTTTCGCTTCATTGACCTGGGCAGTGGTCTTGGCGGTACGCTGCTGCGGCTGGCCAAGGCTTATCCGCATGGGCATTTCGTCGGGGTCGAAACCGCCCCGCTGGCTTTTGTCCTGTGCCGCCTGCGCTGCCTGCTGCAGCCCAATTGTCGCGTGTATTTGCGCAGCTTCTGGCGTGAGCCGCTGGATCGATACGATGTGGTCTATTGCTTTCTTTCCCCGGCGCCGATGCCGGCCCTGTGGGACAAGGCCTGCGCCGAGATGCGAGTCGATGCGCTGCTGATCAGCAACAGCTTCGGGGTGCCGGGCGTCGAGGCCGAGGAGATGCTGCCGCTGGATGACTGGCGCCACTCGCGACTGTTGATCTGGCGCCCAGGCCGTCGCGCTCATGCGAGCGGCTGATGGGCTGTTAGACTGCACGCCACCTTCAAGGAGCCCACCATGCACAACCCGCAGAATCTGATCTGGATCGACCTGGAAATGACCGGTCTGGACCCGGACCATGACGTCATCATCGAGATGGCCACCATCGTCACCGACAGCCAGCTCAATGTACTGGCCGAGGGGCCGGTCATCGCCATTCATCAGAGCGATGAGATACTCGCCGGCATGGACGAATGGAATACCCGCCAGCATGGCGGCTCGGGGCTGACCCAGCGCGTGCGCGAGAGCCGGATCAGTACCGAGCAGGCAGAAGCGCAGACGCTGGCGTTTCTCGAGCAATGGGTGCCCAAGGGCAAATCACCGATCTGCGGCAACAGCATCTGCCAGGATCGGCGCTTCCTCTATCGGCGGATGCCGACGCTGGAGGCCTATTTCCATTACCGCAACCTCGACGTCTCGACCCTCAAGGAGCTGGCCGCCCGCTGGGCTCCCGAAGTGCTCGCGAGCTTCAAGAAGGGCGGCACGCACCTGGCGCTGGATGATATTCGTGAGTCAATCGCGGAATTGCGCCATTACCGCGAGCATTTCATCAAGGGTTAAAAGCCGATAGAAGCGCTTGAGGCTGGAAGGCTGGACGAGAAGCAGCTTGAAGCTGGAAGTAAAAGCAGAACGAGCTTGACGATACTTCGCTGCCGCCCCGCACGCTGTCCAGCGTCCAGCGTCCAGCGTCCAGCGTCCAGCGTCCAGCGTCCAGCGTCCAGCGTCCAGCGTCCAGCGTCCAGCGTCCAGCCGCTTTACCGCCCCAGCCTTCTCAATTCGTCCGACTCAATCACCCGTGTGCCCTTGTCGTCTTCCAGTGCGAGACGCCAGAGGGCGCGGGCCAGGGTGCAGGCCGAGATGCCCCGGTATTTTCCCGGTAGCAGATAGGAGAGCGGGGCGGTCAGGCGTTCCACCGGTCTCACCTCCATGCGCGGGCCGAGCAGTTGCGAGGGGCGGGCGATGGTCAGCTGGGGCCAGTTCTGGGCGCGCAGGGCGTTTTCCATCTCGCCCTTGACCCGGCAATAGAAGATCGAACTGTCCGCACTGGCGCCCAGGGAGCTGATGACCAGAAGATGCCGGACGCCCAGTTCGCGGGCGTGTCTGGCGAAATTCACCACCAGATCATGATCGACGGCACGGAAAGCTTCCTGGCTGCCGGCTTCCTTGAGCGTGCTGCCCAGGCAGCAGAAGGCGGTATCGAAGCTGCCGCTCAGCTGCGGCAGTAGCGCTTGCAGCGGCCCGACCGGGTTGTGCAGGCGTGGATGTTCGGCCAGCGGCTTGCGACTGGGCGCCAGGACGCTTTCGACGGTGGGTTCATTGAGCAGGCGATCGAGCAGGTGCTCGCCGGTAAGGCCGGTGGCGCCGGCAAGCAAAATGCGCTGGGGCGTCAGATACATGGTTTGGCTTCCTGTGGCGATCAGTCGGTGTGGGCCGCGTCGGTCGCTCCGTTGCTGGCCGGTTCCCGCTCCGATAGTGGTCCGGCCTGCTGCCATTGGGCAAGTCCCGAATGTATCGGTCGGCTCTCCTTCTGCCTCAGAGGATGCAGAGCGCCAGTGTCTCGGCAATATAGGCGAGCTTTTCCTCGCCTTGGATTTCCATCACGACACGGGCCTTGAGCAGCCACTGGCCGGGATTCCTCTCGTTGGCGTCGGGCAGCGTGCCTGCGGCATAGGTCCTCCGGGGTTGTCGTTCTGTTTGCCTGCCAGATCAGCACGCAGATGATGTCGAATCCAACCAGACATGCCTGCTGCGAATATCGGTGCATAGATCTGCGCGGCGTGATAGCTGAACGTCAGCATGGCGGGCTGCTTATACTTGCGTTTTCCTGTTTCGGAGGTTCTCCCATGCTGCTACGCGGGCTGACCTGGCTGGTGCTGTTCCAATTGCTCGGCACCGCACTCAATGTGCTCTTCATGCCGATGCTGCCGGGGCCGATCATCGGTTTGCTGCTGCTGTTCGTGGCGTTGCTGATCCGCGGTAGCGCGAGTGAATCGCTGCAGCTCGCGGCCAGCAGCCTGTTGCGTTATCTGCCGCTGTTGCTGGTGCCGCCAGCGGTTGGCGTGATGGCCTATACCCAGGCGATTCTCGATGATTTCTGGGCCATTGTCGGCGTGCTGGTGCTGTCGCTGGTGGTGTCTCTGGTGTTTACCGGCTGGCTGATGCAGCTGTTGATCCGCCGCCAGCAGCGCAAGAGGGCGCGCACATGATTGCCTTGCAGTGGCAGGCGGCCTGGCAGGCGGCCTGGGAGGCGGTGATTCATCATCCGCTGTTCGGTGTGGCCATCACCCTGGCGGCCTTCCAGCTGGCCTTCGCCGCCTATGAAAAGACCCGCTGGGTCTTTCTGCAGCCGGTGCTGGTGTCGATGCTGCTGGTGGTGGGCATTCTGCTGGTCTGTGGCATCGGTTATGAGGAGTACCGGTTCAGCGCGCAGATGCTTACCGTCCTGCTGGGGCCGGCCACGGTAGCCCTGGCGGTACCGCTGTACCTCAACCTGCGGCGGATTCGCGAATTGTTCGGTCCGATCATGCTGACGCTGCTGATAGCGGGCAGCGTGGCGACGGCGCTGGGCATGGCGCTGGCCTGGGCCTTCGGCGCCGAGCGGATGATCCTGATGACGCTGGCGCCCAAGTCCGTGACCTCGCCCATCGCCATGCTGGTGGCCGAGCAGATCGGCGGGGTGGTGGCGCTGGCTGCGGTGTTCGTGATGATCACCGGCATCATCGGAGCGATCTTCGGTCCGGAACTGTTGCGCCGCTTTGGTGTTCAGCATCCTGCGGCGCGTGGTATGGCGCTGGGTCTGACCGCGCATGCCGTGGGCACCGCCCAGGCGTTGCAGGAGGGTGACGAGTGCGGCGCGTTTGCGGCACTGGCGATGAGCCTTATGGGTGTGATGACGGCGGTGTTGCTGCCGTTGGCCGTGATTTTTTGGCTGTAACAGGCCGTTGAAAAACTACCTGCGTTGGCAATACTGCGTTAAAAACAGGCTCGGAATGCTCATTTAGACCACTAAACTCCGCTTCCTCGCCTGTTTTTGTCTTGTCTTGCCTGCCTCGCCTACGTTTTTCAATGGCCTGATAAGGAGATTTGATGAAGCTGCCGCTGTTCCCCCTCGATACCGTGCTGTTTCCCGGTTGCATGCTCGATTTGCAGATCTTCGAGGCGCGCTATCTGGATATGGTCAGTCGCTGCCTGAAGGCGGGGCACGGCTTTGGCGTGGTGCGTATCATCGAGGGCAGTGAGGTCGGCGCGGCGGCGAAGGCGTTTGCCCGGACCGGTTGCGAGGCGCTGATCCGCGACTGGCAGCAGCGCCCCAATGGCCTGCTGGGCATTCGCGTCGAGGGCGGTCGGCGTTTCGACGTGGGGACGAGCGAGGTTCAGCCTGATCAGCTTGCCCTGGCCGAGGTCGATTGGCGTAGCGAACCTGATGAATTGCCGCTGGCCGAGCAGCATGCCGAACTGGCCAGCCTGCGCGAAGCGCTCGGCCAGCATCCGATGGTCGAGGCCCTGGGCATGGGTGGGACGGCTGGGGGGCAGCGATCCCTGGCGTATCAGCTGGGCTATCTGCTGCCGTTCCAGCCGGAACAGAAACTCGAACTGCTGCGTCTGGATGATCCGCTGCGCCAGCTGGAGTGCATTCAGCTATGGCTGGAACAGTTGCAGGGTGAGGGCGCGCAGTGAGCGATCAATAGCGGTAGAGCAGCATGCCCTCCGGCAATGTCCACAGCGTGAGCGCCCCGATCAGGCCCAGCGTGGCCGGCAATATCAGCCACCAGATCCTGGGGGGCAGCGTGTCCAGCGGCGTGCGCCATTGCACGATGCTCAGGCTGGCCGCGCAGACCGTTGCCGCCAGCAGTGCGCCGGCAATCACGTCGGTTGGCCAGTGCACGCCGAGATAGACCCGTGACAGCGCGATGGCGGTGGCGGGCAGGGCTGCCAGCAGCACCCAGGTCAGACGCAGTCGAGGTGGCTGGTCGCGTCCGGCCAGAACGCCGAGAGTGAGAAAGAAGGCGAAGGCCGCCGAACTGTGTCCGCTGGGAAAGCTGAAGGTGTCGAGGGGTTCGAGCAGTATTTCCGGGCGTATTCGTGCAAATGCCGCCTTCAGTGCGCCGTTGGCCAGCGCCGTGCCCAGAAGGGTGAGGATGGCGAAAGCCGCCGCGCGCCACTGTCTGCCGAGAATCAGCAGCAGGCACAGCAGGACGGCAGCCCAGAGTTGGGTGTGGTAGTCGCCGGTACGCGTCACCAGCACCATGAAACGGTCGAAGATCGGGCTGCGCTCGCCCTGGATCACCGTCATCAGGCCTTCATCGAACTCCACCAGGTGTGGCCAGCCGAAGAGCAGGCCCAGCAGGATCAGCGCGCCGAAAAGCGCCGCCAGCGGGCTGACCCAGCGCAACTGGCGCAGGCTGTAATGCGTCACGCCGCCGACCAGCAGCAACAGGGCTGCGAGGATGATGCCCGCTTCGCCCCAGAAGCCCTCCGGCAGTGGCAGGCGCACGGCGGCGCCGGCGGTCCAGCCTGGGAGCAGATAGGCCATCGACCAGCCCGCCGCTGCCGCCAGGCTGACCAGCAGGAAACGTCCGAACGGCATGTCGAGCATGCCTGCGGTGAGCGGCAGCATGGGCCGCAGCGGACCGATGAAACGCCCCACGAGCAGGCTGGCGACGCCGTAGCGAGCGACATACAACTCGGCACGGACGAGCCACTCGGGATGGTTGCGCAGGCCGCGCAGGCTGCGGATGCTCTGGTGATAGCGGCGCCCCAGCGCGTAGGACAGCAGATCGCCGAGCAGTCCGCCGACGAAGCCCAGCAACAGCGTTTCGCCGAGCGTCAGGATGCCGCTGCCGGCGAGCGCGGCCAGGGCGAACAGCAGCACGGTGCCGGGTAACAGCAGGCCGACCACCGCCAGGCATTCCAGGCAGGCCGCCAGAAACAGGATCAGGCCCAGCCACTGTGGGTAATCGGCCAGCCAGCGGGCGAGAGGGGCGAGCCATTCGGGCATGGGGCTTTTCCTTGGGTCGGGAGGGTTTCGACCCGCTCGGAAGTGGACTGGTTTCAGGCGCGTGATGATAGCGCCAGCGCCTGTCGAGGCACGAGACCGCAACGTGCGGTACCGTTCGAGCGCTTCGCTGTGCGCAGGCGGCGCGGGAGGGCTATAATCTGCCGCTTTCCCTTCATTCAGGCCAGCCAGACAATGACCGAGTCCGTACTCGATTACATGACCCGCCTTGGTCGCGCCGCGCGCGAGGCGTCACGCGTGCTCGCGCGCGCCTCCACCGCGCAGAAGAACAGGGCGTTGCATGCCGCGGCGGCTGCACTGGATGCGGCACGCGACGAACTGATCAGCGCCAACCGGCAGGATCTCGACGCCGGGCGCGCCAATGGCCTCGACGAGGCCATGCTCGATCGCCTGGCGCTGACTCCGGCGCGTATCGACGACATGATCGAAGGCCTGCGCCAGGTCGCGACCCTGCCGGACCCCATCGGCGAGATCCGCGACATGCGTTACCTGCCCTCGGGCATCCAGGTCGGTCGGATGCGCGTGCCGCTGGGTGTGGTCGGGATCATCTACGAGTCTCGGCCCAACGTGACCATCGACGCGGCCAGCCTGTGCCTCAAGTCGGGCAACGCCACCATCCTGCGCGGCGGCTCCGAGGCGATTCACTCGAACCAGGCGATTGCCCGCTGCATCCAGCTGGGCCTGGCCGAGGCCCAGCTGCCAGCAGCCGCGGTACAGGTGGTGGAAACCACCGACCGTGCCGCTGTCGGTGCACTGATCAGCATGCCCGAGTTTGTCGATGTCATCGTCCCGCGCGGCGGCAAGGGCCTGATCGAGCGCATCAGTCGTGACGCCAAGGTGCCGGTGATCAAGCATCTGGACGGCATCTGCCATGTCTTCATCGATGTGGCGGCGGACCTGGACAAGGCCATCCGCGTCGCCGACAACGCCAAGACCCAGCGCTACGCGCCGTGCAACGCCATGGAAACCCTGCTGGTACATGACGCAGTTGCCGCGCGCGTGCTGCCGCCGCTGGCTGCCATCTACCGCGACAAAGGCGTTGAATTGCGCGGTTGCCCGCGCACCCGCGAACTGCTTGGCGACGCCGTGCTGGTCGCCAGCGAAGAGGACTGGAGCACCGAGTACAACGCGCCGATCCTGTCGATCCGCGTGGTCGACTCATTGGATGAAGCCATCGAGCACATCAACCGCTACGGCTCGCAACATACCGATGCCATCGTCACCGAGAATTTCAGCGATGCGCGGCGCTTCATCACCGAGGTCGATTCGGCGTCAGTGATGATCAATGCCTCGACGCGCTTCGCCGATGGCTTCGAGTATGGCCTGGGCGCCGAGATCGGCATCTCCACCGACAAGCTGCATGCGCGCGGCCCGGTTGGTCTGGAAGGCCTGACCAGCGAGAAGTACCTGGTCTTCGGCGACGGTCACGTGCGTACTTGATGGATTCGACTCGCACACCACGGCGCATCGGCCTGCTCGGCGGTACCTTCGACCCCGTGCATATCGGCCATTTGCGCGGGGCGCTGGAGGTGGCCGAATACCTTGGGCTGGACGAGGTTCGACTGTTGCCCAACTTCCGTCCGCCGCACCGCGAAACGCCCAGTTGCTCGGCGCAGGATCGCTTGGCCATGGTGCGCCTGGCGGTGGACGGCCTGCCGTTGCTGGTGGTCGATGCGCGCGAGCTGGAGCGCGACAAACCGTCCTACACCATCGATACGCTGGAGTCCCTGCGTGCCGAACTGGCCGAAGACGACCAGCTGTTTCTGATCGTCGGCTGGGACGCCTTTTGCGGTTTGCCTGGCTGGCACCGCTGGAACGAGTTGCTCGAATACTGCCATATCCTCGTCATGCAGCGTCCGGACGCCGACAGCGAAGCGCCAGAAGCCCTGCGCGATCTGCAGGCGGCGCGCAGCGTCAACGATCCGCTGGCGCTGACCGGCAGCGGTGGGCAGATCGCCTTTGTCTGGCAGGCGCCTCTCGGGGTGTCGGCCACGCGAATCCGTCAATTTCTGGCCAGTGGCCGCTCGGTGCGTTTTCTGGTGCCCGACGCCGTCCTGGCTTATATCAATGCGCACGGACTTTACCGGGCGTCGAACTGAGGTTGTTTCAAGTTATGCAGAATGAATCTTTGGTCCAGCTGGTCGTGAGCGCCCTGGAAGACCTGAAAGGCAGCGACATCACCACCATCGATGTGCGCGGCAAGACCAGCGTCACCGATTTCATGGTGATCGCCAGCGGTACCTCCAGCCGTCACGTGAAGTCGCTGGCGGACAACGTACTCGAGAAGGTTAAGGAGCAGGGCGTGCGCCCGCTCGGCAGCGAGGGGCTGGACGGCGGCGAGTGGGCGCTGCTCGACCTGGGCGACGTGGTGGTGCACGTGATGCAGGTGCCGACGCGCCAGTTCTATGACCTCGAACGTCTCTGGCAGGGCGCCGAGCAGAGCCGCGCACAGCACGCGGGCGAACAGGAATAGTCCAGCCGTGCGGATCAAGCTGATCGCGGTAGGCTCGAAGATGCCGCGCTGGGTCGAGGATGGCTGGCACGAATATGCCCGGCGTCTGCCGTCCGAACTGCCGCTGGAACTGCATGAAATATCCCTCAACACACGCGGCAAGAATGCCGACGTGGCACGGTTGATTCGCCAGGAAGGCGAGGCCATGCTGGCCAGGGTTCAGCCGGGCGAACGCATCGTCACCCTCGAAGTGACGGGGCGGCCCTGGAGTACCGAGCAGCTGGCGGCTGAGCTGGAGCGCTGGCGGCTCGATGCACGCAACGTCAACCTGATGGTGGGCGGCCCGGAAGGGCTGGCGCCTGAAGTCTGCGCGCGTAGCGAGCAGCGTTGGTCGCTGTCGCCGCTGACCCTGCCGCATCCGCTGGTGCGTATTCTCATCGGCGAGCAGATCTACCGTGCCTGGACATTGCTGTCAGGGCACCCTTATCACAAGTGAAGTCAGTAATAGCCCAGGATGTCCCAGCCGATTCCCCTGAAAGACCACGAAAAGGATGCCCAGCTGGTGCGTCGACGGGTAATCGTGGGCGGGCTGCTGGTGCTGGTGATGACCGCTGTGCTGATCATGCGGATGTACTACCTGCAGGTGGTGCAGTACGAGCATCACTCGACGCTGTCGGAGAACAATCGCGTTCATGTGCAGCCCATTCCGCCCAATCGTGGACTGATCTTCGATAGAGATGGGCGGATCATCGCCGATAACCGTCCCAGCTTCAGCCTTACCGTGACCCGCGAGCGTGCCGGTGACTGGCGCAAGACGCTGGATACGGTGGTCGAGGTGCTGCAGTTGTCCGCCGAGGAGCGCGAGCTGTTCGAGAAACGCGTGCTGCAGGGGCGACGCCCCTTCGAGCCGGTGCCGATCATGTACGAACTGTCCGAGGAGCAGATTGCCCGTGTCGCGGTCGATCAGTTCCGGCTCCCTGGGGTCGAGGTCGCGGCGCAGCTGGTCCGTCACTATCCGCAGGGAGAGCATTTCGCTCACTCGGTCGGCTATGTCGGTCGCATCAACGAGACCGAGCTCAAACAGCTCGATTCGGTCAATTACAGTGGCACGCACCATATCGGCAAGACCGGTGTCGAGAAGTTCTACGAGGACTCGCTGCATGGCCGGGTCGGCTACGAAGAGGTCGAGACCAACGCCCGTGGCCGCGTGTTGCGGGTGCTCAAGCGCACCGATCCGATTCCCGGCAAGGACCTGACGCTGACCCTCGACCTGGAACTGCAGGAAGCGGCCGAGGCCGCGCTCGGCGGACGTCGTGGCGCGGTCGTAGCCCTGCAGCCGGCCACCGGCGAGGTGCTGGCGATGGTCAGCCAGCCGAGCTTCAACCCCAATCTGTTCGTTACCGGCATCAGCTTCAAGGCCTATGGCGAACTGCGCGACTCGATCGACCGCCCGCTGTTCAACCGTGTTCTGCGTGGCCTGTACCCGCCGGGCTCGACCATCAAGCCGATGATGGCAGTGGCCGGTCTCGATACCGGTGTGGTCACCGAGAAGAGCAAGGTGTTCGATCCGGGGTTCTTCCAGCTGCCGAACGTGAAGCACAAGTATCGCAACTGGAACCGTGGCGGCGATGGCTGGGTCGATCTGGAGCTGGCCATCGCCCGTTCCAACGACACCTACTTTTACGATATGGCCCACAAGATGGGCATCGACCGGATGCATGACTACATGACCCGCTTCGGCATCGGCCAGCGGGTATCGCTGGACATGTTCGAGGAAACCGCCGGCCTGATGCCCTCGCGCGACTGGAAGCGCGCACGCTATCGCCAGGCCTGGTATCCGGGTGAAACGGTGATTCTCGGCATCGGTCAGGGTTACATGCAGACCACGCCGCTGCAGCTGGCCCAGGCGACAGCGCTGATGGCTACCCAGGGCAAGTGGATTCGGCCTCATCTGGCGCGGCGTATCGAGGGCGAGTTGCCGATCGACCCGCAGCCGTTGCCGGATATCGAATTGCGCGATCCGCGCTACTGGGATGCAGCCATCAATGGCATGGAGCAGGTGATGCATGGCGCACGCGGCACAGCGAGAAAGGTCGGCGATATGTCGCTGTATCGCATTGCCGGCAAGAGCGGTACAGCGCAAGTGGTGGCGATCAAGCAGGGCGAGCGCTATGACAGTGGCAAACTCAACGAACGTCATCGTGACCACGCCCTGTTCGTCGCCTTCGCGCCCGTACACGATCCGCAGATCGCCGTGGCGGTGATGGTGGAGAACGGCGAATCGGGCTCCGGCGTCGCGGCACCGGTGGCCAAGCAGGTGATGGATGCCTGGCTGCTCGATGAATACGGGCAACTGAAGGCCGAGTACGCGCTCCCCTTGAGCGCCGAGGCAGGCAAGCCATGAGCGGGACTTTCGACCGAACGCTTTCGACCACCGATGTGATGCGCCGCCGCGCGACACTGCTGCAGCGCATGCATATCGATGGTGTGTTGCTGTTGTTGTTGCTGTTGCTGGCGACAGGCAGCCTGTTCATCCTCTATTCGGCCGGCAGCAAGCACTGGGAGATGCTGATCAAACAGGCCACTTCGTTTGGTATAGGCCTGGCGGCCATGCTGGTCATCGCTCAGTTCGAGCCACGCTTCATGGCGCGCTGGGTGCCGCTGGGCTATCTGGCGGTGGTGGCGCTGCTGTTCGGGGTGGAGTTCTTCGGCTACACGGCGATGGGCGCGACCCGCTGGATCAATATCCCCGGGGTGATTCGCTTCCAGCCGTCGGAATTCATGAAAATCATCATGCCGATGACGATTGCCTGGTATCTGTCTACCCGTGCGTTGCCGCCCGGCGTCAAGCACACGGCCATCAGCCTGTGTCTGATCCTGGTGCCTTTCGCGCTGATCCTCAAACAGCCGGATCTGGGCACTGCATTGCTGGTGATGGTGTCCGGCGCCTTCGTGCTGTTTATCGCCGGCCTGCGCTGGCGCTGGGTTTTCGGTGCGCTGGCGGCGCTGGTGCCGGTTGCCGTGGGGATGTGGTATTTCGTCCTGCACAACTATCAGAAACAGCGTGTACTGACCTTTCTCGACCCGGAAAGCGATCCGCTGGGCACCGGCTGGAACATCATCCAGTCCAAGGCTGCAATCGGCTCGGGCGGCGTGTTCGGAAAGGGCTGGCTGCTGGGCACCCAGTCTCATCTGGATTTTTTGCCCGAAAGCCATACGGACTTTATCATTGCCGTCCTGGCCGAGGAGTTCGGCCTGGTTGGCGTCTGCCTGCTGCTGCTGGTCTATCTGTTGTTGATTGCGCGCAGCCTGATCATCACGGTCCAGGCGCAGACGCTGTTCGGCAAGCTGCTTGCCGGTGCGCTGACCATGACATTTTTCATTTATGTTTTCATCAACATCGGTATGGTCAGCGGGCTGCTGCCGGTAGTGGGTGTGCCGCTGCCCTTTATCAGTTTTGGTGGAACGTCATTGGTGACCCTGCTGGCGGGGTTCGGGGTTTTGATGTCGATCCACACCCATCGCAAGTGGATCGCGCAGGTTTAGAGTGAATGTCTTGAAATCACTACGTAATACCCGGTTGACGCGTGTGCTCTGCGGCGTGGGCCTCTTTGGTGTGCTCGCCGGCACTCAGCTGGTTGACGCAGCCGACTACGAAGGCGAGAAGGTCGCCGAGTTCGTCCGCGAAATGACCCAGGATTACGGTTTTGTCAGTGAGCAGCTGGTCGATCTGCTGGCCCAGGCGGAGCGCAAGCAAGGGATTCTCGACGCCATCTCGCGACCGGCCGAGCGGGTCAAGCCCTGGAAGGAATACCGGCCCATCTTCCTGACTGATTCGCGCGTGGCCCAGGGTGTCGATTTCTGGCGCGAGAACGAAGCCGCGCTGGCGCGTGCCGAAGCCGACTTTGGCGTACCCGCTGAAGTGATCGTATCGATCATCGGTGTGGAAACCTTTTATGGCCGCAATACCGGCAGCCACCGGGTCATCGATGCACTGGCCACGCTGGGCTTCGATTATCCTCCGCGCCAGCCGTTCTTTCGCCAGCAACTCAAGGAGTTCCTGTTGCTGACGCGTGAAGAACAGGTCGATCCGTTGACGCTTACCGGCTCGTATGCCGGTGCCATGGGGCTGCCGCAGTTCATGCCGAGCAGCTTCCGCGCCTATGCGGTGGACTTCGATGATGATGGTCGCATCGACATCTGGAAAAACCCCACGGATGCCATCGGCAGCGCCGCAAATTATTTCAAGCAGCACGGCTGGAAAGCCGGCGAGCCGGTCGTGGCGCGCGCCACGGTAAAGGGCGAACGGCATGCCGAAGGCCTCACCGAGGGTCTGGAGCCGGTCCTGAAGGCTGCCGAACTGCACGAGCTGGGCTGGCACAGCGACGACACGATCGCCGACGACACGGCGGTGACCGCCTTCCGCCTGGAGGGGGCCGAGGGTGACGAGTACTGGATCGGCCTGCCGAACTTCTATGTCATCACGCGCTACAACCGCAGCGTCATGTATGCCATGGCGGTGCATCAGCTCGCCGAACAGCTCGCCGAAGCCAAGGGGGCGCAATGACTAGTCTGCAGATGCGGCTGCTGGGATTGGTGACGGCCATTTCGCTGGTCGTCGGCTGCTCCTCCAAACCACCTTCGTCACCTCCTGCAGTGGTGAAGGGCGGCGCTATCAGCGGCCCGGAAAGCTATTCGCGGCCACATCAGGATGGCGCACCCTGGTGGGACGTGGATGTATCGGCGATTCCCGATGCGGTGCCGACGCCCCATTTCGGCCCGTTCAAGGCCAATCCCTATACGGTGCTGGGCAAGACCTATTATCCGATAGGTGATGGGCGCAACTACCGGGAGACCGGTACGGCGTCCTGGTACGGCACCAAGTTTCACGGGCAGCCGACCGCCAATGGCGAGAAGTACGATCTGTACGGCATGAGCGCCGCGCACAAGACCTTGCCGCTGCCCAGTTATGTCCGGGTGACCAATATCGACAACGGCAAGACCGTGGTGCTGCGGGTCAATGATCGCGGTCCGTTCTATTCGGATCGCATCATCGACCTGTCCTTCGCTGCGGCAAAAAAGCTGAACTTCGCCGAGTCGGGAACGGCGCGGGTCAAGGTCGAGGGCATCGACCCCGTGCAGTGGTGGGCCGACCGCGGCCAGCAGCCTCCAATGGTCCTGGCCCAGCCGCAGAAGGTTGCCAGCAAGCCTGCCGCCAGCACGCTGGCCCAGCCGGTCGAACAGTACACGCCGCCACCGGCGCAGCATGCCGGTGCTACGCTGCCGGTGGAAGTCGGCAACGACGGTGGCGCTGTCGCATCCGGCCTGTTTCTGCAGGTCGGCGCATTCGCCAACCCGGATGCCGCCCAGTTGCTGCGCGACAAGCTCAGCGGCATGACCGGCGCGCCGGTATTCGTCAGCTCGGTGGTCCATCGCGAGCAGGTGTTGCATCGGGTTCGCCTTGGCCCCATCGACTCGGTGGACGAGGCCGAGCAGATCGAGCAGAGCGTGCGTCTCGCCAACCTCGGTCAGCCACGGCGGGTGCGAGGCGAATGATGTGCCGTAGCGGAACCCATGACACCGATTCTGTTTTGCCTATATCCATTTTCGAGAGAGCAATGACTATCACCACCTTCGTGCATCGCCTGTTTCTTCTTGTCCTGCTGACGGTGGCGCCGGTTGCGCTGGCCCAGCCGGTCATCCCTTCAGCGCCACAACTGGCGGCCAAATCCTACGTGCTGATGGATGCCGCCAGCGGCAAGGTACTGGTGGAGAGCGGCGGCGACGAGCGCCTGCCCCCCGCCAGCCTGACCAAGTTGATGACCGCCTACATCGCCACCCTGGAAATCCAGAAGGGCAAGATTGCCGAGAGCGACATGGTCACCGTCAGCGAAAAGGCCTGGCGCACCGGCGGCTCGCGGATGTTCATCCAGGTCAATACCCAGGTTTCGGTGGACGACCTGCTGCACGGCATCATCATCCAGTCCGGCAACGATGCCAGCGTGGCCATGGCCGAGTACATCGCCGGCAGCGAGGAAGCCTTCGCCGACCTGATGAACGCCGCCGCGCAGCGTCTGGGCATGAGCAACACTCACTTCGTCAACTCCACCGGCCTGCCGCACCCGGAGCACTACTCTTCGGCCTCCGACATGGCCAAGCTGGCTCGTGCGATCATCTACGAGGACCCGGCGCACTACGATATCTACGCGCAGAAGGAATTTCTCTGGAACAACATCAAGCAGCCTAACCGCAACCTGCTGCTGTGGCGCGACAAGACGGTCGATGGCCTGAAGACCGGGCATACCGAAGAGGCGGGTTACTGCCTGGTGGCTTCGGCGGTACGCGACGGCATGCGTCTGATCAGCGTGGTGTTCGGCACCAGCAGCGAGCAGGCGCGCGCCGCTGAGACACAGAAGCTGCTGACCTACGGTTTCCGCTTCTTCGAGACACGCACTTTCTACCAGCAGGGCGTCGAGCTGGCCAAATCCCGTGTCTGGAAAGGCCAGCAGGATCAGGTCAGCGCCGGACTGGCCGAGGATCTGACTCTGACCCTGCCGCGCGGCCAGCTGGACAAGCTGCAGGCTGGCATGGCCTTCAACCCCGAGCTGACCGCACCCATCCAGCAGGGTGATGTGATTGGCAAGGTCGAGGTCAGCCTCAACGATCAGGTGCTGCACAGCTCTGACCTGATCGCTCTGCAAACGGTTGAAGAAGGTGGGCTGTTCCGTCGGTTTTGGGATAGCATTCGATTGTTCTTCTTCAACCTATTCAACTGACAACCCTTGCGTGCGTCCTGGCCACCCCGCCAGGATGCGCTTGCGGATCACGAGTCCGTCACAGCCATGAACGAAAGTACAAGCGATACACAGGCGCCAAAAATCGAATTCCCCTGCGAGCGTTACCCGATCAAGGTAATCGGCGAGGCCGGAGAGGGTTTCCGCGAGGCAGTGGTCGAGGTGATACGTCGGCACGCACCGGATTTCGATGAAACCACACTGGTGATACGCGACAGCCGTAACGGGCGCTTCCTCTCCGTCCAGGTGCTGATCACCGCGACTGGAGTCGAACAGCTGCAGGCGATTCACGTCGACCTGCGTGCAACCGGGCGCGTGCAAATGGTGCTCTGATGAGCGCCGCCTTCCTGCACGCCAGGCTGCCTGTGCGAAGCGCCTTCGGAGCCCGTCGATGAGCGGCTCCGTGCTCGGCGTACGAGAGCTTGGTCTGACCGAATATGAGCCTGCATGGCAGGCCATGCAGCGCTTCACCAATACGCGCGGCCCAGCCAGCGACGACGAGATCTGGCTGTTGCAGCATCTGCCGGTGTTCACTCAGGGGCAGGCCGGCAAGGCCGAGCATCTGTTACTGCCCGGCGACATTCCGGTGGTGCAGGCCGACCGTGGCGGTCAGGTGACCTATCATGGCCCAGGGCAGTTGGTGTGTTACCTGTTGCTGGATGTCAGGCGTCTGGGGATCGGCGTGCGTGAACTGGTCAGCCGCATCGAGCAAAGCCTGATCGATCTGCTTGCCAGCTACGATGTGCAGGCCGTAGCCAGGCCCGATGCGCCTGGTGTCTACGTCAACGGCGCGAAGATCGCATCCCTCGGCCTGCGAATCCGCAACGGTCGCTCATTTCATGGCCTGGCGCTGAACGTGGACATGGATCTGGAACCCTTCGGACGGATCAATCCCTGCGGCTACGCCGGCATGAGCATGACCCAGCTGGCCGATCTGGTCGCTGGACCGGTAGCGTTTTCCGAGGTCAGTGCCCGCCTGCGTGAACAGCTGGTCAAGCACCTCGGTTACACGCAGCAGCAGACGCTGACGGGCGCAATAGATTGCTAAGAAGCATGGCGGATATGAAACGCCTGCCTCCAGCAGGCGTTATTCGGCCCGATCGGCCCGTAGCCTGGATTAGCCGAAGGCGTAATCCGGGTTTTCAGTTCAGGTTGAGTGCCGGAATCAGGCTGCTGTCGAACGCCTGGCCCGGCACGGGCACCGGGGCGGCCAGGCCCAGGTTGTTCTTCTCGAACACCCGGTCGGCCCGGTAGCTGGAGCGCACCAGCGGGCCCGCGGCGACTTCCATAAAGCCCTTTTCCAGGCCGATATCGCGCAAGCGGTTGAATTCTTCCGGGCTGACCCAGCGTTTGACCGGCAGGTGGTTGCGGGTCGGCTGCAGGTACTGGCCGAGGGTGAGAATATCCACGCCGATGGCGCGCAGGTCATCCATGGTCTGCAGCACTTCCTCGTCGCTTTCGCCCAGGCCCAGCATCAGGCTGGTCTTGGTCAGCAAATCCGGACGATGGCGCTTGGCGTGCTCCAGCACGCGCAGGGTCTTCTCGTAGCCGGCGCGGGGGTCGCGTACTTCATGGGTCAGGCGTTTGACCGTCTCGACGTTTTGCGCGAAGACTTCCAGGCCTGAGTCCGCTACACGTTCGATGGCTTGCAGGTCGCCGTCGAAGTCCGGGGTCAGGGCCTCGACTACCACCTGCGGGGTGCGCTCCTTGATGGCGCGTACACAGGCGGCGTAGTGTGCGGCACCGCCGTCGTCCAGATCGTCGCGGTCCACCGAGGTCAACACGATATAGCGCAGCGCCATCAGCTCTACCGACTTGGCGGTGTTCTGTGGCTCCTCCTGATCCAGCCAGCCGTTGGGGTTGCCGGTATCCACCGCGCAGAAGCGGCACGCGCGGGTGCACACCGAGCCCATCAGCATGATGGTGGCGGTACCGTTGGACCAGCATTCGCCCATGTTCGGACAGTGGGATTCCTGGCACACGGTGCTCAGCCGATGTTCGCCGACATTGCGCTTGACCGCTTCGAAGCGGCTACCGCTGGGAGCCTTGACCCGCAGCCACTTGGGCTTGGGTTCGAACACCTGGGGATCGCTCGAGGCGCGGCGCTTCTGCCCGTCCTTGATCGCGGTGATGCCCTGAGTGGTGCGGAATTTTTCGCCGCTGGCAACGGTTTTGGGCTGGGAGATATCGGACATCGGCTTTCTGGGCTCCGCTAGAGGCTCCGTGGACGAGGCGGCTCGTGGCCGCCGCGCAGTTTATCACAGGCACTGACCGTTGATTGAGGGTGCCCGCGCAGAGCAGGGGAACGTTCATCAATCGAAGCAGCCGCTTGATCAGCTCTTCAGATGGCTGCTGAAGTGACCCACTGCGTCCACGACTCGCTTGGCGCCCTGCTGGATCTCGACGATCACCGCGCCGGCTTCGTCGGCCAGTTGCAGCCCCTGCTCGGCCTGCTCGCGACCGCTGGCCATGCTCTGCACCGCGGCCTGCGCCAGGCTCTGGTTCTTCTGCACCACGTCGACGATTTCCTCGGTGGCCTGGCTGGTGCGGCCAGCCAGCTGGCGCACCTCGTCGGCGACCACCGCGAAGCCACGGCCCTGGTCACCGGCGCGGGCCGCCTCGATGGCCGCGTTGAGGGCCAGCAGGTTGGTCTGGTCGGCGATGCCGCGAATGGTCTGCATGATGGTGCTGATCAGCTGAGACTGCTTGTCCAGGGCCTCGATACCGGCGGCGGCTTCCTGGACCTTTTCGACGATCTGCTGCATCACATCCAGCGTCTGCTGCACCACGGCAGCACCCTTGTCGGCGCTCTGGTCGGTCTTGCGGGAAATGTCGTAGGCGATGCCGGCAGCTTCCGATACGGCTTGTTCCTGATTGACCTGGTCGGTGATCAGGGTTGCGAACTTGACCACCTTGTAAAGCTTGTCATGGGCATTGAGGACCGGGTTGTAGGAGGCTTCGAGCCATACGGTGCGGCCCATGCTGTCGAGACGCTTGAAGCGCCCAGCGACGAACTCACCTCGATTGAGCTGCGCCCAGAATTCGCGATACTCCGGCGAGTCGGCCTCCTCGGGTGAACAGAACAGCCGGTGATGCTTGCCCTGGACCTGGTCCAGGCGATAGTCCATGACGCGCAGGAAGTTTTCGTTGGCAGTGATGACCTGACCGGTCAGGTCGAACTCGATCACTGCCGTGGAGCGCAGCAGCGCCTTGATCAGGCTTTCGTGCTCCTTGGCGGTGGTGATGGTGGCGGTCAGGTCGTTGGCGCAGAGCGTGAAATACTGCAGCTCGCCGCGCCCGTTGTTTACCGGTTGCCAGATGGCCCGCAACCAGGCCTCTTTGCCATCGCCGCGCAGCAGGCGGAAGGCTCCGCTCCAGTGCTCCGGAGTGCGCAGGGCGCTCAGCAGCGCAGGATGATTGGGATGGCTGCGGAAGGAGTCGGGGATCAGTTCGTCCAGTGCGCGACCGATCAATTCATCCCTGCGGTACTGCAAGGCCTCCAGAAGATTGTCGTTGGCGAAGCGAACCCTGCCCTTGGGGTCGAATTCGATCACCAGCATTTCGCTGTAGAGCGAGTCCTTGATCTGCCGGGTGCTGGAGAGTTCGTCCTGCATTTCGGCCAACTGCTGCTTGAGACGACCGTTGAACATGGGCAGCATCTCCATGAGAATCCCATAGGGTGTGTCTTTGTCTCGGCTAACCGGCTAACCGGCTAACCGGCGAAGCGCTTGCCGATGAAATCCTTGAGAGTGCAGCCGAACATTCGGCTTTGCGCAAGCACGCCGCAGGCTTAACGAGCGCTGCGCAAACGACCCAGCAGTTCCTGGGTTGGATGCCCATCGGCGGGCCACCCCAACTGTTGCTGAAAGCCGCGAATGGCGCTGCGCGTGTTGGCCCCGATGATGCCGTCCGCAGTGCCCGGATCGAAGCCTCTGGCAGCCAGGCGTTCCTGCAATTCCAGCCGTTCGGAGCGGCTCAGCGGCTGCTCGCCCAGCGGCCAGCTGGCGCGAACCTGGCCGGCACCATCGAAACGCTCGGAGAGCAGGCCGATGGCCAGTGCATAGGAGGACGAGTTGTTGTAACGCAGGATGGTGCGGAAGTTATCCAGCACCAGAAACGCCGGGCCGCGATGGCCGGCGGGCAGTAGCAGGCTGGCGCTCGCCTCCTGCTCGCCGCCCGGCAGGCCCTGGACGCCCATGCCGCGCCATTCGCTCAGAGGCTTGCGGATGCTGCTGTCGGCCAGCGCATAGTCGAACCCCTTCGGCAGTGCGACTTCGAAACCCCAGCGCTGCCCCTTTTTCCAGCCTGAGGACTGCAGATAGTGAGCCGCCGAGGCCAGCGCATCGGCGGAACTGTTCCAGATGTCGCGCCGGCCATCGCCGTCGAAGTCCACGGCATAGGTGTTGTAGGTGGTGGGAATGAACTGGGTCTGCCCCATGGCCCCAGCCCAGGAACCACGCAGGTTGTCGGGAGAAACGTCACCGTGCTGGAGAATGTCCAGGGCGGCCAGCAGCTGGGTCTTGGCAAAGCCGGGACGGCGTCCTTCATGGGCCAGGGTGGCCAGTGAGCGAATCACCGACTTGTCGCCCATGATCTTGCCGAAGTTGCTTTCCAGCCCCCAGATTGCCACCAGCGTATTGCGCCCTACACCATAACGCGCCTCGATGGCCGCGAGGGTCGCCTCGTGCTGGCTCAGCAGGCGTTTGCCGCCATCCACGCGCTGTGCGGCGAGGGCGCCTTCGAGGTATTGCCAGACCGGTCGGGTGAATTCCGGCTGGCTGCGATCAGCGGTGATGATGCTTGGATCGGGAGTGACGCCGGCAAAGGCGCGGTCGAACAGCGCTGCCGGCACGCCGGCCTGCAGGGCTTCTACGCGAAAGGCGTCGCGCCACTGGGCGAAGCTTGGTTGCGGCAAGTCGGCTTCAGTAGCTGGGGCGGCATCTGCAGCCTGGGACAGTACGGCGTGCTGTGTATCAGTGTTCGGTGTGGACTGGGCAAGAGGCTCGGCGGCGCAGGCAGCCATGATACTCAGGGCTGAAGCGGCTATCAGGATTCTTGGCAGTACAACGGGGGCGAAGGTGTAAAGCATGCACCACTTCTCGACAGGACATCGGTGGGTGACATTAGCACGCTTTGAATGGCTTGGCTTTTCAAGCCGCCAGAAGGAGTGAAGCCCCCCAGTTTTCGGACTGGGAGGCTTCGCGGCGGTAGCTGCCTTTGCCTTTTTTCGGTTGTTCCTGGCGGCTGCGGAACAGCGGTTGCGCTACCAGTGATTTGGCCTTGTTCGGTCGCTTTTGGCTCTTTGCCATGGGCTCGTCCTCTGGGGTTGGAGTTGGGCGCATCATAGGCGTTGTGCAAAAAATGTCCAGCGGGGAAGTGGTCGAATAAATTCGACCCTACGGGGCATGGCTTTGGAAGCGTGCAGGGCGCGTAGAGCAGAACTTGTTCGGCCAGGTGCGCTAAAGCCCGATCCGTCGTCCGCTCAGTTGCAGGCAAAGGTCGCTCAGGCCGACCCAGGGATCGCCTTCGGCCTGGCCCTTGATCTGTTCATCGATGAGTTGGGCGCTCAGCAGCAGCCGCTGCCAGCCACTGGCATCGTGGCGTTGCAGGGCCTTGCTGACCAAAGGGCGGCGTTTGTCCCAGACCGGCGGGCGGGCCTGACTGAAAGCCCGGTCGAGAGGAACGCCCTGGCTGTAGAGCAGGGCGATATTGGCCAGCTGACGCACTTCGCGGGCCAGCATGGTCATGATGAACAGCGGTTCGACTCCCTCACCACGCAGGCCGTCGAGCATCCGCAGGACATGCTCGGGCTGGCCTTGCAGTGCCGCATCGATCAGACCGAAGACATCGTAGCGGGCGCTGTCGGCGACAGCGGCCTGGACGGTTGCTGCGGTGATCTGGCCAGCTTCGGCGAGAAGTTTGAGTTTCTCGATTTCCTGTACGGCGGCCAGCAGGTTGCCTTCGACCCGTGCGGTGATCAGCTCCACGGCTTCCTGATCGGCGGCCAGCCCGGCCTGCGACAGGCGCTGGCGAATCCACTGGGGCAGTTGTGTGGCATCCACTGGCCAGATTTGCAGGAATTGCACCTGCTTGCCATCGATCAGCGCCTTGGCCCACTTGGTTTTCTGGGTGTTACCGTCGAGTTTCGGCAGGCTGATCAGCAGCACGGTGTCTTCGGCGGGCCGTGTCAGGTAATCGATCAGCGCCGCCGCGCCCTTGTCGCCAGGCTTGCCGTTGAGTATGCGCAGTTCCAGAAGACGTTTTTCGGCGAACAGCGAGAGGCTGGCGCCAGCTTCGACGAGCTGGCCCCAGTCGAAGCCGGTTTCGACATTGAGCACCTGGCGTTCGCTGAAGTCCTGTTGGCGGCAGGCGGTGCGAATGGCGTCGCAGGCTTCCTGGCACAGCAGGTGCTCATCGCCGCTGACCACGTAGACAGGCGCGAGCGGGCCTTGCAGGTGTTTGCCGAGCTGGGCGGGGGAGAGTTTCATGATCGATAGAAATTCGGGAGCCGCAAGGGCTCCCGATGGTCACTGGTTCGGCAGGTCGATGGGCGATTGCTGTGGTTGCGCACCCTGCTCACGCCGCTGTGCCTCAATGGCTTCGGCCTCTGCGCGCTGGCGGGCTTCGGCGGTCTGCTGCAACTGGTCGAGCTGCGCCGGGGTAATGTCGCTGATGCGCATGCTCAACTGCTGGAGCAGTTCGCGGCGCATTTCCACGCGCAACTGGTTGGCTTCCTGATCGGAGCCGATCAGGTTGCTGCTGTCGTGTACGTAGACTTTCTGCACCTCGATGCTGTCTTCCAGCAGCACGGTGTTCTGCGGGCCGCGGAATTGATAGTCAAGTACGCTGGTCAGCTCGTATTCGGCACTGCGCGACGAACTGGTGTAGCTGGCCGTGCGCTGACGGTTCTGCTCACGGACCAGATCCAGGGTGTAGCGCGCGCCGGGATGGACTCGCACGCCGCTGTTGCCAAGCAGTTCTTCCAGTTGCCGGACGGTGTCGCCATGGCTGTTGCGTGCCTGCAGGTTGATTTCCTCAAGGGCGAAGCCGCTTGCGCCGGTTCCGCGAAGCTGGAAGCCACAGGCGCTGAGCAGCAACGCCAGAGCGACCATCATTAGATTGCGTTTGACCATCCTGTTATCCCCTTGCCAGCCCCGGCGCTGTGCGCCACGGCAAAATCAGTTTGCGACGATATTGACCAGCTTGCCCGGCACCACGATGACCTTGCGAATGGTCAGGCCTTCGGTGAAGCGCACCACGTTCTCGTTGGCGCGCGCACTGGCCTCGACTTCTTCGCGGCTGGCGCTGGCCGACACTTCGATCTGGCCACGCAACTTGCCGTTGACCTGCACCACCAGCGTCAGGCTGTCCTGTACCAATGCGCTCTCATCCACGGCGGGCCAGGCCGCATCGATGATCGCACCCTGCTTGCCCAGCTGCTGCCAGAGCTCATGACTGATATGCGGTGTGATCGGTGCCAGCAGCAGTGCAACCGCTTCCAGGCCTTCCTGCAACAGCGCGCGGTCCTGCCCGCTGTCTGTCGCGGCCTTCTCCAGCACGTTCATCAGGGTCATCACCTGAGCGATGGCGGTGTTGAACTTGTGATGCTGGCCGATATCGATGCTGGCCTGCTTGATCGCCAGATGAATCGCGCGGCGCACGGCCTTCTGCTCGTCCGACAGCGTGGCGAGGTCCAGCGTGCCCGGCAGGCCGGCACTGACGTGGGCATGGGCCAGACGCCAGACGCGACGCAGGAAGCGGCTCGCGCCTTCGACGCCGGAGTCGGACCACTCCAGGCTCATGTCCGGCGGCGAGGCGAACATCATGAACAGGCGGCAGGTATCGGCGCCGTAGGCATCGATCATCGCCTGCGGGTCGACGCCGTTGTTCTTCGACTTGGACATCTTCTCGGTGCCGCCGATGATCACCGGCAGGCCGTCGGCCTTGAGGGAGGCGCCAATGATCTTGGCTTTCGCGTCACGCTCAATGTCCACTTCGGCTGGATTGAACCACTGACGGCTGCCATTGGGCTGCAGGCGGTAGTAGGTATCGGCCACCACCATGCCCTGGGTCAGCAGGTTCTTGAACGGCTCGTTGGACGTCACCAGACCTTCGTCACGCATCAGTTTGTGGAAAAACCGCGCGTACAGCAGGTGCAGGATGGCATGCTCGATACCGCCGATGTACTGGTCCACCGGCAGCCAGTGGTTGGCTGCAACCGGGTCGACCAAACCCTTGTCGTAGTGGGGCGAGGCGTAGCGGGCGTAGTACCAGGACGACTCCACAAAGGTGTCCATGGTGTCGGTTTCGCGCTTGGCCGCGGCGCCACACTGCGGGCAGCTGCACTCATAGAATTCCGGCATCTTGGCCAGCGGGCTGCCAGCGCCGTCCGGCACCACGTCTTCGGGCAGCACCACCGGTAACTGGTCTTCCGGCACCGGCACGTCGCCACAGCTTGGGCAATGGATGATCGGGATCGGGCAGCCCCAGTAGCGCTGACGGCTGATGCCCCAGTCGCGCAGGCGGAACTGGGTGCGGGCCTGGCCGAGGCCTTTGTTCTGCAGGGCGACTTCCATTGCGTCGAAGGCGCCGTCGAAGTCCAGACCGTCGAACGTGCCGGAATTGATCAGCTCGCCATGTTCGCCGTAGGCGTCCTGCCAAGGGGCAGGCGTTTCGTCGCCCGCGCTGGTGCGCACCACCGGCTTGATCGGCAGGCCGTACTTGCTGGCGAACTCGAAGTCGCGTTCGTCATGCGCCGGCACGGCCATGACAGCGCCTTCGCCGTAGCCCATCAGCACGTAGTTGGCGACCCACACCGGCAGCAGTTCGCCGGTCAGCGGGTGCTGTACGCGCAGGGCGGTGGCCAGGCCCTTCTTTTCCTGGGTAGCGATGTCCGCTTCGGCCACGCCGCCACGCTTGCATTCGTCGATGAAGGCTTGCAGCTCGGGGTTGCCCTGGGCTGCGCGCGTGGCCAGCGGGTGTTCGGCGGCCACGGCGACGTAGGTGGCACCCATCAGGGTGTCGGGGCGGGTGGTGAAGACCTTCATCACACCTTCGTTGCCGATGCTGGCGACGTCGTAGGGGAAGCCGATCTCCATGCCGCGGGACTTGCCGATCCAGTTGCGCTGCATGGTCTTGACCTGTTCCGGCCAGCCGTCCAGTTCGTCCAGGCTCTCCAGCAGCTCATCGGCGTAGGCGGTGATCTTGAAGTAGTACATGGGAATTTCGCGCTTTTCCACCAGCGCGTCGGAGCGCCAGCCGCGACCGTCGATGACCTGCTCGTTGGCCAGTACGGTCTGGTCGACAGGGTCCCAGTTCACGGTGCCGTTCTTGCGGTAGATCACGCCCTTCTTGTACAGGCGGGTGAACAGCCACTGCTCCCAGCGGTAGTAATCCGGCTTGCAGGTGGTGATCTCGCGAGACCAGTCGATGGCCAGGCCCAGGCGCTGGAACTGCGCCTTCATGTACGCCATGTTCGAGTAGGTCCACTTGGCGGGCGCGACCTGGTTCTGGATAGCGGCGTTTTCCGCCGGCATGCCAAAGGCGTCCCAGCCCATGGGCTGCAGCACGTTCTTGCCCTGCATGCGCTGGTAGCGGGCGATCACGTCGCCGATGGTGTAGTTGCGCACGTGCCCCATGTGCAGCTTGCCGCTGGGGTAGGGGAACATCGACAGGCAATAGAACGTGTCCTTGCCGGGCTGTTCGCTTACTTCAAAGGATTTCTGCGTGTCCCAGTGGGACTGCGCGGCGGCTTCGATTTCGCGGGGCTGATACTGTTCGTGCATGGCTACTGGCATAGGAAGAAGTGGCTGGCTGTCCGCGAAGCAGCGCGGGTTGCGTCATGCCGGCTCGCCGTCTGACTACGGCGGCGGCACTGCGGGCTGGATGCGGAAGCCTGAAAGCCCAGTAGCATACATGACCCCCCTTGATCGAGGGAAACCCGATTTGCCGTGCGCCCCGTTTGTCGCAGACGGCCTGGATGCCTGAGCCTGAGCTACGCTTGTAACGGGGGCGGGACGAGCAAAGAGGTGAATCATGACTGAAGAGCGCCAGGTGGATGAGGGCAACCTGTATGGACGTGTGCTGCAACGGCTGACGCTGGCCCTGGAGGAGGCTGAGCGAGCGGCGAGCGCAGGCGGGGATGTTGGTGGCGAACTGGAAGTCGGCGGGCTGACGCCGGCGGAGTTTGAATTGATACGGGCGTATCTGCAGCAGGATGCGCAATGGTTGTCGGGCTGGCATGCGGCTGCCGAGGAGCAGGCGCAGATGCTGCGTCAGGCTGCGCGACCTACGCTGCGCGCCTTGCGCCAGCATCCAGGCAAGGCGTGCAAGCAGGCCCCTCTTGCCCTTCGACAGGTGCTGACGTGTGCGATCTGTGGCGCGACGGTGAACTGGCCGGAAGCCGCCGGCCCGGCTGCCTGTACGTCCTGCGGCTCGCAACTGCTGCGTGCGCGGCAGCGTTTACATACCTATCCCAAGCATTGATGGCTATTTGATTGCAGTCAGCGGCTGCATGTTGAATGCCTTGAAGAGTAGAGTTGCGGCTACCGCCACGTAGGAGCCGGGCATGCCGATTCGCTATTTCTTCAAACAGTTGATATTGCCCCCTGGCGGCCTGTTGTTGCTGCTGCTCGCGGCCTGGTGGCTGCGGCGACGGGCGCCACGGCTGGCAGCGCTCTGCTTCGTGCTGGGGTTTGGCGGTCTGTGGCTGATGAGCCTGCCGGTCACGGTGGAGTGGGCCGCGCGGGCGCTGGAAAGCGAGCCGGCGCTGGAGCGCGCGCAGTGGAGCAGTCTGAACAGGGAGGCGCAGGCGATCGTGGTGCTCGGCGCCGGTCGCGAACAGGCCGATCCGGGCTGGGGTTCGGACCAGCCCAGCCATATCGCCCTCGAACGGCTGCGCTATGCCTCACGGCTGGCCAAGGACTCGGGCCTGCCGATCCTGGCCAGCGGTGGGCTGCATTATGGCAAGCCGCCGAGCGAGGCCCTGTTGGCGGCTGAAGCCCTGCAGCGGGATTTCGATACGCCTGTGCGCTGGCTGGAAGAGCACAGCCGCACTACCTGGGAAAATGCCCTGTACAGCGCCGAAATGCTCAAGGCCGCCGGCATCCAGCGCATCGTGCTGGTGACCTCTGCCGCGCACATGCCGCGCTCGCGCTGGTGCTTCGAGCAGCATGGCCTTGAGGTGATCGCCGCGCCGGTGGGCTTTCTCGGCGTCCCGCATGGCCGGCCTTTCGGCGGCTGGCTGCCGGAGACCAAGGCCGTCTGGCAGAGCGGCATGCTGCTCAACGAGGCGGCGGGGCTGCTGGTTTATCCGCTGTTATACGAAGGGGCCGATAAGAGCGCTGGAGGTTGGGAGGGCTGAACGAAAAGCAGGTCGGCTTGAGTGTTTGGATCGTCGGATTACGCCTTCGGATACCCGGATTACGCCTTCGGCTAATCCAGGCTACGGTCTGTCCGGTTTTGTAGGATGGAATCGCCGCAGGCGCTTCCGTCGTTTAATCAATCCACCACGCGATCGGGTCACGCTTTGGCGAGCCGAGGGCAGGGTGAGTCGTTATCCGTTTCTCCGCCTGAACACCGCCCAGCCCAGCAGCGCCGCGCACAGCACGATCAGCGGCCAGGAGCGCCATTGCAGGTAGGGCGTCAGGCCCTGCATGGGCGTGACTTCACCGTAGAGCACGGCTTGCTCGAACGCGGGAATCCGCTCGGTGATGCGACCGTATGGGTCGATCAGGACGGTGACGCCGTTGTTGGTGGCGCGAATCATCCAGCGACCGGCTTCCAGCGCGCGCATCTGCGCCATCTGCAGGTGTTGCAGCGGGCCGATGGAGCGCCCGAACCAGGCGTCGTTGCTGACGGTGAGGAGGATGTCGCTCTGCGCGGCGAGGCTGGCGGCGAACTCGGGGTAGACCACTTCGTAGCAGATGAAGGGGGCGATTTGGTAACCCTTGGCCTGCAACAGCGCCTGCCCCGGCTCGCCACGGGCGAAGTCGGACATGGGCAGGTCGAAGAAGGCGATCAGCCCGCGCAGCACGTCCTGCAGCGGTACATATTCGCCGAAGGGCACCAGCTTCTGCTTGAGGTAGGTGCCCTGAGCGTCGCCGGTGCTGGTCAGGCCGTTGTAGTAGCGCAGCTCACCGTCGGCGTTCGGCTGGCGTACCGGCACGCCGGTAATCAGTGCCGACTGTCGATCTTCGGCGAAGCGGCTCATCATGCCCAGATAGCCTTCGGCGTGATCCTTGAGGATCGGTACCGCCGTTTCCGGCCAGACGATGAGGTCGGCAGGGCGGCTGCGGAAGGTCATGTCGCGGTAGAGCAGCAGCTGCATTTCGAGCTTTTGCGGGTCCCATTTGAGGCTCTGGGCGACGTTGCCCTGCATGGCCGCGACGCTGATGGACGCGCCCCTGGCGTTGGTCCAGGCATGCTGGCCGAGACCCAGCGCGCCGCCCCAGAGCGTAACCAGAACCACCAGCGCGACCGCCAGCGAGGCTTTTTGCGTCAGCAGGCGTGGCAGCTGGATGAGCAGGGCTGCGCTCAGTGCGATCACGAAGCTCAGCAGCCAGACGCCGCCCAGCGGCGCGAGGCCGGCCAGCGGGCCTTCGAGCTGGCTGTAGCCGACGTACAGCCAGGGGAAGCCGGTCAGTACCCAGCCGCGCAGGGCGTCCAGGGCAAGCCAGAGGGCGGCGAAGGCCAGCGCGTCGGGCAGGGGGGCGTTCGTCTGGCGCAGCCAACGTACCCAGACCCAGCCCAGCAGGGCGAAGAACAGCGCAAGCCCGGCGACGAAGCCCAGCGTCAGGGCGCCGGCCAGCAATGGTGGCGCGGAGCCGAAGTCGTGGATGCTGACATACACCCAGCTGACACCCGAGGCGAACAGGCCGAAGCCATAGCACCAGCCACGGCCCGCGGCCTGCTTCGCAGCCGGTTCGCGCAGGCCGAGATAAAGCAGGCCGACCGAGAGCAGCGCCAGCGGCCAGATATCGAAGGGCGCCAGCGAGAGGGTGGCCAGGGCGCCGGCGGCCAGCGCCAGTAGGTTGCCCGGCCAGCCGGAGCGGGTGATCCAGTGCATCGGCAAATCCTTTGAAAGACGATAGAAGCCGATAGAAGCGCTTGAGGCTGGAAGGCTGGACGAAGGGCCGATCCCGCTCCAGCCTCCCGCTGTGCTAGCGGTTTTCCGCCATGCGGGTGAGTCGCAGCATATGCACGCGGCGGCTGTCGGCGTTGAGAACACGGAAGCGGAAGCGGTCTATCTCCACCACCTCGTTGCGTTTGGGCAGGTGGCCAAAGCTGTTCATGACCAGGCCGGCGACCGTATCGAACTCTTCATCGGGGAATTCGCTCTGGAAGAACTCGTTGAAACTGTCGATGGGCGTCAGCGCCTTGACCAGGAAATCACCGCTGGGCAACGGACGAATGTAGCTGTCTTCCTCGATGTCGTGCTCGTCCTCGATATCGCCGACGATCTGCTCCAGCACGTCCTCGATGGTCACCAGGCCGGCGACGCCGCCGTACTCGTCGATGACGATGGCCATGTGGCTGTGGTTGGCGCGGAACTCGCGCAACAGCACGTTGAGGCGCTTGGATTCGGGGACGAAGGTCGCCGGGCGCAGCAGGTCCTTGATGTCGAAATTGGGCTGCTCGTCCTGCAGGATCAGCGGCAGCAGGTCCTTGGCCAGCAGCACGCCGATGACTTCGTCGAGGCTGTCGCCAACCACGGGGTAGCGCGAGTGCGCGGCGGAAATGATCGCCGGCAGGAACTCCTTCGGCGACTGGTCGGCCCTGATACTCATCACCTGCGAGCGCGGCACCATGATGTCGCGCACCTGCAGGTCGCCGACCTGGATGGCACCCTCGACGATGGCCAGGGCTTCGCTGTCGAGCAGTTTGTTCTGGTGGGCGCCGCGCAGGGTCTCCAGCAGTTCTTCGCGGCTGTTCGGCTCTTGGGCAAAAGCCTGGGTGATTTTTCCAAACCACGACTTCTGCCCGTTGCTCGATCGATCTTCGCTCATGTCTTTGACTCGATGGTCTCTTGTAGATGCCCGTGCGGGCTATTCGTAGGGGTCGGGGTGACCCAGTTCGGCCAGCAGTTGACGTTCGAGGCTTTCCATTTCTTCGGCTTCATCGTCGTCGATGTGGTCGTAGCCGAGCAGGTGCAGGCAGCCGTGGATGACCAGATGCGCCCAGTGCGCAGCCAGTGCCTTGCCCTGTTCGGCGGCCTCGCGCTCGACCACCGGCACGCAGATGACCAGGTCGCCGAGCAGGGGAATGTCCAGCAGCGGCACGCCGCCCGGACCTTCCGGCACATCGGCGGGAAACGACAGCACGTTGGTGGCGTAATCCTTCTGCCGCCAGGTGCGGTTCAGTTCGCGGCCTTCGGGCTCATCGACCAGGCGAATGGTCAGTTCGGAGTCCGCACTGCGCTGGCGCAGGGCCAGTTCGCACCAGCGGCGCAGGTCCGCCTCGGCGGGCGTTGCACCGCTGCTGGCGCACTGCAGGTCGAGTTCAATCACGGGCTGGCCTGCTCACTGGCGGCTGTTTGTCTTCGAAGGCCTCGTAGGCTTCGACGATGCGTTGCACCAGTGGGTGGCGCACCACGTCCTTGGCTTGGAAGTGGGTGAAGCTGATGCCGTTGACGTCCTTGAGCACGTCGATTACATGCGCCAGGCCGGATTTGGTGCCGCGCGGCAGGTCGACCTGGGTGATGTCGCCGGTGATCACCGCGGTGGAGCCGAAGCCGATCCGGGTGAGGAACATCTTCATCTGTTCCAGCGTGGTGTTCTGGCTTTCGTCGAGGATGATGAAGCTGTTGTTCAGTGTGCGACCGCGCATATAGGCCAGCGGCGCGATCTCGATCACCTGCTTCTCGATCAGCCGCGCCACGTGCTCGAAGCCGAGCATTTCGTAGAGCGCGTCGTACAGCGGGCGCAGGTAGGGGTCGATCTTCTGCGCGAGGTCGCCGGGCAGGAAGCCGAGTTTCTCGCCGGCTTCCACCGCCGGGCGCACCAGCAGGATGCGGCGGATCTGCTCGCGCTCCAGCGCATCGACGGCGCAGGCGACGGCCAGATAGGTCTTGCCGGTGCCCGCCGGGCCGATGCCGAAGTTGATGTCGTTATCGAGGATCGACTGCACGTAGCGCTGCTGGTTGGCGCCGCGCGGGCGAATGTTGCCCTTGCGGGTGCGCAATGAAATGTTCGGCGTGGTGGAGGGGTTGACCAGCTCCTCCATGCCCGATTCCTGCAGAAACAGATGAACCAGATCCGGCGACAGCTCGGTGCTCTTGGTCTCGCGGTACAGGCGACGCAGCAGGCTTTCGGCAGATCTGGCGACATCGCTCGGGCCAACCAGCTCGAACTGGTTGCCGCGGTTGCGAATCTCCAGGTTCAGACGCTGTTCGATCAGTCGCAGGTGCTCGTCGAATTGGCCGCAGAGATTGGCGAAGCGATTGGCTTCGAAGGGTTCGAGGGTAAAACGTAGCGGTTCGGTGGGGGCGTTCAAGGGCTTTTGATTGACCGTGCTCGGCAGATAAGGAACTGAAGAATAGCGCTGTAGAAGGAAAAAAGCAGCGGCAAGCAATCACGCAGCTGAATGACATTCCCGTAGGGCCGAATGCATTCGGACAATGGGCGTGGCCGAACACGTTCGGCCCTACGGTACGGGGTAAGGCGCAACAGCCCAACCTGGTCTGGCTTCAGCCGAGCAGGGTGCCACGCAACGAGTGCGGCAGGGCGTCGTCGATGTGCACGTCGACGAACTGGCCGATCAGGCGCGGGTTGTCGCAGCGGAAGTTGACGATACGGTTGTGCTCGGTGCGACCTTGGAGCATGCCGGGGTCTTTCTTCGAGTAATCCGTGACCAGGATGCGCTGGGTGGTGCCCGCCATCCGCCGGCTGTGTTCGAAGCCCTGCTGGTTGATCCGTTGTTGCAGGATCGCCAGGCGTTGCTTCTTCACCTCTTCCGGGGTGTCGTCGGCCAGGTCCGCCGCCGGCGTGCCGGGGCGCGAGCTGTAGACGAAGGAGTAGGAGAAGTCGAAACCGATGTCTTCGATCAGCTTCATGGTCTGCTCGAAATCCTTGTCGGTCTCGCCGGGGAAACCGACGATGAAGTCCGAGCTGATCAGCATGTCCGGCACCGCCGCCTTGAGCTTGCGGATGCGCGACTTGTACTCCAGCGCCGTGTGGTTGCGCTTCATGCCGGCCAGTACGCGATCGGAGCCGGACTGCACGGGCAGGTGCAGGTACTTCACCAGCTCCGGCACCTCGGCGTGCGCCTGGATCAGGGCGTCGGAGAATTCCAGCGGATGGCTGGTGGTGTAGCGGATGCGGTCGATGCCGTCGATGGCGGCCACCACGCGGATCAGCTCGGCCAGGTCGGCGCTGCGCCCGTCATGGGTCGCGCCGCGATAGCCGTTGACGTTCTGCCCGAGCAGGGTGACTTCGCGCACGCCGTGCTCGGCCAGGTGGATCACCTCGGCCAGCACGTCATCGAAGGGCCGGCTGACTTCTTCACCACGGGTATAGGGCACCACGCAGAAGGTGCAGTACTTGCTGCAGCCTTCCATGACCGAGACGTAGGCCGTCGGGCCGTCGACGCGGGGCTCCGGCAGGCGGTCGAATTTCTCGATTTCGGGGAAGGAGATATCCACCTGCGGCTGCTGGGTGGTGCGCGCCGCATCGATCATTTCCGGCAGGCGATGCAGGGTCTGCGGGCCGAATACCACGTCCACGTAGGGTGCACGGTCGCGGATCGCCGCACCTTCCTGGCTGGCCACGCAGCCGCCGACGCCGATGACCAGCTCGGGATTGCCCTGCTTCAGTTCGCGCCAGCGACCCAGCTGCGAAAAGACTTTCTCCTGCGCCTTCTCGCGAATCGAGCAGGTGTTGAGCAGGATCACATCGGCCTCGGCCGGATTGCTGGTGATTTCGAGCGGCTGCTGTTCGCCCAGCAGGTCCACCATGCGCGAGCTGTCGTACTCGTTCATCTGGCAGCCGTGGGTTTCGATGTAGAGCTTGCGGGTCATGTTACGGGCCGGCGTTGTGCAAAAAATGACCGGCGATTATAGGCGCAGGAAGAGGGGGAGAAAAGCGTAAGAACAGCGGCAAGCTTCAAGCCGCAAGCTTCAAGTAAAAGGGCTGCCGCATGGCGGGAGCTTGTAGGGCCGAACTTGTTCGGCTGCGCATCTTTGACCGAATGAATTCGGCCCTACAGGTGGCAGTCGTCAGTTGTAGATACCGTCTTGCCCCTCACTTCGCAATAGCGAGTTCGGGGTTGAACGGTTCGCCGGATTTCAACACGCCATAGGCGATACAGAGCAATTTACGCATCGCCGCGCAGACGATCTGTTTGCCG
>NZ_JAAMQZ010000035.1 GCF_013522825.1 Stutzerimonas stutzeri
CGATCTGGTCGACCACAGCCAATTTAAAAGTCAGTGAGTAATCACGCTGGGTTCGCTTAACACCTTGATCCATCGAGGTCTCCAGGTTCTCGGGGGAAAGGTGTAAACCTTATTCAGGACGGGACACAGACAAAAAAAAAGCAGCCCGAAGGCTGCTTTTTCTTGCAAGGGAAGCAGTCCTCAGGACAGCTTTTCCTTGATACGGGCTGCCTTGCCGGACAGCGCGCGGAGGTAGTACAGCTTGGCCTTGCGCACGTCGCCGCGGCGCTTGACGCTGAGGCTGTCGACCATCGGACTGAAGGTCTGGAAGGTACGCTCAACACCGACGCCGTTGGAGATCTTGCGCACGGTAAAGGCGCTGTTCAGTCCACGGTTGCGCTTGCCGATCACGACGCCTTCGAAGGCCTGCAAACGCTCACGGTCGCCTTCCTTTACCTTGACCTGAACGATCACGGTGTCGCCGGGGGCGAACGGAGGCAGTTGCTTGGTCATCTGCTCGGCTTCGAGCGCCTGGATAATCTTGTTGGTCATGCTGTGTGCTCCTGAGACAAGCCCTTCCGGCCTGCCATCGATACGTTAACTATCGTCCCGCTGATGGATGTATTCCTTCAGCAGCTTCTGTTCTTCCCCAGAAAGCGAGCGGCTATCCAGAAGATCGGCACGGCGTTCCCAGGTCCTTCCGAGGGATTGCTGCAAACGCCAGCGCCGGATGTGTTCGTGATTGCCGCTGAGCAGCACCTCGGGAACACGCTTATCCGCATACACTTCCGGTCGCGTGTAATGCGGGCAGTCGAGCAGGCCGTCGGTAAACGAATCCTCCTCGGCAGAATCAGCATGACCCAGTGCTCCGGGGAGCAGTCGGGTCACCGCATCGATCAGCACCATGGCCGGCAGTTCACCGCCGGACAACACGTAATCGCCAATCGACCATTCTTCATCGACATGCGCCTGAATGAAGCGCTCGTCGATGCCTTCGTAACGCCCGGCGATGAGGATCAAACTCTCTTCCTTCGCCAGCTCACGGACATCGGCCTGTTTCAGCTGACGCCCCTGTGGCGACAGGTAGATCACCTTCGCCTTCTCGCCAGCGGCCTGCCGGGCATCCGCCAGTGCAAGCTCCAGCGGCCTGATCTTCATCACCATGCCTGGACCGCCACCGAAGGGGCGATCATCCACCGTCTGGTGGCGATCTTCGGTATAGGCTCGCGGATTCCAGCATCGCAGCTGGAGCAGCCCCTGCTTCACCGCGCGACTGGTAATACCATAGTCACACACGGCAGCGAACATGTCCGGGAACAGACTGATGACTTCTACACGCAGACTGGACATATCGCTCAGAAGTCCGCGTCCCATTCGACCTGCATCTCGCCTGCCGCCAGATCGACCTTCAATACACAGGGGTCGGTATAGGGCAGCAGACGTTCACGATCATCCAGGCTGCCTTCGCACGGCTTGACCACCAGGACATCGTTGGCACCGGTTTCAAGCAGATGGTCGACCTTTCCGAGCGTTTGCCCGAGCTGGTTGATGACCGTCAAACCCTGAAGCTGATACCAGTAATACTCGTCGCCGGCCAATGACGGCAGTTCGCTGCGGGGAATGCAGATCTCGAAGTCCGCGTAGGTACGCGCCTCTTCCCGATCACTCAACCCTTCGAGCGTAGCCACCAGAATCTTGCCCTGGAGGCGCCCCTTGACCAGCTCGACCTGCTTGACCTCGCCACCTCGCCTGAGCGTCCAGTTGCGATAACCCAGCAGATTGTCGATGGGATCGGTAAAGGAATAGACCTTCACGTCACCCCGCACGCCATGCACCGAAACGATCTTGCCGATTACGATCAAATCCTCGACCGGGGCTGGCGTCGTGTTCATGCGGTTCAGGCAGCAGCCTTGGCAGCTTCCTTCAGCAGCTGAGCAACACGCTCAGACGGCTGTGCACCCTGGCTCAGCCAGTAGGTGGCACGTTCCTGATTGACGGACAGCTTGACTTCAGCACCCGAAGCAACCGGGTTGAAGAAACCGATACGCTCAACGAAGCGGCCATCGCGCGGGTTGCGGCTGTTGGTCACGGTCAGGTGGTAGAAAGGGCGCTTCTTGGAGCCGCCACGGGCGAGACGAATAGTTACCATGTGAACATCGTTCCTGTAGTCGGTGCGAACTTTAGGCACACACTTAAAATGGGCCTATGGCCCGAAAGGCCGCGCATTTTACGAGTAAAAGGAAAAAGCTGCAAGCTGGAAGCCAGTGTAGGGTGGATGTCGCTTTTTACATCCACCGAGGCTCCGCTCGTCGGGTCGATGAAGCGTGACCCGACCTACAGCTGCAAGCGAATCAGTGTAGCGGCTGGCGCCGAAACAACCTCAAGCGCTTTCCCGCTTTTCCTTGAAGCTTATGGCTTGCAGCTTGCCGCTGCTTTTAGAATTTCGGCATCCCGCCACCGGGGAACATGCCGCCCATGCCACGCATCATCTTGGCCATGCCGCCCTTGCCGGTGACCTTCTTCATCATCTTCTGCATCTGCTTGTGCTGCTTGATCAGCCGTCCGATGTCCTGCACCTGGGTGCCTGAACCCAGGGCGATGCGGCGCTTGCGCGAGCCGCTGATGATGTCCGGGTTGCGTCGCTCGACGGGCGTCATCGAGTTGATGATGGCCTCCATCTGCTTGAACTGCTTCTCGGCCACGCCCTGGGCGTTACCCATCTGGGACAGGTTCATGCCGCCGATCGAGGGCAGCTTGTCCATCAACCCGCCGAGACCACCCATGCTCTTCATCTGCTGAAGTTGATCGCGGAAGTCTTCGAGGTCGAAGCCCTTGCCCTTCTTCAGCTTCTTGGTGAGCTTCTCGGCCTTTTCCCGATCCAGCGTCTGTTCGGCCTGCTCGATCAGGCTGAGCACGTCGCCCATGCCGAGGATGCGCGAGGCGATACGGTCCGGATGGAAGGGTTCGAGCGCATCGCTCTTCTCGCCCATGCCGAGGAACTTGATCGGTTTGCCGGTAACCTGCCGCACCGAAAGCGCCGCACCACCACGCGCATCGCCGTCGACCTTGGTCAGCACCACGCCGGTCAGTGGCAGCGCCTCGCCGAAGGCCCTGGCGGTGCTGGCGGCATCCTGACCGGTCATGGCATCGACCACGAACAGGGTTTCAGCCGGATTGATCGCCGCGTGCACGGCCTGGATCTCGGCCATCATCTCGGCATCGATGGCCAGGCGACCGGCGGTATCGACCAGCACCACGTCGATGAACTTCAGCCTGGCTTCACGGATCGCCGCCTGGGCGATCTCTACCGGTTTCTGGCTGATATCGGAGGGGAAGAAGGTCGCGCCGACTTCAGCCGCCAGCGTTTCCAGCTGCTTGATCGCCGCCGGACGATAGACATCCGCCGACACCACCAGCACGGACTTCTTCTTGCGCTCCTGCAGGAAGCGCGCGAGCTTGCCGACCGTGGTGGTCTTGCCCGCGCCCTGCAAACCGGCCATCAGCACCACCGCCGGCGGCACCACGCTCAGATCGAGGTCTTCGTTGGCCGCGCCCATCAACTCTTCCAGCTCGGCGCGGACAATCTTCACGAATGCCTGGCCTGGCGTCAGGCTCTTGGAAACCTCCGTACCCACGGCCCGATCCTTGACCCTGGCCACGAAATCCTTGACCACCGGCAACGCGACGTCCGCTTCGAGCAGCGCCATCCGCACTTCGCGCAGGGTATCCTTGATATTGTCCTCAGTCAGCTTGGCCTTGCCGGTGACATGGCGAAGCGTTTGCGAGAGACGATCGGTTAGGTTTTCAAACATGAGCCATTTCCACGCTGAATGTGGTTAAGGGAAGCGATTATAGAAGCTGCGAGCCCTGTGCCGGTACCCCATCATCACCGCTATTGCCGCAGATAGCCAAACGACCCTCGACAGCCACGTCGAAGGCCGGCACACAGCCACCATCCCCATGAAACCGCCTTCGCCCGGCACAGCGACCACTCGCCCCCGCTCCCATGCTTTTGCACGCCAGGGGTTTGTGCCACACTCAGCAACTTTCGAGCCCGTTAAAAGACTATGCACCCTTTGCTACCGAGCCTGGCTGCCGCCTGTCTCTACGCTGGCGTAACCGGATATCAAGGCCTGCGCCTGGCACAACGCTCCGCGCCGGACAAGCGCTTGCTGGCTGTTCTGGGCGTGCTGGCACTGATCGCCCACAGCGCGAGCCTCTTTATCCAGCTGCTCTCGCCCAGCGGCCTGCATCTGGATTTCTTCACTGCTTCGAGCCTGATCGCCGCAGCGGTAACGCTGCTGATCCTGCTCGCCCTGTATCACATGCCGGTCGAGAACCTGCTGCTGCTGCTATTCCCGCTGAGCTGCCTAACAGTGCTTTTCGCCCAGTTCGCACCCTCCGGCACGGCACCCGCGATCAGCGAAGAGCCGGGCATTCTCGCGCATATCCTGTTTTCCATCCTGGCCTACGGCATGCTGACCATCGCCGTCTTCCAGTCCTTGCTGCTGCTCCTGCAGGATCACCATCTCAGGCACAAGCATCCATCAGGCGTGATCAGGAATTTCCCACCGCTGCAAACCATGGAAAGCCTGCTGTTCGGCTTTCTGCTGGCCGGCTGGCTGCTGCTGTCGGCTTCACTGATCACCGGCTGGCTGTTTCTAGACAATCTGTTCGCGCAGCATCTGGTGCACAAGACACTGCTGTCGGTCATCGCCTGGGTTGTCTTCGGTCTGCTGTTGTGGGGGCGCCACCGACTCGGCTGGCGCGGCTACAAAGCCATTCGCTGGACGCTCGCCGGCTTCTGTCTGCTGATGCTGGCCTACTTCGGCAGCAAGCTGGTCCGCGAATTCATCCTGCATATCTGAAGGCAGTCTTGTGGATAGTCTACACCCCGGCTTTTTGGTCGGTTTACTGATCTTCCTGCTTCTGTGCTCTGCATTTTTTTCCAGCTCGGAAACCGGAATGCTCAGCCTCAACCGCTATCGCCTCCGGCATCAGGCCAGAGAGGGCCATCGCGGAGCCAGACGCGCCATCGACCTGTTGTCCAGGCCGGACCGCCTGCTCGGCACCATTCTGGTGGGCAACAACTTCGTCAACATCCTCGCTTCCTCGATTGCAACGGTGCTGGCGATGCAGCTCTGGGGCGAAGCCGGGATCGCCATTGCGACCATCGGCCTGACTATCATTCTTCTGATCTTTGGCGAAATCACGCCCAAGACGCTGGCAGCGCTGCGTCCCGAAGCCATCGCCTATCCGGTCAGCCTGCCGCTGCTGATGCTGCAGAAAGTGCTGTATCCGCTGGTAGCACTGCTTGGCTGGATCAGCAACGGCCTGCTCAAACTGCTTGGCGTGGACCCCTCCAAGAAAGGCACCGACAGCCTGTCAACCGAAGAGCTGCGCAGTGTGGTGCGCGAGTCCGGCAGTGATCTGCCGATGAATCGCCAGAGCATGCTGCTCGGCATCCTCGATCTGGAGCGCGTCACCGTCGACGACATCATGATTCCGCGCAACGAGGTCACCGGCATCGATCTCGAAGACGACCTTGAAACCATTGTCGGCCAGCTGCGCACCACACCGCACACACGCCTGCCGGTGTTCCACAAGGACATCAACCAGGTCCAGGGCATCGTCCACATGCGGCAGATCGCCCGCCTGCTCAGCCACGACCAGCTGACCAAGGACAATCTGCTCGAAGCCTGCACCGCCCCCTACTTCATACCCGAGAACACTCCGCTCTCGACCCAGTTGCTCAACTTCCAGAAGCAGAAAAGGCGCATCGGCATCGTCGTCGACGAGTACGGCGACGTACTGGGCATCGTCACCCTGGAAGACATCCTCGAAGAGATCGTCGGCGAATTCAGTAACCAGGACGCCCTGCGCAGCCCCGACATCCACCCGCAGGATGACGGCACACTGGTCATCGATGGTGCCGCCTACCTGCGCGAAATCAACCGCGCCCTCGGCTGGCAATTGCCCTGCGACGGCCCCAAGACACTCAACGGCCTGATCACCGAAGCCCTCGAACAGATTCCCGACAGCGGCATCTGCCTGCAGATCGGGTCATATCGGCTGGAAATCCTCCAGGCCGCCGACAATCGGGTGAAAAGCGTGCGGGCCTGGGTCGCCGGAGACGCCACAGCGGCATCCGACGACACCGAACAGCTATAGCAGCTGCGTATCGATTGCCGTTGCGACCTGCAACGCCTTCGCCCGTGCCGCCTCGATGGATTCATCCCGCGCCAGGGCCACACCCATTCGCCGCTGACCGTTGACCTCCGGCTTGCCGAACAGGCGCAGCGCGGTATCCGGCTCGGCCAGTGCGGCGGCCAGATTGCCGAAGCTGACCTGTTCGCTCTCGCCCTCCACCAGCACCACGGCAGACGCCGACGGACCGAACTGGCGAATGGTCGGGATCGGCAGACCGAGAATGGCCCGCGCATGCAGGGCGAATTCGGACAGATCCTGGGAAACCAGCGTCACCAGCCCGGTATCGTGAGGCCGTGGCGAAATCTCGCAGAACCAGACCTGATCGCCCTTGACGAACAATTCCACACCAAACACGCCACGCCCACCAAGCGCTTCGGTGACCGCCAACGCGATGCGTTCGGCCTCGGCCATGGCGCCCGCGCTCATCGGCTGCGGCTGCCAGGATTCCTGGTAATCGCCCCTTTCCTGGCGGTGCCCCACCGGCTGACAGAATGTGGTCCCGCCGACATGGCGCACCGTCAGCAGGGTGATTTCGTAATCGAAATCGATAAAGCCCTCGACGATCACCCGGCCCTTGCCGGCGCGCCCGCCGGCCTGGGCATAGTTCCAGGCCGTGTCGATATCCGCTTCACTGCGCAGCACTGACTGTCCTTTGCCAGAGGAACTCATGACCGGCTTGATCAGACATGGAAAGCCGATGGCCAGCGCGGCGCTGCGGCAGTCTTCCAGTGAGTCGGCAAAGCGATACGGCGAAGTCGGCAGCCCCAACTCTTCGGCGGCCAGGCGGCGAATGCCCTCGCGGTTCATGGTCAGCTGCGCAGCCCGCGCGGTAGGAATCACCGTAAAGCCTTCGGCTTCCAGCTCGACCAGTGTCGCAGTGGCGATGGCCTCGATCTCGGGGACGATATAGTGCGGTTTTTCCTGCTCGATGATCGCTCGCAGCGCTGCGCCGTCGAGCATATCGACGACATGATGACGGTGCGCGACCTGCATGGCCGGCGCGTTGGCGTAGCGATCCACGGCGATGACTTCGACGCCCAGACGCTGCAGCTCGATCACCAGCTCCTTGCCCAGCTCGCCGGAACCACACAGCAGGACGCGAACAGCGCTGGCAGACAGCGGAGTGCCGATTCGTGGCATGATTTTCCTCGTTTACGGATGTGAATGGTTACAACAGCTGACCGCGCTCGCGGGCCCGCTCATGGCAACGCAGCAGCACTTCACGCCGCTCGCTGTTATTCAGCCGACTCCAGCGAATGATCTCGTCGACGTGGCGCTGGCAACCGATACAGACATCCGTCTCATCCAGCGCGCAGATGCTTACACAGGGCGAAGCGACCGGTTTCTCGACGGGGGACGACATCAATCGCCCTGCTCTACCAGATCGCGCGCATAGCGCTGGGCATTCTGCACGTAATGCGCGGCGCTGGCTTCGAGCATTTTCTTCTGCTCTTCAGTCAGCTCGCGCACCACCTTGCCGGGCGAGCCAACCACCAGCGAGCCATCGGGAATGACCTTGCCTTCGGGAATCAGGGTGTTGGCGCCGATAATGCAGTACTTGCCGATCCGTGCCCCGTTGAGGATCACCGCATTGATGCCGATCAGGCTGTAATCGCCGACGCTGCAGCCATGCAGCATGGCGTTGTGGCCCACGGTGACGCCAGTACCCAGCGTCAGCGGATGGCCCATGTCGGTATGCAGCACACTGCCGTCCTGAACGTTGCTGTTCTCGCCGATATGGATCAGCTCGTTGTCGCCACGCAGCACCGCGCCGAACCAGACGCTGGCGCCGGCATCCAGGCGAATCTTGCCGATCAGCGTGGCGCCTGGCGCCGCCCAGCTTTGCGGATGCGTTTCAACACGGGACTCGCCCAGACGATATTTCACAGCCATCACCTCTTCTTGTTGGTCAGGTCGATATAGGAAGCCGGCGCCCGACGCATCTCGATCCCGGCGTCGTACACCAGGTTGACCAGCTCGACGACCATGATCGCCGTCAGCCCCCAGATTTGATATTCGCCATAACGGTAAGACGGGATATACCAGGCGCTGCCCTGGTAATCGATACGATGAGTGACCTCACGCGGGTCCTGGCAGAAAAAATCCAGGGGCACGGAAAACACCGAGGCGATTTCGGCATCATTGGCGCGGTACTCGACATAGTCCGGCACGATGCCGACATAGGGAGTGACGTGGATGCCATGCAGCGAAATCAGGCTACTGAGCGGCCCGACGATCTCCACCATGCCTGGCGCCAGCCCCACTTCCTCCTCGGCCTCGCGCAACGCGGTATGCGCCAGATCATGGTCTTCGGGATCGCGGCGACCGCCGGGGAACGCCACTTCACCTCCGTGGGTGGACAGCCCGCTGGCACGCAACGTGAGCACCAGTTCGGGCGATTCACTGCGGGTAACCGGCATCAGCACTGCTGCTTCGGGCAGCCGGCCTTCCGGCTCCAGAAGGTGCGGAGAGTAGTCGCGCACTCGTCGGAGAATAGTGTCCAGCATGAAAAATCTCTTTGCGTATTTGACCGGCATCATGGCATGGATCACCGAGGCGCCCAAGACAGGAAAAGCCAAAATACACAGCGGCAGCAACCGCTTGCCGAAAGCAGACAGGCCTTGTCTAGTTCAGCACAACGCGGCTCGCAGCAAAGCGGGAAAAGCCCCTAGAATACGCCCTAGTCGACCGGCTGCAGCCGTCCTGCCCGCGTCGGACAAAGGCCTGATGCAATACCAATACCGGGGAAAATACCGAATGCGCTGGCTGTTAGCGATTTCCTGCCTCACCTTTGCCGTGCTGTCACATGCGACAGCTGTACCGGCTCTGGACGGCGCCTTCATCGACAAGGTCCTGGTGGTCAAATCGGAACGCCAGCTGCATCTGATCAGCCGTGGCGTCACGCTGAAAAGCTATCGCGTCTCGCTGGGCAAGCAACCCGGTCCCAAGCAACGCGAAGGCGATCAGCGCACCCCTGAGGGACTCTACTGGATCGACTGGCGCAAGACCTCGGACAAGTTCAACCTGGCGATGCACATATCCTACCCGAACGCCAAAGACCTGGCCCGCGCCCGCGCCGAAGGCGCATCGCCGGGCAGCATGATCATGCTCCACGGCACGCCACTGGATGAGGAATATCCCGAGTGGTTCTTCCATACCCTCGACTGGACCGAAGGCTGCATCGCCCTGAAGAACGATGATATGCGTGAGGTGTGGAACCTGGTGAAAGACGGCACGCTGATCGAAATCAGACCGTAGGGCTGAATTCATTCGGCCAGGCATTGGTAAACGACCGAACAGGTTCGGCCCTCCAGAGCCAGGCCGTACGAGCCGAAGGCGCAATCCGGCAATCGATGCACGGAAGGGCCAAACGGAGTGGGCGCTGCGCCTAAAAGACCATATCCGACAAACGCCAGACATCGAATGCCGGCGTTTCATAGGGGTGCGCCTGCTTGAGCGCCTTGACGCAGTCATGGATCAGTTCGTCGGCGACCACCAGCTCCACCCTCCATTCCGAAACCAACTGCACCTGGTCCTCCTGGCCAAGAAACGGCTGGCTGCCTTCCAGAGGCCGATACTGGCCACGCCCGAGCACCTGCCAGCTGCAGCGATCATAGTCGCCAATACGCCCGCCACCCGCGGCGAACACTGCATCCTTGACCTCTTCCAGATGGCTCTCCGGCACGTAGAAACAGAGCTTGTACATCAGTATCTCCACAAGAAACTTCGAACGAGACGAAGCAGGCAGATCGCTCAAAAAAGCGCAAGTGTCCCAAAAGCAGACCCGGCATTTTCTGCCGGGGGTCAATGTTCGACGCTGCCGCAATCGCCGGGTTCAGCAACTGCAAGCTACCCGCTCGCAACCATGAAAAAGCCCGGAGCGCTTGCACGCTGCCGGGCTTTGCTTCAGCGGGGTGTCGACCTCAGTCCACCCAGACCCGCGCATTGCGGAACATGCGCATCCAGCCGCCGTCCTCCTGCCACTCATCAGGGCGCCAGGAGTTGGTCACGGCGCGGAATACCCGCTCCGGGTGCGGCATCATGATGGTCACACGACCGTCACGGTTGGTCAGGCCGGTGATTCCCAGCGGCGAGCCATTGGGGTTGGCCGGATAACGCTCGGTGACCTTGCCGTGGTTGTCCACGTAACGCAGGGCCACGGTGCCGGAGCGATCGGCGGCCTGCAGCGCCACGGCGCTGGAGAACTCGGCATGCCCTTCGCCGTGGGCGATGGCGATCGGCAGGCGCGAACCGGCCATGCCCTGGAGGAGGATCGACGGCGATTCCTGCACCTGGACCATCGCCACACGCGCCTCGAACTGCTCCGAGCGGTTGCGCACGAAGTGCGGCCAGGACTCGCTGCCGGGCACCAGCTCGTGCAGGTTGCTCATCATCTGGCAGCCGTTGCATACGCCGAGGGCGAAGCTGTCGCTGCGCTCGAAGAAGGCCTGGAAGCCATCTCGCGCACGGGCATTGAACAGGATCGACTTGGCCCAGCCCTCACCGGCACCGAGCACGTCGCCGTAGGAGAAACCGCCACAGGCCACCAGACCCTTGAAGTCTTCCAGGCTGATGCGTCCGGAGAGGATGTCGCTCATGTGTACGTCCACGGCAGCGAAGCCGGCGCGGTCGAACGCCGCCGCCATTTCCACCTGGCCGTTGACGCCCTGCTCGCGCAGCACCGCCACCTGCGGGCGCACGCCACGCTTGATATAGGGCGCGGCGATATCCTGGTTGACGTCGAAGCTGAGCTTCGCGCTGAGGCCGGGATTGTCCTCTTCCAGCAGGGCATCGAACTCCTGGTCGGCACAGTCGACGTTGTCGCGCAGGCGCTGGATGCGGTAGCTGGTTTCGCTCCACTGCTGCTGCAGCAGGCGGCGGTCGCCACTGAAGACCTCGTTGCCGGCGAGCCGGATCGAGATGTAGCCGTTGTTGATCGGCTGGCCGATCACCGCGACACAATCGCCGAGGCCGGCGGCGCTGAACTGCGCCAGGACGATCTCGGTGTCGTCCTGACGCACCTGGATCACCGCGCCCAGCTCTTCGTTGAACAGCACGGCGGGCACTTCATCGGCATCGTCCAGCAGGCCGTCGAGATTCAGGTTCAATCCGCAGTGGCCGGCAAAAGCCATTTCCAGCACGGTGGTCAGCAGGCCGCCGTCGGAGCGGTCGTGGTAGGCCTGCAGCAGGCCATCGGCGTTCAAGCCCTGGATCACCGCGAAGAACGCCTGCAGGTCTTCGGCATCGTCGACGTCCGGCGCCTGACGCCCGAGCTTGCCGTACACCTGAGCCAGGATCGAGCCACCCATGCGGTTCTGGCCACGGCCCAGGTCGATCAGGATCAGGTCGGTGGCGCCCTTGTCCAGGCGCAGCTGCGGCGTCAGGGTCTGGCGCACGTCGAGCACCGGCGCGAAGCCGGAGACGACCAGCGACATCGGCGAGGTGACGCTCTTCTCGGCGCCCTCCTCGTCCCAGCGGGTCTTCATCGACATCGAGTCCTTGCCCACCGGAATGGTCAGGCCCAGCTGCGGGCAGAGCTCCATGCCGACTGCTCTGACCGTGTCGTACAGCCGCGCGTCTTCGCCCGGGTGGCCGGCGGCGGCCATCCAGTTGGCGGACAGCTTGATATCGGAGAGTTTTTCGATGCGCGCAGCAGCGAGGTTGGTCAGCGTCTCGCCGATGGCCATCCGTCCCGAGGCCGGGGCATCGAGCAGCGCCAGCGGGGTGCGCTCGCCCATGGCCATGGCTTCGCCGGTGTTGACGTCGTAGCTGGTGGTGGTCACGGCGCAGTCGGCCACCGGCACCTGCCAGGGTCCGACCATCTGGTCGCGCGCCACCATGCCGGTGATGCTGCGGTCGCCGATGGTGATCAGGAAGCTCTTGCTGGCCACCGCTGGATGGCGCAGCACGCGGGCGACGGCCTCATCCAGATAGACCGAGGCCGCGCTGAAATCATCGCCCAGCTCGGTTTCGCGGCTGGCGCTGCGGTGCATGCGCGGCGTCTTGCCGAGCAGCACGTTGAGCGGCATGTCCACCGGCGTGTTGCCGAAATGGCTGTCGGCGACGGTCAGATGCAACTCTTCGGTGGCCTCACCGACCACAGCGAAGGGGCAGCGCTCGCGCTCGCAGATGGCCTTGAAACGCTCGAAATCGCCAGCGTCCACCGAGAGCACGTAGCGCTCCTGGGACTCGTTGCACCAGATCTCGTGCGGCGCCATGCCGGGTTCGTCATTGGGAACATTGCGCAGCTCGAAACGACCGCCGCGACCAGCGTCGTTGACCAGCTCCGGGAAGGCGTTGGACAGGCCGCCGGCACCGACGTCGTGGATGAACTTGATCGGGTTCTGTTCGCCCAGCTGCCAGCAACGGTCGATCACTTCCTGGCAACGGCGCTCCATTTCCGGGTTGTCGCGCTGCACCGAGGCGAAATCCAGGTCCGCCGAGCTGGCGCCGGTGGCCATGGAGGACGCCGCGCCGCCACCCAGGCCGATCAGCATCGCCGGGCCGCCGAGCACGATCAGCTTGCCGCCGACCGAGATCTCGCCCTTCTGCACATGGTCTTCACGGATATTGCCCAGGCCACCGGCCAGCATGATCGGCTTGTGGTAGCCGCGCACCTCTTCGCCGCGCGGGGTTTCGATGCGCTGCTCGAAGGTCCGGAAATAGCCGGCCAGCGCTGGGCGACCGAATTCGTTGTTGAACGCCGCGCCGCCCAGCGGGCCTTCGATCATGATGTCCAGCGGGGTGACGATGCGCTCGGGCTTGCCGTAGGGCTTTTCCCAGGGCTGCACGAAATCCGGAATGTTCAGGTTGGAGACGGTGAAACCGGTCAGCCCGGCCTTAGGCTTGGAGCCGCGACCGGTGGCACCTTCGTCGCGGATCTCGCCGCCCGAACCAGTGGCCGCGCCGGGGAACGGCGCGATGGCGGTCGGATGGTTGTGGGTTTCCACCTTCATCAGGATGTGTACCGGCTGGCGGGTCGCCGCGTACTCGCCGGTCTCGGGATTGGGGTAGAAGCGCCCGGCCTCGTGGCCGACGATCACCGAGGCGTTGTCCTTGTAGGCCGAGAGCACGCCTTCGGAGTGCATCTGGTAGGTGTTCTTGATCATGCCGAACAGGGACTTGTCCTGGCTCTCGCCGTCTATGTCCCAGCTGGCGTTGAAAATCTTGTGCCGGCAATGCTCGGAGTTGGCCTGGGCGAACATCATCAGTTCGATGTCGTGGGGGTTGCGCCCCAGGCCGGTGAAGCTGGTCACCAGATAGTCGATCTCGTCATCGGCCAGCGCCAGGCCCAGCTCGATGTTGGCCTGCTCCAGCGCGGCGCGACCGCCGCCCAGTACGTCCACCGCGGTCAGCGGCTTGGGCTGGGCGTGGCTGAACAGGTTGGCGGCGTCTTCGAAGCGTTCGAGCACCAGTTGGGTCATGCGGTCATGCAGCGCGGCGGCGATCAGTTGCGCATCGCCTTCGGACAGTTCGCCCTGCACGTAGAAGGCGATGCCGCGCTCCAGGCGCTGGATCTTGTCCAGACCGCAGTTATGGGCGATATCGCTGGCCTTGCTCGACCAGGGCGAGATGGTGCCGAAACGCGGCACCACCAGGAACAGCCGGCCCATCGGCTCCTGCACGGGTACGCTCGGGCCGTATTTCAGCAATCGGTCAAGAACCTGCTGCTCATCTGCGTCCAGCGTGTCAGTTACTTCGGCGAAATGGGCAAACTCGGCATACAACCCGCTCACGGCGGAGACCTTCTCGGTCAGTTGTGTCAGGAGCTTGCCGTGACGGAAGGCGGAAAGAGCGGGAGCGCCGCGCAGAATCAACATCGTCGGAACAGCCTCGAAGAGGGGAGCAGTCGGGGCGCGTATTCTAGCCCATGACGGCGGTCAAGGGGCAGCCAGCGAGTTGCCGCCCACCTCAATGCAATATCTGGCTCAAGAACAGTTTCGTCCGCTCATTGACCGGATTGCTGAAGAACACGTGCGGGTCGGCCTGCTCGACGATCTCGCCCTTGTCCATGAAGATCACCCGGTCGGCGACGGTGCGGGCAAAACCCATCTCGTGGGTTACGCAGAGCATGGTCATGCCGCTTTCGGCCAGTCGGATCATGGTATCCAGCACCTCCTTGACCATTTCCGGGTCGAGCGCCGAGGTGGGCTCGTCGAACAGCATGATCTTCGGCTTCATGCACAGCGCACGGGCGATGGCCACGCGCTGCTGCTGGCCGCCGGACAGTTGCCCTGGAAACTTGTCGGCCTGCTCGGGAATACGCACCTTCGCCAGGTAATCCATGGCAATTTCCTCGGCCTGCCGCCTGGGCAGCTTGCGCACCCACATGGGCGCCAGCGTGCAGTTCTGCAGCACGGTGAGATGCGGAAACAGGTTGAAGTGCTGGAAAACCATGCCGACTTCGCTGCGAACCGCCTCGATGTGCTTGAGATCGTTGGTCAGCTCCACACCGTTGATCACGATGCGACCCTTCTGATGTTCCTCAAGACGGTTGAGGCAGCGAATGGTGGTCGATTTGCCCGAGCCCGAGGGACCGCAGAGCACGATGCGCTCACCCTGGCTGACGTTCAGGTCGATGTCCTTGAGTACATGGAACTGGCCGAACCATTTGTTCACGCCCTGCATCTGAATGACCGGTTCAGCGGCCTGTTCCTGCCGAGATATATCGCTCATGTACTTCTCCTAATGCCGATGGCCGGTGTCGAGCTTGCGCTCCAGATGCATGGAATAGCGCGACATGCCGAAACAGAACATCCAGTAGACCAGTGCTGCGAACACATAGCCTTCCGTGGACATGCCAAGCCAGGCCGGGTCGGCGGTAGCGCGCTTGATGCTGTTGAGGAAGTCGAACAGGCCGATGATGATCACCAGGCTGGTGTCCTTGAACAGCGCGATGAAGGTGTTGACGATGCCGGGAATGACCATCTTCAGCGCCTGCGGCAGGATCACCAGGATCATGCTCCGCCAGTAGCCCAGCCCCATCGCCGCAGCCGCTTCGTACTGACCCCTGGGTATCGCCTGCAGGCCACCGCGCACCACTTCGGCGATATAGGCGGCCTCGAAGAAGATCACCATCAGCATGGCCCGCATCAGCTTGTCGAGGTTCATCTGCTCGGGCAGGAACAGCGGCAGCATCACCGAGGACATGAACAGCACGGTGATCAGCGGCACGCCACGCCAGAACTCGATGAAGGTGACGCACAGCACGCGGATCGCCGGCATGTCCGAACGTCGCCCCAGCGCCAGCAGGATGCCCAGTGGCAAGGCACCGGCTATGCCCACGGCAGCGATCACGATGGTCAGCATCAGTCCGCCCCAGCGGGAGGTCGGCACCGTTTCCAGACCGAGGAAGCCGCCGTGCAGCAACCAGTAGGCCACGAGCGGATAGAGCAGCAGGTAGACGATGCCGTAACGCACCTTGTGCGGCATCCGCCGGAAGAACAGCGGCGCTGCGCCGAGTACCGCCAGCCAGGCGGCGGCGTCCACGCGCCAGCGCAATTCAGTCGGGTAAAAGCCGTACATGAACTGGCTGAAGCGCGTCTGCACGAACACCCAGCATGCGCCCTCCCGGCTGCAATCGGCCCGCGTTTCGCCGGTCCAGTCGGCCTTGATGATGGCCCAGTCGATGATCGGCGGCACGATCAGCCAGATCAGGTAGAGCCCCAGCAGAGTGAGCAGCGTGTTGAACCAGCTGGAGAACAGATTGCTGCGCAGCCAGCCGACCACGCCGATGTTGCGTGACGGGGCCGGCAGGTCAGGCTTGAAAGTATGAGTGGTCATGCGTGCGCCCTCACCGTTCGATCAGCGCGATGCGCTTGTTGTACCCGTTCATCAGCAGCGAAATGCTGATGCTGATGGCCAGGTACACGCTCATGGTGATGGCCATGGTTTCGATGGCCTGTCCGGTCTGGTTGAGCACCGTGCCGGCGAACAGCGAGACCATGTCCGGGTAGCCGATGGCAGCGGCCAGCGAAGAGTTCTTCGCCAGATTGAGGTACTGGCTGGTCAGTGGCGGAATGATCACGCGCAGCGCCTGCGGCACGATCACCAGCCGCAGCACCCGTCCCGGTCGCAACCCCAGGGATGCCGCCGCCTCGGTCTGGCCATGGCTCACCGACTGGATGCCGGCGCGCACGGTTTCGCCGATAAAGGCCGCCGTATAGATGGAAAGCGCCAGCACGATGGACACCAGCTCGGGAATCACCACCCAGCCGCCGCGAATATTGAAGCGCTGCAGTTCGGGAACCTCCCAGAGGAACGGCCCGCCGAACAGCAGCGAACCCAGCCAGGGAAGCCCGATAAACAGAGCGAGGCTGATCCAGAACACCGGAAAGGGCTGCCCGGTGGCATGCCGTCGGGCGCGCGCCCAGCGGTTGAGCAGGACGATGGCCGCCAGCGCCAGGAACAGCGCCATCCAGAACGGCCAGAAGCCCTCGCCCGCACTGGGCGCGGGCATCTGCACGCCGCGATTGTTGATGAAAATGACGTCCCACAGGCTCAGGCTGTTGCGCGGGCCGGGCAAGGGGCTGAGCACGGCGAAGTAGACGAAGAAGATCAGCAGCAGCGGCGGGATGTTGCGGAAGATCTCGATATAGACGGTGGCGATCTGACGGATCAGCCAGTTCGGCGACAGCCGTGCCACCCCCAGGGTGAAGCCGATAAGGGTCGCCAGGATGATGCCGATCACGCTGACCAGCAGCGTATTGAGCAGGCCGACCCAGAACACCCGACCGTACGTGTCGCTTTCGCTGTAGTCGATCAGGTGCTGCGGAATGCCGAAGCCGGCGGCATTATTGAGAAAGCCGAAGCCCGAATTGATGCCCCGGTGGGCCAGATTGGCCTGGGTGTTGTGGAACAGGAACCAGCCGATTGCGACGACGGTAATGACGGCGATGACCTGGAACAGCCAGGCACGCGCCTGCGGATCCCTGAGCAGCGAACCACGCGCTGCTCCCGATTTGGCGATGGTTCGCATCAGGAAACCTCATACGGAGACGCTGGTACACACTTACCGGCGTCGCTCGTCCTTGAAACAGGGCCTGCTCATGCCGGCCCTGCTCGATCAACGCACCGGCGGTGCGTACTGCAAACCTCCGTTGTTCCAGAGTGCATTCAGGCCGCGTTCGATTTTCAGCTCGCTGCCGGCACCGACGTTGCGCTCGAAGATCTCGCCGTAGTTGCCGACCTGCTTGACGATCTGCACCGCCCAGTCCTTCGGCAGCTTCAGATCCTTGCCGTATTCGCCCTCAGCGCCGAGCAGGCGTGCGACATCCGGGTTCTTGGTGTTTTTCGCGGTTTCCTCGACGTTCGCTGACGTCACGCCAAGTTCCTCGGCGTTGAGCATGGCGAACAGCGACCAGCGCACGATATCGAACCACTCCTCGTCGCCCTGGCGCACCGCCGGACCGAGCGGTTCCTTGGAGATGACTTCCGGCAGCACCACGTAGTCGTCCGGCTTGGCCAGCTTGATGCGCTGGGCATAGAGCTGGGACTGGTCGGAGGTGAGCACGTCGCAACGACCGGACTCCAGCGACTTGGCGCTCTCGTCCGAGGTGTCGTAGGTGATGGGCGTGTACTTGAGGCTGTTGCTGCGGAAGTAGTCGGAAAGATTCAGCTCGGTGGTGGTACCGGCCTGGATGCAGACAGTGGCGCCATCGAGCTCCTTGGCACTGGACACGCCAAGCTCCTTGTTCACCAAAAAACCCTGGCCGTCGTAGTAGGTCACGCCGGTGAAATTGAGCCCCATCGCCGCATCCCGCGAGCTGGTCCAGGTGGTGTTGCGCGACAGCACGTCGATCTCGCCGGACTGCAGCGCGGTAAAGCGCTCCTTGGCGGTCAGGGGACTGAACCTGACCTTGTCGGCATCACCGAATACCGCAGCCGCAACCGCGCGGCAGACGTCCACGTCGATTCCCTTGTACTGCCCCTTGGCATCGGCGTAGGAAAAGCCCGGTAGCCCATCGCTGATGCCGCACTGCACGAAACCCTTGCTCTTCACCGCATCCAGAGTCGCCCCTGCCTGCGCCTGGCCGCCAACACTCAACAGCATCGCGGCGCCCAGCACGGTCAGTGTGGATTTAGCCCTGATCATCGAAACCTCCAGTTTGTTTTTATTCTGCGGGGTCGGGTCTTCCGGGGTGTCAATCAACTGAGTGACAGAAGAGCCTGACCTGAGTCTAGTCGCCGATGGCTGATCGGCAACCCTCCCGATACGCAAGTTCGCAGACGTGCGGTGGTATCGGCGCAGCAGCCGGAAAGGCATGAAGCAAGCGGCGTACCAGCCATGCCAAACACCCGGAATGCGGGCGCAGACTTCAGGGAAAGGCCAACAAGGGGTAATCTCGCCGCCTGCCACTGCAACCTCTTATTGCAACCTGCGAGCAACTTTTCCCGCCGTTCGCACCAGGCCGGTGCAGGCCATCAGACGGAGCCCCACATGAGCGACCCCTTGATCATCGAACCGGCACAGGCTGCCGACGCCTGTGTCATCTGGCTGCACGGCCTGGGCGCCGACCGCTACGATTTCCAGCCGGTAGCCGAAGCCCTGCAGCAGCGCCTGTTGCGCACGCGCTTCGTGCTGCCCCAGGCGCCGACCCGCGCGGTGACCATCAATGGCGGCTGGGCGATGCCGAGCTGGTACGACATCCAGGCCATGAGCCCCGCGCGCGCCATCGACCAGGCACAACTGGAGCAGTCGGCACAGAGCGTCATCGAGCTGATCGAGGCGCAGCGTGACGGCGGCATCGATCCCCGACGCATCTTCCTCGCCGGCTTCTCCCAGGGCGGCGCCGTGGTCTATCACACCGCCTTCCTGCGCTGGGCCGGACCGCTGGGCGGCGTACTGGCGCTGTCCACCTATGCGCCCACCTTCGGCGACGACCTCAAGCTCTCGCCCCTGCAGGCAGACCTGCCGGTGCTCTGCCTGCACGGCAGCCGGGATGACGTGGTGCCTCCCTTCATGGGCCGTGCCGCTTATGAATGCCTGCTGCAGAACCGCGTGCAGGCGCAGTGGAAGGAATACCCGATGGCCCATGAAGTGCTGCCGGGCGAGATCCACGATATCGGCGACTGGCTGGCCGCCCGGCTGGGCTGAAGCCCTTCGACAAGTGCCGCTTCACGCAATAAGTGCCGCTTCACGCAATAATTCCCGCTGCTCGGCTATCCGAACAGCGGATTGCGGCTACGCTTGAAACGGGGAGTAGAAAAAACTCGATGCGCCTGCCCGGACAGCGCTCATCGCGGCCAGAAGAAGCCGGCCCATCTGCCGTTACCAGGCGTGCGAGATAGCCATGGCGAAAATCTCATCCAGACGCATGTGGTCGTCATGATAACCGCCGAGTGGCGGGCCGAATGGAAGCACCTGCAGCAGGTGCGCCTGTTCGATCATCTCGACGATTGCTGCCTGCTCATGCTGCAGGAGACTTGCGAGCCCTGCCTGGCCGAAGCGGGCGAGGTGCTGCTGTCGCCACTCAAACCCAACCACTATCTTTATCTGCTGCTGGACGGCGAACTGGCGGTTCATCTGGATTCGCTCGACAGTCAGCCAGTGCGGGTCATCGGCCCCGGCGACTGCGCCGGCGAAATCAGTTTCATCGACAACCTGCCGCCCTCCGCCTGGGTCATCAGCCTTGAGTCTTCATTGATGCTGCGCCTGCACAGTCGTTCGATGTCCCTGCTGTCGCGTTCGCCACAACTGATGCAGAATCTGGTCGAACTCTTCTGCCAGCGTGTTCGGCTGAGCGACCGACTGATCATCAACAGCGAGCAGAACGCCAACATCGACACCCTCACCGGGGCCTTCAACCGGCGCCGGCTGGAACATATCTACAACCGCGAAAGCACCCGCTGCGCCTTCAACGACCGCCCCCTGTCGCTCATCATGCTCGATGTCGACCATTTCAAGGATTACAACGATCTGTATGGCCATCTGGCCGGCGACCATGCGCTCTGTCTTGTCGTCGATACACTGGGCAAACTGCTGCGCCCGGCTGACAGCCTGGTGCGCTATGGCGGCGAAGAATTCGTGATCCTGCTTCCCGGCATGCCCCTGCCACAGGCCCGCAAGGTAGGGGAGCGATTGCGCCTGAGCCTGGCGCGCCGCGCCTCGTTCCGCTCGCCGCTGGGCACGCTGTCGGGCGTGACGATTTCCCTCGGCATTGCCCTCATGCAGCCCCAGGACAACCTGGAAGCCCTGATCGACAGGGCCGATCAGGCGCTTTATCAGGCCAAGCAGAGCGGACGAAACCGTGTTTGCGGCTGATTCCAGCAGCCTGCCGCCAGCAAACCCCGTGCAACCGCACGAACCGTTGCGCCCGGCAGGTGCAGCTCTTCGCCCTGCCTGCTTCTTGCATTACACTGGCGGGCGAACCTTGACAACCAGACGAGAAGACCGTGCTCAAAGCACTCAAGAAAATATTTGGTAAAAGCCCGGCTGAACTGTCCGCCGCGCAACCTGCCAGCGACACCCGGAATGATGCCGCCCCCCATTACAGTGAGCCGCGCGAAACACCAACGGTCGAACACGCCGAGAAGCCGGTGACAGTCACCAAGCCACGCCGCGACCGCACGCGCAAACCCGACGCGCCACCCGCTCCGGCCTGGAAGCTGGAAGACTTCGTGGTCGAGCCTGCGCAAGGCAAGACCCGTTTCCATGACTTCAAGCTTTCCCCCGAACTGATGCACGCGATACAGGATCTGGGCTTCCCCTACTGCACCCCGATCCAGGCGCAGGTGCTGGGCTTCACCCTTAAGGGTCGCGACGCCATCGGTCGCGCACAGACCGGCACTGGCAAGACCGCCGCCTTCCTGATTTCCACCATCACCCAGCTGCTGGAAACGCCACCGCCGAAGGAGCGCTACATGGGCGAGCCGCGCGCGCTGATCATCGCGCCGACCCGCGAACTGGTGGTGCAGATCGCCAACGATGCGCTGGACCTGACCAAGTACACCGGCCTGAACGTGATGAGTTTCGTTGGTGGCATGGACTTCGACAAGCAGCTCAAGGCGCTGGAATCACGCTATTGCGACATCCTGGTGGCAACGCCGGGACGCCTGCTGGACTTCAACCAGCGCGGCGAGGCGCATCTGGACATGGTCGAGGTGCTGGTGCTCGACGAGGCGGATCGCATGCTCGACATGGGTTTCATTCCGCAGGTCCGGCAGATCATCCGTCAGACCCCGCCCAAGAGCGAACGCCAGACCCTGCTGTTCTCCGCGACCTTCACCGAGGACGTGATGAACCTGGCCAAGCAGTGGACCACCGACCCGGCCATCGTCGAGATCGAGGCGGTCAACGTCGCCAGCGAAACCGTCGAGCAGCACGTCTATGCCGTGGCGGGAAGCGACAAGTACAAGCTGCTCTACAACCTCATCACCCAGAACGACTGGAGCCGGGTGATGGTCTTCGCCAACCGCAAGGACGAAGTGCGGCGCATCGAGGAACGCCTGACCCGCGACGGCATCAGCGCCGTGCAGATGTCCGGCGACGTGCCGCAGCACAAGCGCATCCGCGCGCTGGAAGGCTTCCGCGAAGGCAAGATTCGCGTGATGGTGGCCACCGATGTGGCCGGTCGCGGCATCCACGTCGATGGCATCAGCCACGTGATCAACTTCACCCTGCCGGAAGTACCGGACGATTATGTACACCGTATCGGGCGTACCGGCCGCGCGGGCGCCAGCGGCACCTCCATCAGCTTCGCCGGTGAGGACGACGCCTTCGCCCTGCCCGCCATCGAGGCGCTGCTCGGACGCAAGATCAGTTGCGAAATGCCGCCCGCCGAACTTCTGACTCCTGTCCCCCGCTCTCGCTGACGACACAAATGCAGGAATGCGCATTCGCCTTCCTGCATCCATCCGCCTGGCCGGCTTCACGCTGACAGAGGTCATCACTTCGAAAGCCAAAAGCCTTACATTCGGCACATCCTAGGAAGAAACGGAGTTTGCCCATGCAACATATCGACTGGCTGATCATCCTGATCGGAACGGGCTTCGCTCTGTTGGGCCTCGGCTACAACTACCGTGACAAGAACTGGGGCATCGCTCTGCTGGCCGTTGGCGTGCTGCTGATGTTCTCCACCATCAGCTTCAAGCTGTACATCACGCTCAATTATTGATCGGCCCGAACGGGTACTCAGCTGTCCCAGCGGCGGGCGGCACTCTTGTCGCTTTCACGGCCTTCGACCCAGCGCGGGCCTTGCGCCGTGGCTTCCTTTTTCCAGAACGGCGCTCGCGTCTTCAGGTAGTCCATGACGAAGCGGCAGGCATCGAACGCGGCCTCGCGATGGGCACTGGCGGCGCCGACGAAGACGATGGGTTCGCCCGGTTCCAGCGCCCCGACCCGGTGCAACACGTCCAGCCGCAGCAGCGGCCAGCGCTGTTCGGCCTCTTCGACGATCTTCGCCAGGGCCTTCTCGGTCATGCCCGGCGCATGTTCGAGGAACATCCCGGCGACCTCCTGCCCGTCGTTGAAATCCCTTACGTAGCCGACGAACCCGGCCACCGCGCCGATACCCAGGTTGGCCGCATGCAGGGCATTGAGTTCGGCGCCAGGATCGAAGGCTGCCTGCTGAACACGAACACCCATGCTCAACCTCCGGTCACGGTCGGGAAGAAGGCCACCTCATCGCCGTCGCTCACGGGCTCGTCGAGGCCGCACAGCTCCTGGTTGCGGGCGCACATCAGGCTCTGCTCGCCGAGCACGGCCCAATCATCCCCACGCGCCAGCAGATGCCGGCGCACGTCATCCACACTGGCAAAAGTCGTATCCCACGGCAGACGCTCGCCATCGGTGCCAAGTGTTTCCCGATAACGGGCGTAATACTGGATCGAAATCATGCCTGCACCTGCCAATCACCACTCTTGCCGCCGCGCTTTTCCAGCAGCTGTACAGCTTCGATAATCATGCCCTTGTCCACCGCCTTGCACATGTCGTAGATGGTCAGCGCAGCCACGCTGGCGGCGGTCAGCGCCTCCATTTCCACCCCCGTCTGCCCGGCCAACTTGCAGGTGGCGCGAATCAGGACAGCGTCTGTGCCGTCCGCCTGCAACTCGACCTTGATGCTGGTCAGCAGCAGCGGATGGCAGAGCGGAATCAGTTCATGGGTCTTCTTCGCCGCCTGGATGCCGGCAATGCGCGCCACGGCGAACACATCGCCCTTGGGATGGCCACCCTGTTCGATCATCTGCAAGGTCTGCGGCAGCATCCGCACCCGCGCCTGCGCCACCGCCTCCCGTGCGGTAACAGCCTTGTCGGTAACGTCGACCATACTGGCGCGACCGTGGGAATCGAGGTGAGTAAGCATGGTCACTCCTGCGTTTTTACGAAGGCCCGCAGTGTAGCTCAGCTGCAAGCCAGCGTAGGGTGGATGTCGCTTTTTACATCCACCGAGGCTCCGCTCGTCGGGTCGATGAAGCGTGACCCGACCTACAGCTGCAAGCGAATCAGTGTGGCGGCTGGCGCCGAAACAACGTCAAGCGCTTTTCCGCTTTCACTTGAAGCTTATGGCTTGCAGCTTGAAGCTGCTTCCTTACATATTCGCCTCCGCATATTCGGCCAGCACCGAACGCGGTACGCCCTGCAACGTCACGTGAACGCCGTGAGGGAAATCCTTGAAGCGCTCGGTGAGATAGGTCAGCCCGGAACTGGTGGCCGACAGGTAAGGCGTATCGATCTGCGCCAGGTTGCCCAGGCAGACCACCTTGGAACCGGCGCCGGCGCGGGTGATGATGGTTTTCATCTGGTGCGGCGTGAGGTTCTGGCATTCGTCGATCAGGATCAGGCTCTGCTGGAAGCTGCGCCCGCGGATGTAGTTGAGCGATTTGAACTGCAGCGGCACCTTCTGCAGGATGTAGTCGACGCTGCCGTGGGTGTTCTCGTCGTCCATGTGCAGGGCTTCGAGGTTATCGGTGATCGCGCCGAGCCAAGGCTCCATCTTTTCTGCCTCGGTGCCCGGCAGGAAGCCGATGTCCTCGTCCAGCCCCTGTACGCTGCGCGTGGCGATGATGCGCCGGTAGCGCTTGCTGACCACCGTCTGTTCGATGGCCGCGGCCAGCGCCAGGATAGTCTTGCCGGAACCCGCGGCGCCGGACAGATTGACCAGATGAATGTCCGGGTCGAGCAGGGCGAACAACGCCAGCGCCTGGTGGATGTCGCGCGGGCGCAGGCCCCAGGCTTCCTGATGCAGCAGGGGTTCCTGATGCATGTCCAGCAACAGCAGCTCGTCGGACTTGATGCCCTTGATCCAGCCGACGAAGCCTTGCTCGTCGAGAATGAATTCGTTGAGATGAACCGCAGGCAGGTTGTCGATCAGCTGCACCCGGTGCCAGGTCCGACCATGATCCTGCTGGGTTTCCACCTTGCTGACGCGATCCCAGAAGGAGCCGCTCAGGCTGTGATAACCGCGTGACAACTGGCCGACGTCATCAACCAGCTTGTCGGTGTGGTAATCCTCGGATGCCACACCGCAGGCGCGTGCTTTCAGGCGCATGTTGATATCGTTGGTCACCAGCACCACCGGCACGCCGGCATTGCGCTGCTGCAGCTCCACCAACTGGTTGATGATCTTGTTGTCGTTGAGATCTTCGGGCAGCCCTTTGGCGTCGGCGCTCCTGCTCATCAGTATCGAGAGGCTGCCGCAGTAGTCGCCCGTCGTATCGCGATGGATGGGCACGCCGAGTTCAACCTGCTCTGGCGTCGCCTTACCCAGTACCTTGTCGATCAGCCGGATGACCTGCCGGCATTCGGCGGCCACGCTGTGCTTGCCGCTCTTGAGCTTGTCCAGCTCTTCCAGCACGGTCATGGGGATGGCGACCTGGTGTTCTTCGAAGTTCAGCAGCGCGTTGGGGTCGTGGAGCAGGACGTTGGTGTCCAGAACGTAAAGGGTGGGCTGAGTAGCGCGGGGTCTGCCGTAATCATCCATTCGCAGTCACCTTTTCCGTAGAGCCGGTCGACGGAGCGTCTAAGCGCACCGCCACTAGGGACCACCGATTGCGAGGTCAGCAGACGTGGGCAGCAGGGGCCTGGGGCCACCCATCGGCCGCCACCTGTGTTGCAGGGCTCGGCGGTCTGTTACAGCTAATACCGCAAAAAAGATGACAAGAAAAAGTCTTTTCCGATTTGCGGAGGTTTTTTTGTCAACCGGACGGACAGCGCTTGGCGACCGATTCAGGGCGAGCTAGGCTCACGAATCAACCCCGTGCGCTTTTGCCGCACTGATTGGCCTCCTTAGTCACCCAGGCCGCTCAGCGACTACGATTCAAGCCCGTCATTGCGTACCGCGTCAGCGCTCGATAGTCATGGGTTGGTTGCAGCGTGCAGGATATCAATCGGGGCCATAGCTGGAGCCTTGACTGGGATAGCGCCTAGAATCGTCCCATATCAAAGGAGACTTCCAGATGCTGATGGTGATTTCACCGGCCAAGACCCTCGACTACGACACCCCGCCGACAACCGCACGCTTCACTCAACCCCAACACCTCGACCAGGCGCAACTGCTGATAGGGATTCTGCGCGACTTCTCGCCCCAGCAGATCAGCCAGCTGATGCACCTGTCGGATAAGCTCGCGGCCCTGAACGTGGCCCGCTATGGCAGCTGGACGCCCAGCTTCACCCCGGAGAATGCCAAGCAGGCGCTGCTTGCTTTCAAGGGCGACGTCTACACGGGATTGAACGCCGAGGACTTTTCCGAAGAAGACTTCGACTTCGCCCAGCGCCACCTGCGCATGCTATCCGGGCTCTACGGCCTGCTGCGCCCCCTCGACCTGATGCAACCCTACCGCCTGGAAATGGGCACGAAACTGCAGAACCCGCGCGGCAAGGACCTTTATGCCTTCTGGGACGAACGCATCAGCCACTGGCTCAACGAAGCCCTGGCCGAACAAGGCGATGATGTGCTGCTCAACCTGGCTTCGAACGAATATTTCGGCGCGGTCAAACGCAAGGCGCTGAACGCACGGGTCATCAATGTAGATTTCAAGGACCTGAAGAACGGCCAGTACAAGATCATCAGTTTCTACGCCAAGAAAGCGCGCGGGCTGATGGCACGCCACGTGATCCGCGAACGCATCGACAATCCCGAACAGCTGAAGGCCTTCGACTGCGAAGGCTACCGCTACAGCCCCGACGACTCATCGATCGATCATCTGGTATTTCTACGCGACACACCGGCCTGACCGCGGCCTTCACAGCTGAAGCCGCTTCCACAGAAAGCGCACACCGAACCCATGGGCACGGCTTCAGCCGCGGAGCTTTCAGCCACCCGCCCCTCCTCCCCAAGCCACCGCAATAGCCCTCCGATCAGCGGCTGTCCGTCGGGGAACTAACCCGAGCCCCCCACAATCATAAGCCCGTGCCGGCAATGCCAGACGCACCTCGGCAGGCAGTCGCGCGTCCACATGGAACAAGAAGAACCCACCCTTCTCAACGATTCAGGAGATACACCATGATTCCGGTCATCCTCTCTGGCGGCAGCGGCTCTCGGCTCTGGCCACTTTCACGCAAGCTGTTTCCCAAGCAGTTTCTTGCCCTGACCAGTGAGCAGACCCTGTTCCAGCAGACCATTGAGCGACTGGCCTTCGAAGGCATGCAACCGCCGCTGCTGGTATGCAACAAGGAACACCGCTTTATCGTCAAGGAGCAACTGGCCGCCCGCAAGCTGAGCATCCAGAGCCTTCTCCTCGAGCCCTTCGGTCGCAACACCGCACCGGCCATTGCCCTCGCGGCGATGAAGCTGGTCGAGGATGGTCGTGACGAACTGCTGCTGGTCCTGCCGGCGGACCATGTCATCAAGGACCAGAAAGCCTTTCAGCGCTCCCTTGCGCTGGCCACCAACGCGGCGGAGAACGGCGAAATGGTGCTGTTCGGCATCCCGGCGACCAGCCCGGAAACCGGCTACGGCTACATCAAGTGTGACCTTGCCGAGCGCAACGGGCTGCCCGAAGGCATCAGCCGCGTCACCCGTTTCGTGGAAAAGCCGGACGAAACCAGCGCACAGCAATATGTCGATTCGGGCGATTACTACTGGAACAGCGGCATGTTTCTGTTCCGCGCCAGCGTTTTCCTCGAAGAGCTGAAAAAGCACGATCCGGACATCTATGACACTTGCAAGCTCGCGCTCGAACGTAGCGTCCATGACGGTGACGAAGTACTGATCGACTCTGCGACCTTCGCCTGCTGCCCGGACAATTCCATCGACTACGCCGTGATGGAGAAAACCGAACTGGCCTGCGTGGTGCCCATGTCCGCCGAGTGGAGCGATGTCGGCTCATGGTCCTCGATCTGGGAGGTTCTGGAGAAAGATGCCAACGGCAACGTCATCAAGGGCGACGTGATTGCCGAGGACAGCCGCAACTGCCTGGTGCATGGCAACGGCAAGCTGGTGACCGTGCTGGGCCTGGACGACATCGTCGTGGTGGAGACCAAGGACGCCATGATGGTCGCCCACAAGGACAAGGTACAGGACGTCAAGAAACTGGTCTCCAAACTGGACGGGCAAAACCGCACCGAGACCCGCAACCACTGCGCCGTCTACCGGCCTTGGGGCTGGTACGACTCCGTCGACATGGGAGGCCGCTTCCAGGTCAAGCGCATCTGCGTCAACCCCGGCGCCGCGCTGTCGCTGCAAATGCATCACCACCGTGCCGAACACTGGATTGTGGTATCCGGCACCGCCCAGGTAACCTGCAACGACAAGACCTTCCTGCTCACCGAGAACCAGTCGACCTACATTCCGGTGACCTCCATTCACCGCCTCGCCAATCCGGGCAAGATTCCTCTGGAAATCATCGAGGTACAGTCGGGAAGCTATCTGGGCGAAGACGACATCGAGCGGCTGGAAGATGTCTATGGCCGCGCTCAGGAAGACAAGGCAAAACAGTCCGTGCGCTGATGGCGCACCCCCCTGAAAAAGAACCGCGCCTGAAGGTGCGGTTTTTCATTTGGGCGAGGCAAGGAAAGCCATTACGCGACGCAACACAATTATTGGTATTTTTTCAGGCAGTTGGCTTGCAATAGCGGCGATCACCCTCATTAAATAGAAGGCATCTGAAAAGCAGCCTGCCCTCGAATGCAGGTGCAAAGCAGCTGTTTTTATCTACTTGCACTGCCGCAACATCACCGGGAAAAATCATTACGTGACAAAAGAGCAACTACGCGCCGAACTGGAACGCCAGGCTAGCCGCTTCCAGAACATATATGGCGGAGAAATAACCACTTACGCAGCCCAACCCGATCCCGAACGCAAACCCTGGCGCAAGAAGCCGACCGTTCACGATCAGGTATTCGAAGCGGAGCTGCAGAAGATGGAAAAGGAACTGTCTCAACAGACATCCCAGAACGATTGAGTTGACCGCTAGCGTTTACCGCCCAGCAACGACCCCATCAAGCCACGCGCCAACTGCCTGCCGAGCTGACTCGCAGCCTGGCGTATGGCGCTCTTGAATGCCCGACTGGCCAGATCACCGAGCATATCGCTCTCTTTGCTGTTCGCCTTCGGCGTCTTCGCCGCTTCGGACTCGGCCGCCTGCCTGGCGCGCTCCAGCAGAATCTCGTAGGCCGACTCGCGGTCGATGGCCTTGTCGTAACGTCCCCGCAACGCGGAACGGACGATCAGCTCACGCCGAGCCTGCTCATCAATCGGGCCCACTTGCGATTGCGGCGGCGCTATCGCCACACGCTGCACCATGGCCGGCGTGCCGTTGTCTTCCAGGCCACCCACCAGCGCCTCGCCGATACCCAGATCAACCAGGGTTTCCAACGTGGGGAAGTCAGGATTGGCCCGAAAACCCTCCGCCACCGCACGCAGCGCCTTCTGCTCCCTGACCGTATAGGCCCGCAGGCCATGCTGAATCCGCAACCCCAGCTGGGCCAGGACTTCGTCCGGCAGATCCGAGGGTGACTGGGTAACGAAATAGACGCCAACGCCCTTGGAACGAATCAGCCGCACAACCTGTATCAGCCGCTCCTGCAAGGCGCGCGGCGTACCGCGAAACAGCAGATGAGCTTCGTCGAAAAACAGCGCCAGCAGCGGACGATCCGCATCACCACGCTCGGGCAGTTGCTCGAACAGCTCGGCCAGCAACCAGAGCAGGAAGGTCGCATAGACCTTGGGCGCCTGATGCACCAGTTGACTGGCATCGAGCAGGTGAATCTGCCCGCGCTCGCCATGTTTCTGCAGCAGGTCCTCGATGGCCAGTGCCGGCTCGCCGAACAGGGCTTCGGCACCCTGTTGCTCCAGCGTCGCCAACCGCCGCAACAGCGCCTGGGCCGACGCACCGGTCAGCAACGCGGCATCCTCACCCAGCACTTCGGGATTCTGCCGCAGGTGATTGAGCAGCGCCTTCAGGTCCTTGATGTCCAGCAGCAGGAGCGCATCGCGATCGGCAATCTTGAACGCCGCATAGAGCGCCGCCTGCTGGCTGTCGGTCAATTCCAGCAGGTTGCCCAGCAGCAGCGGCCCCATTTCGGTCAGTGTCGTGCGCAAGGGGTGCCCGCTCTGCCCCTGCACATCCCATAGCGTCAGCGGGCAGGCCCGCGGCTGATAGTCGAGCCAGGGCATGCTGGCGATACGCTCGGCAATCTTGCCCTTCGGCGCGGCTGGAGCGCCCAGACCGCACAGGTCGCCCTTGATATCCACAGCGAACACCGCAACGCCGGCATCGCTGAATTGCTCGGCAAGGCGCTGCAAGGTAACCGTCTTGCCCGTGCCTGTAGCACCGGCAATCAGCCCATGGCGATTGGCCAGGCGCAATGAGTGAGTATTGGCGGCGCCCGTAGCGTCCGCACCCAACACCAGGCAATCGCTGTATGACATTCGGCCTCCGATATGGCAGCGGCGAATCGGCTGGCAGGCCAACCGGTTTTACCAATGGATCTACCCTACCTCGTCCGTGCGCGGCTCAGTTGAAAACCATCGTCTTGTTGCTGTGAACCAGCACACGGTCCTGCAAGTGATAGCGCAGACCGCGAGAGAGCACCATTTTTTCCACATCCTTGCCCAGACGCACCATGTCTTCGATGCTGTCACGGTGGCTGACGCGCACCACGTCCTGCTCGATGATGGGACCGGCATCGAGCTCTTCGGTGACGTAGTGGCAGGTCGCACCAATCAGCTTCACGCCCCGCATCGACGCCTGATGATAGGGCTTGGCGCCGACGAATGACGGCAGGAAGCTGTGATGGATATTGATCACGCGCTGGGCAAACTCTTCGCAGAGCTCGGACGGCAGAATCTGCATATAACGCGCCAGCACGATGACATCGGCACGGTGCTCGCGAACCAGGCGCGATACCTCGGCAAAGGCCTCATCCTTGCGGCCCGGCTCGACCGGCACATGGAAATAGGGAATGCCATGCCATTCGACCATGCTGCGCAGGTCGTCGTGATTGGAGATCACGCAGGGAATATCGCAATCCAGCTCGCCACTGTGCCAGCGGTGCAGCAGATCGGCCAGGCAGTGAGACTCCCGGCTGGCCATCAACACCACGCGCTTGCGCTCCTGCGAGTCGGTGATGCGCCACTCCATGGAGAACTGTCGGGCAATGGGCGCGAACGCCTGACGAAAGCCCTCCAGATCGAAGGGCAGCGAATCCGCGCGGATTTCATGGCGCATGAAGAACCAACCACTCTGATGATCGGAGTGGTGATTGGCTTCGGTGATCCAGCCATTGTAGGTCGCCAGAAAATTACTGACCTTGGCAACGATACCGACACCATCGGGGCAGGCAATGACCAGCCTGAATGTGCGCATTGAAGATAACTCCGGCTTGCAAAAAAGACGCGGCATTCTATCCCAGCGGATAAAAGCACAACCAGTTGATTGAAAGAACGAGCTGCCCATTCGAGGCAGCGCAAGCATGCCTGCGGACAGACAGCACGCCGGCCTATCCCCTGCAGCGCCTGAACTGCAACAGCCTCATGCAAGCGGCCAGGCGAAGAGTGCCGGAGGCGCCGATCATCATGCCGCGGCTTTATTGCCCCTGCCTGACAAGATGCGCATGCGTGCCGATGAAAAACTGAGGGAGTTATCCGGATCACAAACAGCGGCAATTAATAAAAAATGCTCATTCTTTCAATCCCTACTATATTTACTTGTGCATTGCAGCTGTCTATGATTACCAACACTTGCGTTCAAACCTATACCAAGGAAGTGACATGTCGCTGATCAATGAATACCGCGCCACCGAAGAAGCCATCAAGGAACTTCAGGAACGCCTGAAGTCTCTTTCCGCAGACGACAAGCTGAAAAAGGAGCTGGAGTTCGAAGGCAAACTGCGCGAACTCATGGGCGAATATCAGAAGTCGCTGCGAGACATTATCGCCCTGCTTGATCCGGATGCTCGTAACATCAAGACACAACGCATGAGCCGCGCACCGGCAACGGCCAAGCGTGCTCGTCGCGTCAAGCAATACAAGAATCCGCACAATGGTGATGTGATTGAAACCAAAGGCGGCAATCACAAGACACTGAAAGAATGGAAAGCAAAATGGGGCTCTGCGGAAGTTGAAGGCTGGGCCACTCTGCTCGACTGATTCTTCCCGCATCACCCAAAGCCATCTGGCGCAGCACTTGGCGCCAGATGGCTTTTTTTGTTTCCGCTTTTGTGGGTTTCAGTCCATCAGGGTGCTGAAAACGCAGGCGATGGCAACGCAAGGATTTTTCAGCGGCTTGGCATATAGCACTCACGCAACCCTTGCGCATGCTCCGCCCACTGGCGCAGCAACTCGGCCTGGGCGGGGCTTGCCGTCGCCATTATTTCCTGCAGGCTTCTGTCGAACTGCTCCAGCGTATTGGGAGCCCCGTATTGAGGATCGCTCAGACGTTGCCTGCAAAACGTCTGCCACTGCTCTTTTTCCGCTACCGACAGGCACTCAGGAAAATTGCGCGCGCGATATCGGGTATAGAGTTCCGGCAGGCGCTCATCATCAAAGGCAAACATCTCCTGCGAAGACGCCAGGTTTCGAACCTGATCACAGAGCCTGCGATCCCGTTCGCCGAGAAAGCCATCATAAAGTTGCTGCTCCGGATCTGTCGTTTCCTCAAACGCTTCCTGCTGATAGATGATAGCCAGCTTTTCACGCCACTGCGCCTGTTGTCCCTGAAGTTCACTGGCTCTGGACTGGCAAGACTGCATATCCAGCCCCAGTCGTTCGATATCCGCTGCACGCAAGACCTTGATCGGTGCAAGTACCGGGCAGCGATTGACCTGCACAAGTTTCAGCGGAACCGGAAGTTTTCCATCCAGATCTTCCCGGCGCGTATATAGCCGCTCACGCAACTCCTCGGCAGATGCTTGCAACAGGGGCGAGCAGTCGGCATTCAAATCGCACACGATCAGTGCATTACGATTGCGCGGATGCCAGGCCAGCGGCAATACCACCGACAGATAATGACGGGCCGCCGAGAAGCGCCCGGAAACATGTACCAGCGGTTTCAGCAATTCGATCTGCTCGATTACCGCGTTCTTGCGACGCAACCGGTAGAGATAGTCATAGAGCTTGGGTTGTCGCTCGCGTATCAACCGGGCCAGAGCGATGGTGGCCCGCACATCGGACAAGGCATCGTGCGCCTGCAGGTGCTCCAGCCCATTGGCTTGACTCAGGCACTCCAGTTTGAGGGTCACGCGCCCTTCTTCCTGCGGCCAGACCAACCCCTCCGGGCGCAGCGCATAGGCGGTGCGCACCAGATCGATCAGGTCCCAACGGCTGTTGCCGCCCTGCCATTCCCGCGCATAGGGATCATGGAAGTTGCGGTACAAGCTATGCCGCAGCACTTCATCATCGAAACGCAGGCTGTTGTAGCCAGCTCCACAGGTGCCCGGCTGTGCCAGTTCGCGGTGCAGTCGCTCGATGAACTCCGCCTCGCACAGTCCCTTCTCGGCCAGGACCGCCGGTGTGATGCCGGTGACCAGGCAGGCCGCCGGATGCGGCAGAATGTCATCGGCGGGTCGGCAATAGATGTTCAACGGTTCGCCGATTTCCTCCAGCGCCTCGTTGGTGCGAATACCCGCGACCTGCAAGGGCCGGTCTCGGCGCGTCGAGATGCCGGTTGTTTCGAAGTCGTACCAGAAGATGCTGGATGTCACGGCGGATTCCTTCAGAGAGCAAGTGCGGCGCATGTATGTCCGTCGCCGCATCGCGGCATTGTGCCCAAAAATGCCTGCAGGTTCTGGTCGAACGCCGCATTCAATGCTTACATGCGCGCTTGCGAACCGGAACGGGCCCGCATCACGCCATTAGTTCGACGGACACAGTCATTGTCTTCTGCTTCGAATCGCACAGCGCTGCTGGACAACACTCACCGGGTCGAGACGCCGGAAGGCATCGACCTGCTGCTGCGCCCGGCGGGGCTGGTGCCGCGCGCGCTGGCATTCGCGCTGGACCTGCTGATTCGCGGTGCACTGCTGGTGGTGCTGGGGCTTGGCCTGAAGCTGCTGGGCCAGTTCGGATTGGGTACCGGCGCGCTGCTGCTGTTTCTCGTGCAGTGGTGGTACATGGTGCTGTTCGAGGTGTTCAACCAGGGACGGACGCCCGGCAAGCGCTGGCTAGGGCTGAAGGTCGTGCATGACGACGGCACCCCGGTTGACTGGGCCTCCTCGCTGACGCGCAACCTGCTGCGCTTCGTCGATATCCTGCCGTTCGGTTATTTTCTCGGTGCGCTGTGCTGCCTGTGGAATCCCTCGTTCAAGCGCCTGGGCGATCTTGCCGGCGGTACCCTGGTGATCTACGACACGCGAGGCTTTCAGCAGCCGCAGTTGCCGGAAGCCGAGCCGCAGCCAGCACCCTTCGCGCTGGATCTGGAGGAGCAGCGCGCGCTGATCGCCTTTGCCGAACGCCAGACCACCCTCTCGCCTGAGCGCCGCCAGGAGCTGGCCGCGATCCTCGCGGAGCCGCTGAAGGTCACACCAGAACAGGCGCAGGCGCGTCTCAACGGCATTGCCCGCAGCCTGGTGGGCTCGGCATGAAGCAGAGCCGCTTCGAAGCTCGCCATCAGGCCGAGTGGCATGCCTTCGGCGACACCCTCGACGCCCTCGAAAAAGGGCGGAAAGGCCCACCCGCCACCATCAGCGACTTTCCGGCAGCCTACCGGCGCCTCTGCCAGCACCTCGCCCTGGCCCGCTCGCGCGGCTACAGCAGCCATTCGGTCGATTACCTGCAGCAACTGGCCCAGCGCGGACATCAGCAACTGTACCGCCACCGCAGCCCGCTGGGCGGTCGCCTGCTGGGCTTCATGCTGGGCGGCTTTCCCCGGCTGGTGCGCGAGGAATGGCGACATGTACTGGCCGCCAGCCTATTCTTTTACCTGAGCCTGCTGGGCATGGCCGCGCTGGTTCTGGCCTTCCCCGAACTGGTATACAGCCTCGTCAGCTCCGACCAGGTCGCGCAGATGGAAGCCATGTATGACCCCGCAGCTCGCCGCCTGGGCGAATTCGGCACCCGTGGTTCTGGCGAAGACTGGGTGATGTTCGGCTATTACGTGATGAATAACATCGGCATCGCCTTCCAGACTTTCGCCGGCGGCCTGCTGTTCGGGCTTGGCACCCTGTTCTACCTGCTGTTCAACGGTTTGATGATTGGCGCAATCGCCGGCCACCTCACCGGCATTGGCTACCACCAGCCGTTCTGGTCGTTCGTCATCGGCCATGGCGCCTTCGAGCTGACCGCCATCACCCTGGCCGGCGCCGCCGGGCTGAAGCTGGGCGCGGCGCTCATTGCGCCTGGCCGCCTGGGTCATGGCGAGGCACTGCGGCTGGCGGCGGCCCGCGCGGTGCGGCTGATCGCCGGGGCCACGCTGATGTTGCTGATCGCTGCCTTCATCGAGGCCTACTGGTCCTCGATGACCTTCACTTCGGCGCCGGTCAAATATGCCGTGGGGGCGCTGTTGTGGCTGCTGGTTGGCCTGTATTTCACCCTGGGTGGCAGGAGCCGGTATGCATCTGAATGATGCCCGCGTAGCCATCCGCCCACGCAGTGCCTGGGAAGCACTGGACCTCGGCATCCTGCTGGCGCGCCGCCATGCCGGCCTGCTGATGCTCTCCTGGGCGCTGCTGACGTTGCCGGTTTTCGTCCTGCTGAGCCTGATGCTCTGGCAGCACCCGAGTCTCGCCGTATTGCTGTTCTGGTGGCTCAAGCCGCTCTACGAACGCCTGCCGCTGTTTATCCTGTCGCGCGCCCTGTTCGGCAACACGCCCTCGCTGGGCGAAAGCTTCCGCGCATTACCCGGCCTGCTGCGCTCGCAATGGCTGGCCAGCCTGACCTGGCGCCGGCTGAGCCTGACCCGCAGTTTCGACCTGCCGGTGCTACAGCTTGAACAATTGTCCGGTTCCGTCCGCCGCCAGCGCCTGATCGTGCTGGGGCAGCGCGATACCGGCGTCGCAACCTGGCTGACCATCGTCGGCATGCACCTGGAGCTTGCCTTGTGGCTGGGCGCGCTGGCGCTGCTCTACCTGCTGATTCCCGCCGAGTTGCTCAGCGACTGGAAATGGCAGGATCTGCTGCACGCCAGCGACGACCTGCTCTGGCTCGAACACCTGTCCAACCTGCTCTATGTGCTGGTGCTGATGGTCTGGGAGCCGATCTACGTGGCCAGCGGCTTCAGCCTCTATCTGAACCGCCGCACCCAGCTGGAAGCCTGGGATCTGGAGCTGAGTTTCCGGCGCCTGGGCGAACGCTTGAAAAGCCTGCTGCCGGTCATGCTGATCGGTGCCGGACTGCTGTTCGCCACGCCACCAGAGGCGGTATGGGCGGACACACCCGAGCCAGCACCTGAGCACGAGCGATTACTCAACCAGCCCCTGTCCAGCCAGGACGCCAGCACAGCGATTGCCGAACTGCTGGCCCAGCCGCCATTCAGGAACGACGAAACGGTCACGCGCTGGCGCTTTGGCGAAGAACAGAAGGACGATGAGCCCGGCTGGCTGGCGCGTTTGCTTGAAAGCCTGTCAGGGTTCGACAGCCTCCGCCGCATACTGGACAACCTCGCCAGCGCGCTTGAAATCCTGCTCTGGGCCGGCCTGTTCGGGCTGATCGGCCTGGCGCTGTGGCGTTACCGGGAATGGATCAGGCTGCATGTGGGGCGCTTGCGCAATCCGCGAATCGCCCGCCGACCAGCCCCGGACCTGCTGTTCGGCCTCGACGTGGTGCCGGAAAGCCTGCCGGCGGACATCACCGGCGAAGTGGCACGGCTCTGGGACGCAGAACCGCGCGCGGCGCTGGGGCTGCTCTACCGGGCATTCCTCAGCCGGCTGCTGCATCAGCACGGATTGCCGCTGACAGGCGCCCATACCGAAGGTGAAATTCTGCACCTGGTACGCGCAACGACCCAGGCGGACCTCACCCGCTACGCCGAAAGCCTGACCGAACACTGGCTCAATCTCGCCTATGGCCATCGCCTGCCGCCGACTGCTGTACGGGACGAACTCTGCAACCAGTGGCGCGTACTGTTCGAGCCGCAGGTGAGCCCGTGAGCCGGCGTCATGCGTGCTATCTGGCAGCCGCGCTGCTGCTCGGCGCCCTGCTGCTGTTCGCCGCCAGCAGGCTGCAGCCTTATGAAGAGGTGATCGAGTACGGTCCAGCCCCCGAAGTGCAGCGCAATTCCTATCTGGCGGCCAGACTGTTTCTCTCCGCTCAGGGCCGGGCGATCAGCCACGACGAAGGCCTTGTCGACCTGTTCAATACGCAACCTCAGAATCAGGTTCTGCTGTTTCTGGGCCAACGCGAGTCGATGAAGCCACAGCAGGTCCAGCGCCTGCTGGCCTGGACCGCAAAAGGCGCACATCTAGTCTTCGTTGCCGAACGGCTCTGGGATGAGCAGGCCAGGGCCAGCGGCGATCTGCTGCTCGATGCGCTGAATCTGCAACAGTACGAGGCCAGCGAAGATGACGAAGCGGTCACGACGGCTGCCAATGGGGAAAAGCAGCCGCAACTGACCCGCCTGTATCTGGAAAACGAAGAAGCACCAGCCTATCTGGCCTTCGATACGCGCTTTCATCTCTACGATGCCGACAGCAAGGCCCACGCCTGGGCTAACAGCCCCGGCGCCACACATATGCTGCAACTGCGCCACGGCGACGGCCTGATCACGGCGCTCACCGACAGCTGGATCTGGCAGAACGACAACATCGACCAATACGACCATGCCTGGCTGCTCTGGTATCTGACCCAGGATCGCGACGTGACCCTGGTCTACAACGCCCGGCACGACAACCTGCTGCAACTGTTGCTGCGCCATTTCCCCGAGGCACTGGCCGCCCTGCTGCTGACCCTGCTACTGGCGACCTGGCATCTGGCCCAACGCCACGGGCCGCGACAGCAGCCGGCGGCGCCCGGCCAGCGCCAACTGCAGGAACATCTGCGTGGCAGCGCGGACTTCCTCTATCGGCATGCGGGTCAGCAGCACCTGCTGACCCGTCTGCAACACGATATCCGCCGGCTGGCACGTCGGCGTCACGCCACCTTCGACAACCTGCCACACGCCGAACAGTGCCAGTTGCTGGCACAACTCAGCCGCCTGCCTGGCGAAATCATCGAACAGGCACTGCGCCCACCCGCGGCCCGGCCCGTCAGCGCCGCCGAATTCACCCGTCAGGTCTCGTGCCTGCAACGCCTCAGGAATGCTCTATGAACGACACCCCCAGTGAATCCAGTCATGCCGATCTCCAGCGCCAGCGCGCCAGCCAGCTGGCACAGGCGTTGCGTCAGGAGCTGCACAAGGCGGTCATCGGCCAACAGGAAATCGTCGATGGCGTACTCACCGCGCTGATCGCCGGCGGCCACGTATTAGTCGAAGGCGTGCCGGGGCTGGGCAAGACCCTGCTGGTGCGTGCACTGGCGCGCTGTTTTGGCGGTGAGTTCTCACGGATTCAGTTCACCCCGGACCTGATGCCCAGCGACATCACCGGCCACGCGGTCTATGACCTCGCCAGCGAGCAGTTCAGGCTGCGCAAGGGACCGGTGTTCACCAACCTGCTGCTGGCCGACGAAATCAACCGCGCGCCAGCGAAAACCCAGGCCGCGCTGCTGGAAGTCATGCAGGAGCGCCAGGTCACGCTCGAAGGCCGAGCGCTGGCCGCGCCACAGCCTTTCCTGGTAATGGCCACGCAGAATCCCATTGAGCAGGAAGGTACCTATCCACTGCCCGAGGCCGAACTCGACCGTTTCATGCTGATGCTGCGCATGGATTATCCGCAGGCCGACGAAGAGCTGGAACTGGTCCGCCAGGTCACCCGCTCGGCACGCACCGACATCCTCGATATCAGCGGGCTGCGTGTTCTATTGCAAGCGAAGGACGTCCAGGCCCTGCAGAAGATTGCCAGCGACATGCCCCTCGACGAACAGGTGCTCGATTATGCCGTGCGTCTGGCCCGCGCGACGCGCAACTGGCCCGGCCTGAGCCTGGGCGCCGGGCCGCGCGCTTCCATCGCCCTGGTGCGCTGCGCGCGTGCGAGAGCGCTGCTGCGCGGCGGTGAGTTCGTCACCCCGGACGACGTCAAGGGCTGCGCACTGGCCGTACTACGCCATCGTGTCCGGCTCTCGCCGGAACTGGAGATGGAGGGCATGTCGGTGGACCAACTGTTGCTGCAGCTGCTTGACCAGATCACGGCGCCACGCCTTTGAGCCGACCGCACAAACGAGACATCCGATGAACCCGACCCGGCGTCTGCTCCACGCACTGCTCCTGCTGCTCGGCCTGGCCGTGCCGCTGGGAGCGCTGTCGGCTCTGGGCCAGCCCGCGCATCCGGCCATCCACAGCGCCTGGTGGGGACTGCTGCTTTGCCTGGGCCTCGCAGCCCTGTTCGATGCCCTGAGCCTGCGCCGCCTGCCTTCACCCGAGCTGCAACGCAACCTGCCCGGCAACCTGGCACTGGGGCACTGGCATGAGGTACGTCTGCAGCTACGGCACGCGCTGCCCCGGTTATTGCGCCTGGATATCTTCGATCACCCGCCGACCGCTATGGTATTCGAGCATCTGCCGCGCAGCCTGCAACTGGCGCCCGGCAAGCAGGCCGAACTTACCTATCGGGTGCGTCCACAGCGTCGCGGCCACTTCAGCGCCAGCCATTGCGAGGTCCGCCTGTACGGCCCGCTGGGCTTGTGGCGCCAGCGGCGGTTGTTGCCACTGGAATCGCAGACGCGGGTCTATCCGGATTTCACCCGCCTGCATGGCGCACCGCTGATGGCCGTGGACAGTTGGCTGAGCCGGCTGGGCGTCAGACAGCAACCCCGCCGCGGGCTTGGCCTGGAGTTTCACCAACTGCGCGACTTTCGCGAGGGCGACACCCTGCGCCAGATCGACTGGAAGGCCACGGCCCGCAAACGCACCCACATCGCCCGCGAATATCAGGACGAACGTGACCAGCAGATCCTGCTGATGCTCGACTGTGGCCGGCGCATGCGCAGCCAGGACGGCGCCCTGTCACATTTCGACCATGCGCTCAACGCGAGCCTGCTGCTGGGCTATGTCGCCCTGCGCCAGGGCGATGCGCTGGGCCTGTGCAGCTTCGCCACCGAACAGCGCCGCTTCATCGCGCCCGCCAAGGGCCAGGAACAGCTCACTACCCTGCTCAACGGCGTGTATGACCTTAGCGAAACCCTGCAACCCGCCGACTTCGCCCGCGCGGCCAGCGATGTCCTTGAACGACAGAAGCGCCGTGCGCTGGTGATCATCCTCAGCAACCTGCGCGACGAGGACGATGAAGAACTGCTCGATGCGGTGCGCCGCCTTTCAGGTCGGCATCGGATACTGGTGGTGAGCTTGCGCGAACCCATCCTCGACGCCCTGCGCCAGCAGTCGATAAGCGGCTTTCAGGATGCGTTGAGCTATTGCGGCGCCCTGGACTACCTGAGCGCCCGTGACAGGCTGCATGAGCGATTGCTGGCCCAGGGCGTTCCGGTGCTCGAAGCCCTGCCCCATGAGCTTGGTCCGCAGTTGATCAGCCGCTATCTGGCCTGGAAAAGAGGCGGCGTGATCTAGCGCCTCGTAGGGGCGGCCACGGAAATGCGAAACGGCCTGCTAGGTCCCGTGGCAGCGATCCTCATCCTCTGCCCTGCTGGGCGACGAGCCGGAACGCGGCAGGCGAGCAGGAGGAATCTGCAGTGCAGGGCGGAAACTGAAGTACCGCTGCAATGCGTCAATCATGACCCGAATGTCAGCGGGCGGTGAAATCAGGGCAAAGCCGGAATCAAAACTGCCTGGCGTGACATCCTCGCGGGACCAGAGGCAGGTCGCGCTGATATCGACATAGCGCAACTCACCATGCTGAGCGGGAATTTTCAGGCGCATCTCGAAACGCACATCGGTCATCATCGGATAACGACTGATCAGCATCAGCCCGGTTTCCGAAAGATTGCCAATGAAACCCAGCGGCTTATCGGTGAATCGGTTGAATACGTTGAGGTAATACGGCAACTGGTGCCGCTGGATACTTCGCTGATTGAGCATGTTCATGGGTTCCTGCCCTGCCGCGAAGGTGACTGCTGCCGGCCTCAGCTGCAGCCTGCATTGATGCGGTCGATCAACTGCTGTCGCGCCGCGCTTATTTCTTTTTCACTGTAGTAGACCCGCTCGCCCTTTGCATCGCTGCGAAAGTAGCGACCACCACGGGACAGGCTCGCCAGTTCCTCGCGCCACTGTCGACATGCCTGTTCACGCAGCGCCTGCTGCTCGCGCACCGCCTGTTCGGCTCGCTGCTGCTCCTGCCGGCGTGCGTCGAAGAAGCGTTCGGCACGCGCCTCGCGGTTGCGGGTCGCCTCATCACGCTCGATGACCTGAGGCCTGACTTCGACCTGCTCGGCTCCCGGCATCGGGCGCGCCTCGAAATGCACGTTTCCCTGGGAATCGACCCAGCGGTAAATCTGCGCCATCGTCAGCGATGGCAGAAACAGGACGAGCAGCAATAACAGTGTGTTCCGCATGGGCTCCTTCCCGTTCCACCAGTTTCAAGGCCGCTCAGGGTCTGGCCGCATGGGTCGCCGCCTGCTCAGCCGGCTGGTAGTGCCCCAACTGGCGCAGGGTCTCCAGCCGGGCACGCCCACGGAAGGCATATTCGCTGGCCGGGTAGCGGGACTGGATAAAGCGATAGGTTTCCACCGCATCGACGAACAGTCCCTGGCGCTCCAGACACTGACCGCGCAGCAGAGAGATCTCCGGCTGCAGGTTGTCACGCGGGCGGCTACGCCGCTCGGCCTGGGACAGTTCGAGTGCCACCTTGCCGCAATCGCCCTGCTCGTAGTGCCGGTAGGCATTGTCGAGATGACGATCGAGTGCGCTTCTGCTGCTGCAGCCTACGCTGAGGGTGGCCAGAAAAAGAATCAAAAAGGTGCGCATGGGTAAATCCTCCAATTCCGGCTTATCGACCACAATGGCAAAAACTGCAATCCGTTCGGCTATCGAAGCGGCATTTCGAGCCCGTTTCAGCCACCCGCAAAGAGTAGTGCTGACCAACAATGACTACAGCCACGGGGCGTAGTAGCCTCCGGCCCACTCTGTGAAGAAGAAGGAAGAATCGGATGATCCCGCGTCGCACCAAAATCGTTGCCACCCTTGGTCCTGCCAGCAGCTCGCCGCAGGTGCTGGAAAAAATGATCCTGGCCGGCCTGGATGTCGCCCGGCTGAATTTTTCCCACGGCACGCCGGACGAACACCGCGCACGGGCACAGCTGGTACGTGACATCGCCGCGCGCCATAGTCGCTTCATTGCCATTCTGGGCGACCTGCAAGGGCCGAAGATCCGTATCGCAAAATTCACCGACAAGCGTATCGAGCTGGCCGAAGGCGATCACTTCCGTTTCTCCGTCACGCATCCACGTGATGCCGGCACACAGGAAGTCGTAGGCATCGACTACCCCGACCTGATCAAGGATTGCAGCGTGGGCGATGAGCTGCTGCTCGACGATGGCCGCGTGGTCATGCGCGTCGACAACGCCACTGCCGACGAGCTGCATTGCACCGTATTGATCGGCGGCCCGCTGTCGGACAACAAGGGCATCAACCGTCGCGGCGGTGGCCTGACCGCACCAGCGCTGACCGCCAAGGACAAGGCCGATATCAAGCTCGCCGCCGAGATGGAGCTGGACTATCTGGCCGTCTCCTTCCCCCGTGACGCCGCCGACATGGAGCTGGCACGCCGCCTGCGCGACGAAGCCGGCTCCAGCGCCTGGCTGATCGCCAAGATCGAGCGCGCCGAAGCGGTGGCCGACGACGAAGCCCTGAACGGGTTGATTCTCGCCAGCGATGGGGTGATGGTGGCGCGCGGCGATCTGGGCGTGGAAATCGGCGATGCCGAACTGGTGGGCATCCAGAAGAAGATCATTCTGCATGCACGCCGCTACAACAAGGTGGTGATCACCGCGACGCAGATGATGGAGTCGATGATCCAGAGTCCGATGCCAACCCGCGCCGAAGTGTCCGATGTAGCCAACGCCGTTCTCGACTACACCGATGCAGTCATGCTCTCGGCGGAAAGCGCGGCGGGCGACTATCCGGTCGAGGCGATCACCGCCATGGCCCGGGTCTGCGTAGGCGCGGAAAAACACCCGACCAGCACTCGCTCCGGCCACCGCCTCGGCCAGCGCTTCGAGCGCAGCGACGAAAGCACGGCGCTGGCGACGATGTACACCGCCAACCATTTCCCGGGGGTCAAGGCCATCATCGCCCTGACGGAAAGCGGCTACACCCCGCTGATCATGTCGCGCATTCGCTCTTCGGTACCTATTTTCGCCTTCTCCCCCTATCGAGAAACTCAGGCACGGGTAGCGATGTTCCGAGGCGTGCAGACCATCCCCTTCGACCCTGCCGCACTACCGGCGGACAAGGTCAGTCAGGCGGCTGTGGATGAGTTGCTCAAGCGCGACATCATCAAGCTCGGCGACTGGGTCATCCTGACCAAGGGTGACAGCTATCACGGTACTGGCGGGACCAACACCATGAAGATCCTGCGAGCGGGCGATTCGCTGAGCTGATACCTCTTGCCGAAGGCGGGGCGAATCCAGCCCCGCCATTACCCGTTCCGACGTATATCCCTTCGCCTTTGGTCCGTCTGTGTATGCGCTTGCACAGCGGGTTATACTGCCGCGCATTTTTCCAACCTGAGCGCGTCGGTTGCCTTCTCGGCGCGCCTCGTCTCCGCCCCGCCAAGAGGACGCGCTGCATGACCGTGATCAAGCAAGACGACCTGATACAAAGCGTTGCAGACGCTTTGCAGTTCATCTCCTATTACCACCCCGTCGACTTCATCCAGGCGATGCACGAAGCCTACCTGCGTGAAGAGTCGCCGGCGGCGCGCGACTCCATGGCGCAGATTCTGATCAACTCGCGCATGTGCGCCACCGGTCATCGACCGATCTGCCAGGACACCGGCATCGTCACCGTCTTCATCCGCGTCGGCATGGACGTGCGCTGGGACGGCGCCACCATGAGCGTCGACGACATGATCAACGAAGGCGTTCGCCGCGCCTACAACCTGCCGGAAAACGTCCTGCGCGCCTCGATCCTGGCCGACCCGGCAGGCGCGCGCAAGAACACCAAGGACAACACCCCGGCGGTGATCCACTACTCCATCGTCCCCGGCGACAAGGTGGAAGTGGACGTCGCGGCCAAGGGCGGCGGCTCCGAGAACAAGTCGAAGATGGCCATGCTCAACCCGTCCGACTCCATCGTCGACTGGGTGCTCAAGACCGTCCCGGAAATGGGCGCCGGCTGGTGCCCGCCGGGCATGCTCGGCATCGGCATCGGCGGCACCGCCGAGAAGGCCGCGGTGATGGCCAAGGAAGTGCTGATGGAGCACATCGACATCCATGAGCTGAAGGCCCGCGGCCCGCAGAACAAGATCGAGGAAATGCGTCTTGAGCTGTTCGACAAGGTCAACCAGCTGGGCATCGGCGCCCAGGGCCTGGGCGGCCTGACTACCGTGCTCGACGTGAAGATCATGGACTACCCGACCCACGCCGCATCCTTGCCGGTGTGCATGATCCCCAACTGCGCCGCCACCCGCCACGCACACTTCGTGCTGGATGGCTCCGGCCCCGCCGCCCTGGAAGCCCCGGACCTGGACGCCTACCCGGAAATCGTCTGGGAGGCCGGCCCGAGCGCCCGCCGCGTTAACCTCGACACCCTCACCCCGGAAGAGGTGCAGAGCTGGAAACCGGGCGAAACCGTCCTGCTCAACGGCAAGATGCTCACCGGTCGCGACGCCGCGCACAAGCGCATCGTCGACATGCTCAACAAGGGCGAAGAGCTGCCGGTGGACCTCAAGGGTCGCTTCATCTATTACGTCGGCCCGGTCGACCCGGTGGGTGACGAAGTGGTTGGCCCGGCCGGCCCGACCACTGCCACGCGCATGGACAAGTTCACCCGTCAGATCCTGGAAAGCACAGGCCTGCTGGGTATGATCGGCAAGTCCGAGCGCGGCCCCATCGCCATCGACGCGATTCGTGACAACAAGGCCGTGTACCTGATGGCCGTCGGCGGCGCCGCCTACCTCGTCGCCCAGGCGATCAAGAAATCCCAGGTGCTGGCCTTCGCCGAGCTGGGCATGGAAGCCATCTACGAGTTCGAAGTGAAGGACATGCCAGTGACCGTCGCCGTCGACACCAAGGGCGAATCGGTGCACATCACCGGTCCCTCGATCTGGCAGCAGAAGATCGCCGAGAACCTGGCCGTGGAAGTGCAGTAACGATCTTCTCGTGCTGAATGGAGAGCCCGGCCTTGCGCCGGGCTTTCTGCTTTCTGGCGGCCCTCAGCCTCGCCCGTTGCGCAACCTGACGAACAGCTTCTCGACCTTCTCCCGCGCCCAGGGCGTGCGGCGCAGAAAGGTCAGGCTCGACTTGATGCTCGGCTCGCTCTTGAAACAGCGAATGTCGACTCGCTCGGCCAGGCCCTCCCAACCATAGCGAGCGTGCAACTCGATCAGCATGGCTTCGAGGGTGACGCCATGCAACGGATTGTTCGGGGCTACGCTCACGGATGGCTCTCTCGGAATGTGATTGAAGACGGTTTGGGCAAACGGGACGGCTATCCTACAGCTTTATCTCGGTGCCCAGCAGCTTGAGAAAGCCCGCCAGCCAGGCCGGATGCGCCGGCCATGCAGGCGCCGTCACCAGATTGCCTTCGCTGTGCGCCTGATCGACCGGGATTTCCACGTAATTGCCGCCAGCCAGCCGCACCTCGGGCGCACACGCCGGATAGGCACTGCAATCACGATCCTGCAATACGCCGGCAGCCGCCAGCAATTGCGCCCCGTGACAGACTGCGGCAATCGGCTTGTGCGCCTCATCGAAGGCGCGGACCAGTGCCAGTACCCGCTCGTTCAAACGCAGGTATTCGGGCGCACGACCACCCGGAATCACCAGTGCGTCATAGTCCTCGGCGCGTACGGCTGCGAAGTCGAAATTCAGGGCGAAATTATGACCCGGCTTCTCACTGTAGGTCTGATCGCCCTCGAAATCGTGAATTGCAGTACGTACGGTTTCACCGGCTTGCTTCTCCGGGCATACCGCATGGACGCTGTGACCCACCATTTGCAGCGCCTGGAACGGCACCATGGTTTCGTAATCCTCGACGTAATCGCCAACCAGCATCAGAATCTTCTTCGCAGCCATCGGGTCGTTCTCCTGTCGGGTGAATGATCAGTGGCCTGTCAGGTCAGCCACTTCGGTTGAAAATATTGATCGCCAGACGGTCCAGCAGTCCCCACATTCTCTGATAGATGCGCATGCGCAAGGGACGTGCATGCCATTTGCACAAATCGATCTCGATACTGCGTGAAAAGTCCTGCTCGAAACTTTCCGCGACACTGGCGCTGAGATTGGCATCGACCGCTTCAAGATTGGCTTCCAGGTTCCAGCGCAGATTCCAGTGATCGAAGTTGCACGAGCCGATACTCACCCAGTCGTCGATCAATACCATCTTCAAGTGCAGGAAGTGTGGCTGATATTCATGAATACGCACGCCGGCGCGCAACAAGCGGGGATAGTAACGCTGGCCCGCATAGCGAATGGGAGGATGGTCGGTGTTGCGGCTGGTCAGCAACAGGCGTACTTCGACCCCGCGGCGCGCGGCGCGCAGCAATTCGCGTCGCACCCTGCCGGTCGGCAGGAAGTAAGGCGTAGCGAACCAGATTCGCGTCCGTGCGTGCTGCAGGTTCCGGATCAGGCTGTGAAGGATGTCGCGATGCTGACGCGCCGCCGAGTAGGCCACCCGCCCCATGCCATCCCCAGGTTCGGGATTCACTGGAATCTTCGGCAACCGCTGCGGCAGCGGGAATTGCCAGATTCTGCGCCTCATGCACAAAGCCCACTGCGCATCGAACAAGCGACGCCAGTCATTCAGCAATGGCCCGCGGATCTCCACCATGGCTTCATGCCAATGTTCTTGCGGCTTTTCCGGGTTCCAGAACTCGTCAGTCGCACCTGTGCCTCCGACAAAGCAGCAGGTATCGTCGACCAGGATCAGCTTGCGATGATCACGGTGCAGGTTGCGGAACTTCAGACGCCACTTCAACGGATTGTACTGGCGCAGATCGACGCTACCATCGGCTAGGCGCTGACGCGCGCCCTGTCCAAGCTTGAGGCAGCCAAAGGCATCGAACAGACAGCGTACCCGCACGCCCCGAGCGGCGGCAGCGACCAGCGCATCCACAAGACGCTCCGCACACTGGCCATCCTCCACCAGATACAACTCGACGTCCACACGCCGCTCGGCAGCATCGATGCACTGCAGGAGACGCGGAAAGAAGCGGGGGCCATCGATCAGCAACCGAAACCGATTGCCTTCGCGCCAGGGAAAGACTTCCCCGGCGAGCATCATGCCCGAGGCCTTCAAGGAAGCGCTGCCTTGTGTTGTTGCCCGATAACGCTGAAAGACATTGAAATCCTTGTCCATTGAGTACCACGCAGGCTGACTAATCGTCAGGGCTCCGGAACCTTCTATAGGGATGCGGCGAGCCACGGAGTTCCGAAACTGCCCACACGTCAGACCTGCGCCTTGTTGATATGTCCGCTGCCGATTATGCACAGGCTGCGGCAGGCGTCCTGACGGGTCAAGCGCAAGCCCTCACGGACACTGGCGTCATACAAGCATCATCGCCCCGTAACCACTGTGACACTGCGCCTGCCTAGCCTGAGCCAACATCATCGCTCGACGAAGAATTGTCGCTACGGTAACCACTCCACATGCATTACACCGCCAGGGCTGATCAGGAAGGATATGGGACACCTGCAGGCCGAGCGTCTGTATGCCGAAGAGTCCCTGCGTGAAGCGCAGACCCCGCGTTATCGAGTGTTCAGCAGTGAATATAGTGCGCAGTTGCAAGAGGCTGAAGCAAGCTCGACAACGACGACTTGGATAGTCATTGCAGCCATATTGCTGTGCGTGATTGGCAGCGGCGAGCTCGTCGCCACAAGTCGCTGGGGTTGAGCGTCACGGAATGGAACGCGCGACGCATGGATCCCAGGCGGTTGCGCGTCGATGACATCGGAGCGCGACCCGACATCATCCAGACTACCCGCCTTGGCATCCCGCAAGGTCGCGATGAGCACCTACCTTACCGCTTTGTCGATGCCGGCTTCGCCCCGCATTGCACCCGCAACCCGCTACGCCGAAGCCAATGTGAAGGCAAGGACTACGTTTTGCTGCAGCGCGACAAGCTATCGAGCTAGCGCTGTTGCTGCTGGGACTTTGGCGAAACTGACCTTTTTCTTTTGCGCAAAGACAAACCCCCGATCATCTTTCGATGGTCGGGGGTTTGGTGTAGAAGCTTGACGATGACCTACTCTCACATGGGGAGACCCCACACTACCATCGGCGATGCGTCGTTT
>NZ_JAAMQZ010000036.1 GCF_013522825.1 Stutzerimonas stutzeri
CTGACCGAGATCAGCCAGGAGGCCGACATGCGCAACTGTTTTGTCGAGATGGGCGCCTGGGAAGAAGACACCGAAAAGCGTTGGTAGGGCTTACGTTGGTTTTTGGTTCCATTGCTCCCCAAACCCCGGTTTGAGCGCTTCTCGCAGTAGCTACCGCAGCGGGGTAAGCAGCTCACCAATGCGGCGAACCCTGCGAAAGATGATTTGCGCGATCGATTCATGACCCGTGGCAATCACGCCAAACAGCCCTGCCAGGAGAAGTGCCCAGAAGCTGTTGCGCTTCCAGTTCCCTGCCTCGGCCAACGCACTCTGGCGATGCTGTTCGGCACGATCAGACAGAGACGGGCTTTCTGGGCCAAGCGCAGTTGCCTCGATGGCGTAGGCAATGCCGGCGGGGACGGCAAAGTTGCCCTTGATCTTGCCCTCTCGCAGGTTCTTCGCTGTCAGAACAACCCACTTCGAGGAGCTGCCGCCGGCAACAGATGCCTGGGCTAGCACATACGCCCTGGCCACCTCGTCCAGATCCTCTCTGGAGCTGAGCAGGCGCTGAAGCGTCGGTAGGTTCTTCGACTCAACCGCGGAATAAAACTCGCTGGGCTTACTTGCTGTGCTCGTCGTACCCGGATCGAGTATCCCCAGAAACGCTCCCATGACGTGCGGCATCATGCCAATCATTACAGCTGGAACGATGTTGATAATGCGTCCGGTAATGACCGCAAGGCCTATGCCCGCAATCATTGCAACCGCACTGATCATTTTGAGCGCTGTGCTATTGAGGATCGAGTCGACGGCTGATTCGACCCCCATCAACCCGCCAATACCGCCGCCCTCGTGGCCCGATGCTTGGAAGGCCTTGGCGATCGCATCAGGAACCAGGATCTGGTCAATAGCCGTTGTTGGCTCTGCGGCGATACCCAGCGCGTAAAATACGCCCCCGAATATCGCCAGACCCAACGCGGTACCGCCGTAGATTAGGGTGCCTTTGCGTAGCTTTTTCGCCCGCAAGATCAGTTCCTGAAGGGGCGCGTCAAAAGGCGTCGGCGCTGTTGCCGGCGGTGCTGATTCGGGTTGGGCTCGAGGTGCTTTCGGCGCTGTCGGCTCAGCTATCGCTTCCGTTGTGGCTTGTTCGTGCTGGGCGGTGACGTGGACCGTGTGCCCAACTGCCTGGGGTAATAGCTTCAGATCCTGACCGAGCACACGCTGTGTCTTGCCGGCAACGAGACCACGAGATATTTCCTTTCTACGAGCACCGTAATTGGCGAGGAGTTTTTCGAGCTCTGCATCAGGAACGTCCTTCGCAGCGACTTTTCCATCAACAAGCAGCGTGTACAACCGCGGGGCACCCTCTGGCGTCTGCCTCGACAGTTCCAGCTCTTGACCGAGAACGCGCTCGCTCTGGCCAGCCATCAGCCTATTCAAGGTACTGTCCTTCACGACGCCATAGTCATTCAAGAGACCCGATAGCTGCGCTACGGGAATGTTTTCCTCTGCAACGAGGCCGTCGACCCGCAACCGGAACAGTTGGACTGGTTCTGTCATCAGTGAAGCTCCTTCACTTCATCAGTCCTGCCCAGGCGCTTCTGGAGATCGATACGCATGCCCTGGATTTCTTTTTCTGCGGCCTTGCGTTGAGCTACGCCCTCACGCTGAATTTTGATTACGTCTTCGACGGTCTGGATCAGCGTGGCCTGGACCTTCTGCAAGGTGTCCACGTCGATTACCAATCGCTGGTTAGCTTTGGCCGTCTCTACGGAGTTGCGGTGCAGCAGCTCGGCGTTGCGCTTGAGGAGATCGTTGGTGGTGTCGTCGATTTTGGTGGCCAGCTGGACGGCGTTCCGCTGCTCGTTCAGCGTCAAAGCCAGCATGAATTGGCGCTTCCAGGCCGGCACAGTGATTTCCCGGATGGTGTGGAACTTGTCCACCAGCATCTGGTTATTCGCTTGAATCATCCGAATCGTCGGGAGGCTCTGCATCGCAGACTGCTGGAGCGCCGTGAGGTCGCCAATACGCTTGTCGAGGTTGGAGATCAGTGCATCCAGATCCGCAACTTGCTGCAAGCGGGCCGGGTCGTTCCCGATGTTCGCCCGAAGCTGAGAAACCTGCATCTGTAGCTCCGCAAGGCGCTGCTTACCGGCGGCAATGTGGATGCCAAGCAGGCGATGCTCCTCGCGTACCGCAACGAACATGGACTCGAGGCCGGTGTTCCGAGCAGAAATGCCCGCTTGTGTTTGGTCGACTTCAGCAACGAGCTTTTCAATTTGCTCTCGCGTGGTGTCGAACTGACCCATGACGGACTTGCCGCGCAGGGTTACTTTGTCGATCAGCGGGCCGATGACAGGGATGCGCGAACGGCGATTGGAAAGCGCGCTGACATTGAGCGACTGCGCGACGGCAACCACCTCGCTCAGCTTTGCGCCGGCATCGTCCAGGTCGCTGTTACGAACCTGGTCGAGCAAGCTGTCGGCGTAGGAGGACGTGTGTTCTGCCACTTCCCTGCCGAACTGAGAAACCGAGAGCGGGTTTTCTGCCTGGATCAGTGCCGCTACAGCCTTGATCTGGGGGATGTCCTGTTCCTGGAGACCAAGAGCCTGAAGCCCAGCTGGAGTAAGCTCGGTGTTGGTAGTGGCGAGATCTGTCACGGTAATTTCCTGCTGCATGTTTTGCTCCTCAGTGCTTCACGCCATTCAGGCTTTCAGACAGGCTGGCCATCAGCGCCTGATGCGCCTTGCTGGCAGCCTCGACCATCGCCGGGCTCATGTGTTTGGTGGTGATCAGGGTAAGGGTGTGTTGCCGCCATACTGGAACCAGTACGGTGACTGTCTCTCGGAAGCGATCGAGCATGTCGAGGGCTTGGGCGCGGCTCAGCTTCATCTGGCTAACGCTCAGTTCGTGTGAGGCCAGAAGTGTTGCCAAGTTGGCGAGCTTTCGCGCCAGCCGCTCTCGCGGCCGATCAAACTCGATCTCCCCCTCCGCTACCGTCCCGATGAGAGGGTTCTCTTCGAGGAATTCGCGCCCGGCCTGGATGAACACTTTCAGTGCTTCCGCCTCTTCGGCGTGGGCAACGATCATTCTGCTGATGGCACTGACCGTATCGCGTACACCTTGGGCGTGTCCTTCAGCTTCGGCCAGTAGCTGTTCCAGTGTTGACCGGGCGACTTGATAGCGAACCTGCTTTTCCACGGCTCCGCCCAGAACCTTCTCGAACCAGGTCGGCTTCCGGGTAATCTGCTCCGGCGAGGCGTCGGCCATTTTCGAGAGGATTTCTGCGATTTTGGCCGCAAGCGCTGCCGCCGACCCGCTCTCCATGAGATCTGATAGTTGATCGATTTTGGCAGAGCTATCCGCTACGCCCCCGTACTCGCCGAGGCGAGCCGGGAAAGCAAACAACTCAGGGAGTACCTGCTGTTTGAGGTGGTCGATGTTGACCACTGAATGAGTCATGGCGGAAAATTTCTCCTTGGATTTGTTGGAGATCGTACCTGCCGTATTCCTTGGCGGGTTGTTATTTCAGACGCTTTTACCGACTGAAAGCGCAGCTCGAAGTCTTTGTATCGCGATCTCGAAATAACCCAAACCTCCCCGAGTCGCTTCAAAATGGCGCGAATAATCGCCTCATTTCCCTAGCTATGCGAGTTTCGACCTGAAGTCATTCAGGGGGTAGGTAGAGCGCAACCAGTGGCACGCATAGGCGAACGGCTCCCCGCATGTGCAGAGTGGTCGGCGAATGGACAATCCGGTCAAGCAGCCACGCCCACGATTTGACGAGCCGTTCTTCAGGAGGTGTTGAATCCTCCAGGTGCTGCTTGAATTCGGCGAACTTTGCGTGGCTATGCTCGAAAACGCCGGTCTGCCGGCAGATTTCGGCCAGGGCCCGGATGTCGTCACCGTTCTCAATCAGCGTCGAGCGCATGTCTGAGTCGTCTTGATCCATCGTGGAAAGCAGGTCGGTCATCATGCGGTCGATCAATCGCGACTCGTCTTGCTGGGGATCGTTGGTGTCTGGCATAGCTGTCTCCTTTGACTTGTTCGAAATCGGTTTTACCGGAGACTTCAAGAATCCCAAGCATGCGAGAAGACGAGACATTTCCACCAATGCCCTGCCGCGCGAGCACCCGCAAGCAACTGGCTGCGACCTGCGAGTTTTGCGGACAGATGAGTTTTGGTTTTGCGGCAGCGGACTGTGGGTGTGTCCTGAGCCAGCTCTTCCTGGAAGGGAAGAAGTCTGCATACCCCGGACGAGGCAGGCCGCGGGCCTCGAAATCAAGGGCTGCATCGTCAAAACGGTGACTTTCTCATCGCGGCAAGACAGCAAAAAGCCCAGCACTTCTGCTGGGCTTTTTGCTGTTCAGGGCGCTTGCTAGAACAACCTCGAATCAGGGGTGAAAAGCTCAACCTGAATAGTCGCGCTCTGTGCTTCTGGGTGCCGAGGGTTGAACAGGTAGTTCACCGTGCTCGGTATGATAGCGCTGGGCACTGGCAGTAGCAGTGCGTTGCACTCATCAAGGAACTGGTTACCAATGCCTCTGGTGAGCTCGGTCTCTGCCGACCAACCAGCCGGCAAAGTGGGCATCTGGGCTTGTGATACAGAGTCAGGCACTTCGATACGGAGAAGCTGCATCGTCGCCGGAAAATCCTCTGGATCAATTTCCAGATGAACAAGCACCTCGAGCATTGCTCCCGGCGGGCTGGTCGCGGTGTAGACGACCGGTCTGCCGGCCTGGTGCCAACGGCCGCTCACGCGCAAGCCGCCTGTCCCGCTCAAGTCAGCATATGAGCTGATCCGCCACAGAATCACAGAGCGAAGCCTTCGGCGATTTGCAGCAGCATCTCTTCAACCTGGCTTGTGCCTTGCTGAGTTGTGAGCAGTTGCATGGGCGTCAACCCAGAGAATCGTTCCTTGGGCTTGGAGAGCCATCGCTTGGCCTTGTCGGCGTCCCCAAAAATAGCCTCAGCCATCGCGGTGATGTGCGCCGATCGGAAGAGCCGGTCGCTTTCCTCGACAGTGAGGGGCTGATCGCGCTCGATCCGGTTTTTCAGGGTGCGCAGCGGGATAATCTGGTCTCGCTCCAGCGGGGTAACCACCCCCTCTTCAGTGAGCCTCATTAACCGCGCTGCGGAAAAGCCATGGCTGATTCTGGTGTGAATCTCGAAGTCGCTGGCAGACTCTGGGATCTCCAGCAGTATTTGTAAGCGCGCACGGTAAGCTGAATACCCGTGGTCGCGTAGGACTTCAGCAAGCATGATGGTTCTCCTGTCCGGCGTTTCCCGGTTAGTATGCGGGAAACGCCGGAGGATGCAAGCTTACCGTTTGGGTGGCCCGGCTGGCGGTCGCCTGCCGGTAGAGATGTGGCGGTCACTTTCAACCCATCCAGGATGATGCTCGAGGAGCGCCTTTGGTGGGTCAGCCTACTGGCTGCGTTGGCCAAACATGTCTGCTTGTTGGTTCGCTGGATCTGTTTTCGGCGTGTTGAGCGGGTGGCCTAGCTGCCGGCGCACCTCGGCGAGCCACGCCTTGTAGGGAGTGTTTTTTCGTTCTCCCCACGGGTATGCCTCGGCCAGCGCCTTTCGGAGGGCCTGCTGGTCGCTTCGCCCTACGCGGCGAATTACCTCCCCAACAATTGGTGCTGCGCGATCTGCCCAGGACATGCTGATCCCCTTAACTTGTTCTCAACACGGCAGCATAGGCGCGCAGCACCTCACCGCGAAGCGCGCGATCCAGCTTCACAAGCCCCAAGGCAACACCGTAGAAGCCGCCCTCGGGCGCAGGCTCAATCTCGACACCAGGGAAGTTGGACACGAAGGCCATAAAGCCCACCTCGAACTCATCAGCGCCTTTGGCGGCACGGAGCAGGGTAAGGTCGTCGGTTGCGGCTACTTGCTCAAGAGCGCTGGCCAAGTAGTTTCGCCACATGCGGCTGTCATCACCGCCAGGCATCAGGGCTGCAATCTGTGCCGCGATACTCAATTTCTGCTCAGTCATTTCGGTTTCCCTAGCTTCGGGTGGTGTTCAGCTCAGTTGTCCAGCAGCCGGCGACAATCTTCGGTCATGACTCGAACCTGCTCGCGTAAGTCCATCATTTCATGTTCGCGGATTACCCTCGGGTGCAACTCGCGCAGGCGGTCATTGATACGATCTGCCGTGTGTAATAAAGCTGGCAGGTCGATAGCCTCGATCAGTGTCGAGATATCGCGATGCAGCTCGGCCAAGGCGGCTACCCGAGCCTGTAAGTGGGTCACCATCGCGGAGTCTAGTTTGATCAAGGGCATGGTCCATTTTCCTAGGTCAGATTTCGGTACTACCGATCCACTGGCCACCCAAGTAGCCATCGGCGCCGTCAGGAGTAACCGCTTCATGCTCTACAGCAGTGGCTACCAGCTGCGCATGCGTCCACCCGGACTCAGGCGCTGGCACCGTGACAAGCACGTCGCCGGCGAGCGAGCGGATTTCAAACGCTGAGTGCATTACCACACTCAAGATATCCGGCTCACCAGCTTCTTGTTCGGTCACAAGGTGCAACATGGCGGGTTTCCTCAAACACCTTCTATCTTGGAGTCCAGTTGAGCTTTTGCAGCCGCCGCGATGCGGTCTACGCCTTCTTGCCCAAGGATTTCCAAGGCAGTCGGCATCAGAGCAAAGGGATCATTACTTACGCCTGTGGCCATCAGGTGCTCACTGAGTTTATTGGCCTGAGCAATGTGCTCTACGAAGTAATCGACACAGCCATGGACACCATTGTTTTCAGCGACTTTGCAGATCGTTTCGGCATGATCGCCGTTGAGCACAAAGAATACGCGCTCGCGCAGGACGATAGCTGTCGTATCACTGCCATAGTCGCCGCTACGCGGGTTGTAACTGACGTGAACGTCAGAGCCAAAGCTTCGCGTTACGTTGGGGGAAGGCGAATGCGTAACTGGGCAGAAGCTGCTCTTCATCCCTGTGGACTTCTTCGAGAGTACGGATTGCATGACGTTTTCCTTGAGAGGCAGTCTCGGGTTTGAGGCTTTCAGCATCGCACGAGATTTAGAGAACCCAAGAACGCATGCTTTCGATGAAGGCGCTCAGGACTTGGCCGGGAAAGGAGGGATATTTCTTCCTTTCGGATCAGCCGCAGCATTCCACGACCACCACCCTGCCCCGCCGTACTCCCGATTGTACCAAGCCGTTTTGACGGCCTTCCGTTCCAGGTAGGCAGGTGTGCTCATGCCGAACACTTCCAGGGGGTAGTCCTTACCCGTGTCCAAAAGCCAGAAGTCAGGGAAAACCTCACTTTCATCAGCGTCGTAGCGAAGAGGTTTATCGAAGCTGCGGCCAGCGGCGTGGAGCATGGCCTCAATCACCCCTTCGTAATCTGAGTCGACAGGAATCCAACGCTCACTGACCTGCATCAGGGCCAGCTCAACGACATCTGCTTGCGAAAACGACTCGCCCTTCCGCGGCGTAACCTGAGCGATGGCGATAACTCGACTTCCGCGCTTCCAGGCGGAAAGTTCTCTCTCGAATCTGCGGGCGGCGGTTGCCCAGGCTGCCGGGGGCAAATTCAGCATGGGCATCCCGAAGGGCCCGGCCAGAGGCAATCTGCTGATGTCTCCAGAATGGCGTTCAGGGTTATAGCGGGCCAGCGGCGATATCGCGACGAGCCGGAGATCTCGAGTCATCGCCGCCTTGGCGATCGCCTGGTTGCGAGCCGCCCCCTTGCTGTCCTTTTGTGCAGCCAACAGCAGCACTTCGCTCAACTTCATTCGGCTTGCGGCTACACGTTCAGCAGCTTGCAGAAGCGCGTAGTTCACAATGCCACTGTTGCGCTTGCCCTCCATTGCTGGATACCAGGTAGAGAGTCGAGACTCAGACCAAAGCAGGTGCAGAAGCCCAAGCAACGTCATAGCCGGCTTGCTCTTTCCGGGCGATCTTGTCACCGAGGTGCTTTCGCTTTCCTCGGATCGAGGGGCCTGGACTCGAATGCCTCGAGCCAGGCGCACGCGAATGCTGCCATCTTCGCCCTCCTCCACTACGCCAACGGCATACCCTTGCATACCGGAACGCTCCGGGGCCGGCGCGTAGTACCGACAATCGTTTGAGTGCTCATGACCTGTACCGGCGAACCGCGCCAGGTGAAAACCATCGCTATCTTCACGTCGCTTGATCGAGAGTTTTCGGGAACCGCTGCTTGGGCACTGGCAAATTGCATGAGTGCCGTAGGCCTTCTCCAAAACGATTTTCCAGTTTTTTGCGTACTGCTGATCGGTCTGGAACTCCGGCGAGTAACGTTTCCCAGAGATCAGTACGGGATATCGACGGTTGAGCATGATCTTTTCTCTCCTGATTCGGGTCAGGCAATCGCCCGCTGCCGGCGGGCATAGGCTGCTTCAGCACGGTTTGCTTCGATCTGTATATGCAGCTTGACCAGCAACTCATATCCGGACTTGGGGCTCATGAGCGCAATACCGAACAATTCGTCTGCTGGAATGCTCCCGCACTCCCCATGAAACCGGCCCTTTCGCTCAATCATGGAAAATATCCCTTCGAGGTATCCGGTCTCAACGGCCTCAGCAGAAAGGCTGGGGTTTTTCAGGTCGAAGATCTCTCCGGTTGGCCACGCCAGCCCATCAAGTGGGGGGAGGTTTTCCAGCGCCCAGTGACCAGTACGCATGACTGCACGCGCTATCTCGTAATGTTCCTGGTCAGTCTGATACCAGCTATCGACGGAAAGGAGCTGGTGGCGGGCCTGGTCAAGGCATTCGAGCTGCTTGGCGCGTGTAGCGCGCTCATCATCAGAAAGGCTGTCGAAGCCATCGATCCATACAGGGAGGATACGCAGCGCCTCCCATCGCAGCAGGCATCGCATCAGGGACGAGCGGGTACCGCTCATGACTACCTCGCCTGGTTCCAGTAGCTGATTGTGGCTGTTGTGCAGGCCGACGATGCAGTTTGCATGGAGCCAGCGGTTTCTCTGGATGAAGTCGTGAATCGCTTCAGGCTCGTGCTCAAGCGGATCTACGCCGTCGGGGATGCTGAATGCCTTGGGCGAGAGAGTGACCATTTGTCGGTCAGCGGAGTACGCCCTCATTTTGCCGAGGGCGCAGAGACTGCGGATTTTCATGAGAGCGAATCCTCCTGGTGTATTCGATCAGGAGGCTATCGCGGGAGGAGGAGAAGGAGATTCGTTTTCAGGACGCTGGAGCGTCGGAATTACTCACGTTGTCTTGCGGGCGGTACTCAGGCAAGCCGCAACCACCAAGCAGCTGGGGACGCTGACGAATAAATTCACCGTACCAGTGCTGACGGTGAACTTCATCGGAATGGTCGGGCCAGGCACCATGCACCATCCGATAGATCCGCATGAGGTAGTCGTCTTGCGTGGCCATGTGGCTGACGTGCCACGGGCATTCTGTGAATAGATTCGTTTGAGATTGGATCTGCTCAACCACCTCTCGATGTTCATCCAGTCGCTTGGAGATGTTTCGAGCAAACTGGAGTTGATCCCTAACAACTGCCACCCGAATGAAGCCCAAACGCTGGGCGATTGCATCGATCATCATTCTTTTCCTACTGAAGAGGGAGTATCGGGAGCCCGCAGAATTCGGGAAAATTCGTACGCTAAGGTTTTCGCGAGCCAAGGTTGGCTGGGTTTTCAATGACTTAGCGAACCATGGCTAGCGCCGGGCCTTTTCAAACGCGGCCGTGACGGTCTTGGCCAGCGAATCCATCATCGCCTTGCGCTGATTGAAGCGGCCATCAGGCAAATCGATGACCTCATAGGAGACGTGACTGCCGCCGAGCTGCGCAGGTTGCAGCACGATCCGTCCCAGCTCGCCCAGGGTGTCGTGACGCAGGTTGAAAGCAAACCGGCCACCTTCCAGCAGCTCACGCTCAGCCTTGATCTCTTTCGGAAACATAACGACCTCACACTTGGGATTTGAATGTCCAGGTCTCGCGAGTAATCGCGGCGATGGTGACGGCTAGAGCCTCGGACGGGCCGTCCGCGATCAGGCAGCGCTGCCAGGGCTCCGGCTCCATCGCCGGGGCCTTCGACTGCACGCGCACGGTGATGTACGCCTTGAAGCTCGGTGGCAATTCTTCTGCCTTGGCATCCCATTCAAGCCGGGAAGGCACTCCGCCATAGCGCAACTCAAGCAAACGCTTGGCGTCATCCAACCTCTGTGTTGGCTTCAGGCCCTGCGCCTGGGCCTGCATGCCGAGCAGCTTCATCACCTTGTGATCGAGGAAGTCAGAGCCAGTCCGGTTCTCGGGGCGCTGAAGTTCCTTGATCAGATCGCCCATGGCCCAGCGCACGTCGATGTGCGGTGAGCAGCGTTCAGTTGTGGCTTCCCGCACCGCCCACTCTTCACCGTTTGGTCGCTGAGCCCAGTACCACTTCTCAGTTTCGGTACGCTCGAAGTCTGGTTCCCAAGCTCCTTGGGAGCTCAGGCTTGGAGTGCTCGCGTCAACCAGCACCTGTACAGCGCCGCCCAGCGCGAAACCCGCGACGATGAACATCAATACCGTCTGGCTCATCTCAGCACTGCTCGCCGAGGATAAGAACTGCCGCAGGCCCTCGTAATCGCCCATGGCCCAAACCATCAGACCGTAGAGCGGCATCATGGGAGCGAGTTTCGCTCCACCGACCATTGCCTGCTGAACGTATGGGCCAATAAACGGCCGATCAGCACTGTCCTTTTTCCGAGTCAGGATGCTGCTTACTGTTGTACGCACCCGTTGCATCTTGAGTCCCCACATTGCACCAACTTCCTTCAAATTCGGCCCGTCAGGTATTTTTTCACATAGAAAATGTCACTAGGCATGTTCCAAACCAATGCCGTGCATCAGAAGGCCATCCATTGTCAGTGTCTGACGGTCTGACTGTATCCTCTATTGGAGGAGCAAGAATTGCGCCTTTCCTACGGGCTCAGCCCCGAAGAACGGGGCTGGGATGTTGCGGGATTTTTTACCTATTCCAATGCGCTCCGACCAGTGCGGTCAGCCAATTCATTTCGGACAGCCTGGAGCTCGGCGACTTGGATCTCCACGCTATCCAGGGACGCATGCGGCGAGCCGCTTAGCAGCTTACGAATCAGCGAGCTGGCTTTGGCCGAACTGTTCAAGGCACGCTGCTCAAGGTCTTTTATTTCGCGGTTCAGATGGCCCGATGAATGGCGGCCGGGATCGTTACTCATCGCCCTTTCAGGACAGACTGGTGCGATAGTTGGTGAGCGCATCCGCTGCTATCTGGGCAAGCTCGGAGTCGCGATCCATGATGCCTGTGGAGCCAGTTGCGATTTTCCCTAGGGCCTCGAGCAGCCCGGCAATCGCAGGGTTAGCGCGCAGCTTCTCCACCTCCTCCAACGCCATAGTCACATTCATGAATCCCAACGCCTTGGCTTTGCCCCATACCTCGTCGTACAGCTCGGCTTTGTAGCTCAGGCCAGAAATTACGCGCTCGGCGTCGGATTTGAACACCAGGGCATCATCGTTGATTGCATTGTCGAAGTTGATCCGATCGCTGCGGGTTTCGATGTAGGTCGTCTCTTCGTCGTAGCTCATCACTTCGATGGTGGCTACGACTTCAAGCTCCGGTTGGGCTTCGCTGGTTTGCTTGCTCATTACGCTTCCCTTGATCAGTTGATGTGGCCAGCATCCCATGGGTTGAAAAACTCCCAACCACGGACGGCTGGTGGATGAGCCAGAACGCCACGTCCGGCTCAACTGAGCAGGGTGATCAGCTCCGGAATTTCACCGGCTGTGTTCTGAGCTCGCGTACCACCACTGTTCCGGCGAGCTTGTCGTGCCACCCCTGCTTACGGCGATCGAATGCCGCCCAGAAGAAGCCAAGTCCCAGCGGTAGGGTCGACACTACATAGCCGAGGTACCGGCCGATGCACTGTCGAACGCTTGCGGTGTTGCCGCTTTCAGCGTCGAGCACCCGCAATTTCAGCGCCATCTTCCCCGGCGTAGCCTGGAGACGACGCCACAGAACTACCGTCAGGATCGCTGGCAGGACAAAGTTGATTGCTAAATCCGCTGGCCCTTGGATCAGCTTGTCGCTGCTGAAATAGCCCGTGCCATAGATCATCATCAGGAGCGGCAGGGAAACCAGGGTGAAAAGGATGCCGTCAACAATGCACGCCCCTGTTCTCGCCCAGAAACCCGCGTATTCAAGTTGTTCGTTCTGCATGAAAAATATTCCCTGTGATTGGTTGGCAAGCCACTTTGGCTTGGCCTGATGCTATCGGGCTGGGAACTAGGCCGGGCGCGTTTTCACGCTGGTTTTGTGCCTGAAATGGAGGTCGTCCAACAGCCTGTTGGACAAATTCGGCCCGGCTATTGGAGTTGGGTTTTCTGCGGACGCATTCACCCTGAAGGCTATCCAGTTCAATCGAGTCATTTGCATGAGCCAGAAAAACTCCAAAGAGCCACTGACCTTCACCGCTCGCTTGGTGAACTCCCATCACGGTTTTCAGGATTTCGATATCGACGGGCATCCTGTGGTGCGGCGTGCCTGTGTTCCGAATTCGATCAAGAAGGGCGAGCACTTCAACGTCTATCACGGGGAAAGCTCGAAGTCGGGCGCTGTATGGACAGGGACGCTCGGTGACTCCCTCCGCAAATTTGCGCTCATCTGAGGGGTGCCTATGTGTTTCCCTCGTAAACCCAGTCTTGGCCGGTACAGCGCGACCAAGGCTGATTGGTGTCGGTGCTACCGGCAAGCCCGCATTGCTGCTGGCAGCGGCTTAGCTCCCGACCCGAAGTCATCTGGTATCGCCTGGAAGGCCCAGCTCATCGTCGCTTTTGAACGCCGAGGCCACGATCCTCTGGCGTATCCCGTCCAGTGTCGGCTCAATGCTCATCGGATCATCAATGAAATTCGAGCCGAAGAAATCTCCCTGGAACATGTGAAGGACTGACCTATGACCCTCTATTTCGAGTGGATCGGAAGCCTCTGTGGCGTCCTCGGCGCGCTGATGATCTCCACCAATACCCGTGTTTCTCCGTGGGGATGGTGGCTATTCCTCGTGTCGAGCTTGAGCCTCTGCTGCTACGCCGTTCTCGCGCAGGCCTGGGGATTGTTGCTGCTGAATGGTTGTTTCGTTGCTACGAACATTACCGGGCTGATCCGCTGGTGGTACCCCGCTGTGTCGGCCATGCGTTCAACTTGCCATGCAGGCGTCAAGGGGTAGGCCGCTTGCTCGACCTTCGGCAGAGTGCGTGCTTGACGGCTTGGGTTTTGCGGAATGGTCGGCATGCTGGGGGGCATTCGTCACTGGGAGCCACCACATGCAACTATTCAACCCGATCCACAAGGCAGAGCTGATCTCTATCGTCGAAGAAGCGTCAGCAAAAGCAGCGAAGAATGCGGGTGTTGTCCAGGAGTTGGTTTTCCCGCACATCTACTTCGTTCTCAGCAAACGCCTCAGCGTGGTAGACGGGGCATCGGCTACTGCGGAGGCCAAAGATTCTGCTCTGTTGGCTGCTCTCACTGAGGCAAAAAAAGCGCTTCAGGATTGCGTGTCGGTGATGAGCAACGACTTGGGGGGCTTAAAGCTGATACAGCCAGAGTTGGCGAGTGCGCGCCAAGCATTGGCGGCAGTCGATGCGGTGCTTGTTGTTCAGTGACCCTCTGTTTCGATTGAAAACAAAAAGCCCGGCTCTAGACCGGGCTTTTTGCTACCTGCAATATGCAATTCGTCAGCGCTATATTTTCGAGAACATTATGGCTATCGGCTTCATTATCTGGATACCCCAGTCGAAAAGCTCGAATCGAAGTAGGCCCAGCAGGCAGGTGATAAAGAATCCCACCACGATCCCTACCAGGAAGACCGAGTACAAAGTTCCAACGCCTGGGCTACTGGATTCGCCCCCCTCTCTTTCCCCTCCCCAGTTCGGAACTTTGATGCGAAGCCGCTCGCGACGGAAATCTTTTGGGTTGTAGTAGGCATCCTTTACCGGATCGTTCTCTGAGCGGTCTGTCTGATTCCCTTCGCGGGCGCGTTGCCTCGCTCGCTCCTGCATGTACTCCCTATCGTCCAGTCCCACATACGTCTCCTACAGTTTTCCGAGAAACGAAAGCAACCCAACCACGGAGCCAGCCAACGTCGATACAGAAAAGGTCAAATCCCGCATTGCCCTGCGTTTCTTGTCGATCCTTCGCGCCAGCAATGCTCCGAACAATGCGCCAGCGAGCGAGCACCCAACGAACATGAAGATTTTCGCGTGGAATTCGGCTATTGCTGCGGCCACATAGGGTGGGAGCGAAGATTGAGCCAGCGCTGACGCCGGTGCAGCCAGTATCAGCAAAACGGCAGAGAAAAATTTCATTGGCTTGAGCGTCCACCTGTCTCTGAATGTGGGGCCAATTTTCGCTCGGAGCGTGCGCTCATTTTGCTGTTTTCACGCAACGTTTTCGTCGGATTTAATGGGCCGCTACTACTTGGGTTTTCCAGAAAGTGGGGGAAGCTGAACTCATAGCAAACACGGAGTTTAGCCAAGTGAATCAGCAAGTAGCCCAAGTCCTCCCCCTCGGCCGTATCCGCCGCAACCCGCAAATCGACCCGCGTAAAGGCCGGAAGAAGTCCGCTTATGAGCAACTGGTACGTTCGATCAGCGCTAAAGGCATCATCCAGCCGATTCTGGTCAGGCCTGTAAGCGATGACCCGAACTACGACCATGAGGTGGTCGCTGGCAACCGGCGCTGGACTGCGGCCCACGATGCGGGCTTGATCGAGGTTCCCGCCCTGATCCGCGCTATGAGCGATCAGGAAGCGCGGTTGATTGCTGCGCTGGAGAACCAGGTGCGGGCTGACCTGACGCCAATCGAAGAAGCCCAGCATGCCGTAATTTTGCTGGAGGACATGGCCAACGACCACTTGGCGGTGATGAAGGCCTTGGATTGGTCTAGAACCAAGCTCGACAGCCGCCTGCTGCTCGCCCATGCCTGTGATGCGGTGGCCGATGCCCTGCTGGAGGAGCAAATCAAGATTGGCCACGCTGAATTGCTGTGTCGTCTCCCTGCCCCCGATCAGGCGGGCATTCTGTCGAAGATCATCGAGAAGAATTATTCCGTCGAGCAGACCAGGGCGCGCCTGCTGGAGTTGACTCGGGACGTTTCGACTGCACGCTTTGACACCACCGAATGCCGGAGCTGCATCCACAACTCGGGCGCGAATGCCGATTTGTTCGAGGCAAGCCTTGGGGCGTCTCGCTGCCAGAACTCTGTCTGCTGGAACCGGAAAACCGAGCAGCTAATTTCTGTTCGGTTGATCGAGGCGCAGGAGGAGCACGCGGTGGTTCATAGCGAGCTGAATCTCGCGAAGGACTCATACGTGAAGCTCGTCGCACGGGGCGAGGATGGTGTGGGAGAGCAACAGGCAGCGGCGTGCGCTACCTGTGCAAGCTTCGGCGCAGTGGTCATGGTGTCGAGGGGGCGCGAAGGCGACGTGATCGGCGGCATGTGCTTCAACAAGCCTTGCCACAAGGAGAAAACCGCCGCCTACAAAACCGCCCTGGCCACCGTAACGAACACAGCACCAGCCACCGTTGCCGGGGGCGCTGTTGGAGCAGCCCCGGCCAAGCCGAAGGCCGCAAGCGCAAAGCCCACCCAGGTGAAGAAGTCGCTACGCCGTGAAGCCTTCGACCTTTACGCCCGCATGAGCAAGCAAGTCGTGCTCAATGACCGCTCGCTAGCGCTGGCAGTGGCCATCGTCAGCATGTATTTCGAGATGCGCAGCGAACTCAAGAGCGAGCTGCGGGCACAGATGGAAAAGGCCATGGGTGTCACAAGCGCCCTGATGACCACGGCTCGCGCCGATGCTGAAATTCGGCTTGCGCAACTCGGGGAGGAAAAACTCCTCACGTTCATGGGCAGCATGGCTGCCGCCTCGCTATTCCGCACAGATAGCGCTGACGCATTCGAGAAATCCGTGTCGGGTGCTCAGTCGCTCAAGTTTATGGAGTACGCCAACGTCGATCCGGCCAAAGGATTCGTGATGAACGAGAGCTACCTCAAGGCTCAGGTCAAGGCGGGCATTATCGAAGATTGCAAGCGTTCAGGCTTTGCCGCCGCCTACAACGAGGCGAAGGGCGAAAAGGCCTTTGAGGGGCTGGCCACCGGCAAGGCCAGCGCTCTGATCGACGCCATCCTAGCCTTCAAAGAGTTCAGCTGGTTGGGTTATTTGCCGCCTGCGTTACAACTATCGGCACAGGGCGGGAAGAACCCCGTTCACCAGCAATCCGAACCGACCCAAGCCTGACAGGGAACATCATCATGCAATCAACTTTTTTTTCCGTAATGGCCGCTGCACTGGCGGGCACTCAGCACCGCGTCAATGTGGCAATCGAAACCGCCTCCGCTGATGCGCTGAAGGTGATGGTTACCGCTGACCTCGGCCCGACACCTGAGAAGGCATCCGAACACGAAGTGCAGCTTCGCGCCGCCATGTGCCGCCCGCTGATCCTGGTAGGGAGTGCTGTTGAGATTGAGGAGGCGCTGATGAAGCGCCTGACACAGCATGTCCAGGCGCTGAATGAGGGGATGAGCCTGCTGGATGAAATCCGCTCGATTGGTGCGACGGTGCAGGCGAAAGCCGCCACGCCAGCTACTGAGCAGTCTGCAACGCCTGCCCTTGATGCCGATGCCGATGCCGATGCCGATGCCGATGCCGATGCCGAGGATGGTGACGCTGCGCAGGCAAATGGTGGTTCGGATGAACCCAATCTGAACCTTGCGGCCTCTTTCTAGGAATTGCATTCATGGCACTTGTTGAAATCTCTCTTGCCCGCGTTTTTCGTTACGCCGGTCGCGATCTCCCCGACCCGCAGCCCGAAATGTCCGTGGCTGATGTGCTGAAACACTATGCCCGTCAGTTCCCAAAGCTCAACGGAGCGAAAATCATCGACCCCATTGTGGAGAATGACAGCTATGTCTACGAGTTCCGAGACGGCGGATTCGGCGCAAAAGGTTGACCCGCTTGAAGTCCTGAAAGCGTGGGAGCGTGGCGAACTGGATCGCCACCTCCCGTCCGGTACCGAACCTGATTGTTTAGACCACCAGCAGAGACAAAGGCTATGGAAGTTGCTCTCCTCCCCCGCCAACCCCGGCACTATCGACTTCCACCTGCCGCGCTGACACCTCTTAGCCTGCCGAATGTTGGGCCTGTGATGCGTGACGCACAGGCCAAACTGTTCAGCCGGGACTATGCAGGGGTGGTCGACCACCAGGCTCATAGCATGCTGTGCCGAGAGGCCCTGGAAGCTGGTCTGGTAGCTGAAAGTTCAATCGAATGGCTTCGGCAGTACCCAAACAGCTATGGGCTGCACCGCCTCACGGGCGAGGTTGTACAGCGCCTTGGTGCGTCATTTGCCATCAACGATGAAGGCCTCTTCCCGCAACGCGCCAGCCTGCTGAACCGGCTGAACACCCCGTACGTCGATCCAGTTGCGACGGCATCCTACGCAATAGGCGCTGTAGAGGCAGGGTTGATCGGTCTTGATGCGCTCGCCCCTCATGTCGAGGCAGGCCCTGATGGGGCTGGCAGGATAATGGCGGAGCTAGAGCGCTCGTTGATCAGTCGAGTCAAGGTGCCCACAGCCGTCGAGGACGCCTACACCTTCGGAATCCAGGACGGCCATTTCATTCTGGAGTCGAGCTGCTTCGCTTCCTTCACGGTTCAAGCGCCAGCAAGCTTGGAACTGCGAGTGCTTCTTTTCAAAACACTCGACGCGATGACGCGCCATCTGCTGCCGTTCCACACGCCAATGACCTTCCTGGGGCCGCATAGCTACCTCAACCACGGTCTATCGGAGGCTTTCGAGGAGCTGTCTCCGCGCTTGGCAACCCACTCTAGAGAGGAACTGTGCGCCTTCCTGCTGGATGATTCGGTCGAGCATGATGATTACATCGCCGAATATCTCTACTGCCATGGCCAAGACGAGGACTCTGTAAACAGCCTGCTTGACGCCATCTACGAGATGGATGAGCTGAAACAGATAGCTGGAGCCACGCTTGGCCAGGGAGATCGGTGTGAGATCGAGGAGCTGTTCGATCAAGCGCGGCAAATCTGTGAGCGTGATGATGCACACGCCCCGTTGGTTCAAGTGCTGGCGGAAGCCTTGCAGCACTGCCTGGAGCATGAGGCCAGTGGATCGCTCAAAGAGTTCAACCCCCACGATTTCCCAGGCACAGCCGGTGATGGGGTTTCTCTTTTCGAGAGCATTCTGGTGTGCCTGACTAGGGATTTTCCAAATCTAGAGCAGAGTAGCTATGACGGTTTTGACGGCATTGTCAGCGGCTCTGGCTTCCCTGCAATTGGGTTACCGCTGAGTCCTGATCAACTGCGCACCGTCACCCTGCCAGTTCTAGATGCGCTTTCGCTGACGCTAGGTCTGTTGCAGCGAATCGCCGACGCTTTAGAGGAATGCGGTAATGCTGAGTGAAAAAGTTTCGAGCAAGGCCATGCTGATACACCACCACAGCCAGACCGGCGTGGTCACGGTCACCAGTCACGGCGTCATCGCGCTGGAAGATGGTAAGGCCGGCTTCACGCTGGGCGCTGGGAGGGCATTCAGCGCCTACGACAAATCCGAGCTGGCGGCTCTGCTGCTGAATGAGGATGCAGGGGCGGAATATCTCCCTGAGCATTACCTGTTCAGCTCACGCACCGTCTTGGCCTGGTACCGTCGCCCCGGTCTGCACGATATCCCCATCCTTGGCGAGCGCCTACGCGCCCCGCTGCCAGGCTTGGTCTTCATCGCTGCGGCCAACCAATCCTTCCGTTGCTTTGCGTTCAAGGGTAATCAGCGCCCGACGCCGGAAACGGAACTCTTCTATGCCCCGTTGGGGAATGTTTACCAAGGTGGAACCTTCTGCACTGGCAGCGGCCACGTTCCTCGCGATGTTCGACGTGAGAATATCCCGGCCTGGGAAAACTTCGTGCTGGAAAGCGACAATACCCACAGCGGCACGGTTGAGCCGGTGGCGGGCTGCCGCTCGTTTGAAGCCTTGAAGGAGTTCTATCGAGCACTGAGTGAGAAAGGATCGAAGCGGTTCCCAGCCTCGAAACTGGTTTCAGCTGGGTCGTACAGTGGCCCGCTAACGCTGGCACAAGCTATCAAAGGGGGTGCGCGATGAGCGTTCATCCGATCACGGCTCAGCAATCCCCGATCTACAAGACGCCAGCTTCGTGGGTTGAACGCGCACCACGCATTGTGGTTATCGGGGCCGGTGGCAATGGCAGCGAGGTGGTTGATGCGCTGGCCAGCTTCCACCATGCGCTTCGCTCCCTCGGCCATCCAGAGGGTCTGGAGGTCACGGTCATTGACGATGCAATCGTGCGCGAGCCGAATCTCGTACGTCAGCGTTTCTGGCCGTGTGACTTGGGCCAATTCAAAGCAATCAGCTTGGTGAATCGCTACAACCTCATGCTGGGTACGTCCTGGGAGGCCCTACCCTTCCGATTCCCAAGCAGCGAGACGACAGAGGTGATGCGCGCCGCCGACTTGATCATTTCCGCTGTTGACCTTTCTTCGGCACGGCGTGCAATTGCCAGCAGCTCGGTGCTTTCCAAGCACTGCATGTGGCTTGACCTCGGCAACGAGGCCAGACATGGGCAGGTTGTGTTCGGGGCTGCGCATAAAGACAGGCGCGGCCTCTACCCCAATGTGATGGATGCTTACCCCGAAATCGAAACGCTCGAGGATGACACCAAAAAGTCCTGCTCGGTCGCGGAAGCCATACGGTCACAGGACTGTTTGGTCAACCGTGCGGTCACGACTGCCGGAATGAGCATTGTGTGGGAGTTGCTGCGGACTGGTGAAACCGACAAGCACTGGATCACCGTGGATCTAGCGTCCGGTTGCCAGAACACTTTCCCCTTCCCCACCGTTGCGCGATGCGGTTAGGTCAAGGGCTATCGCGTCCGAGCTGATCGAGGCGTTGCTCCATTTGCGCTATGAGGTCTGCGGCTTTGACTTCGAGGATATTTGAGAGCCGCAAGATCAGTGGGAGAGTCGGTAAACTTTCCCCCCTCTCGATTTTTCCCAGGTGCGCCCGCTCAATCCCAGCCAGGAGAGCAAGTTTCTCCTGAGCCAGGCCTGATTTGATGCGCTGTTCACGTACGACATTGCCGAAAGCTCCTGCCACCTGAGGGTCAAAGCTCGATGTTCCAGCCGGTCGCCCGCGTGCGGGTGGTCGCTTCTCCATAGACAGGAGCGTTATCGGCAGGAACAATTAAAACCACGTTTAAGAATACCCGTTTCGCTATTTACGCTATGCCCGTTCGGCCAGCGGAGCGGTTTTGTATGCACACTCCCTGGTTAGGAACCGAAGATATGACTCACGTTGACCCCTCCGTACCTCAGCACTTGGCAGAGCTTTACCAAGAGCTGAACGCATCGAGAGCGACCCTTCTGGCACTGATCGAGGCAGAGGGTTCTGGCATCCATCGCCGGACACTGGATCAGCTTGACCGCATGATTGCAGAGATATTTTTTCCACTGGAGTCCGTCGTTTACGGCGAAGACGATGCTTCCTCCACGGACAACGCTGCGACTGTGACCCCGGCTGGATATGCGTGGCGTGTAATCGGTCGCAATGGAGAAGTCAGGACTCTCCGCTGTGACGAAACCGGACAGGAAATATCAGTCTCGATTGAGCGAGCGATAAACGACTTTGCCTTGGTGCCGACTCATTTGCCGGAAGTCTACTGTCCCGACCTCGATCTCACTCCGACGCAACTGGAGGGGAAATATGCACAGCGTGGCCACAACCACCCTTTCCTGACCAATTACCAGTGGCTCCAAGCGGTGCGCAACACCCAGACCCAGCTTGGATACTGGCAGTGGGTTTTGGCAGAACTGTCGGCACTGCACCGAAGTTCGCTGTCCTAACGCCGTCCTGAAAGCCGCGCCAATCTAGTTCGATCCACCTCGGGCCTTGGCGCAGGTTCCTTGATGCCTCCTGCCTATCTGCATCTCTCCCCCCAATTAACTCCTCTTCAATCGGTGTGGGAAAAGCCATCACTGACTTGGGGTTTTTCCGATAGCGTTTATCCTGGTCGAAAGCGAATAGGAGGAATGCGATCATGACCGATCAAGTAACGATGCTGTTCGGCCCTCTGGAACTCCGCAAGACAGAGGAAGGTTGGCAGTACCTCAGCCAGGGAGCTGGTCATGAACCTGGTACCTGGTGTGATGCCACTAGCGTGCTTGGGCCGTTCGGCGGTTCAGGTGTGAACGATCTGCTTGATGAGTTGGCTGCAACAAAATCCAGTAAGACAGCTCGCGAATCCGAACTGGAAGATGTTCTTGAGCATATTCGCGGCAAAAGTTCCTGCTGCGACGCCTGGGATCTCATCGACCAGGTTTTGCCGTAGGCCACTGCGCGATCCACGTCGCGCACTAAGCCCAACCGAACGTCGAGGAAGATACTGTGGAGTCGGTACACGAAACGCTGAACCCGCAAGGCCCCGGCCAGCAGGACGAGTTCACCGAATGGATGCGTGGCCCTAATGCACGTTTCGTCGGGGCAAAACGTCTACCTGACGGCACCTATGCCGGCGTCCTGCCGTTAATGTTCACGTATGCCATCTGTCTTGGAGTGACCTACGAGGCTGCTTACCAAAAACGGTTCTGCTTTGAGGACACTCCTGTGTGCCTGCATGAATACAGCAAGCTGACCTCCTTCAACGATGAGCCTTCGGGATGGGTTGCACGGCGTCCACTGATTCAAGATCGTTAATCTCAAGGAAATCCACATGACCAAACAACCAATCACGATCATTGACGCAGGTCCGACACATTGCGGCGGTAGATCCACCGAACCCCGCAAAAGGCACCAGTCATAATGCTTTACATCCTCCTATGCTCCGTTGTTCTGCTGATCGTGGTCATTGGTAACGTCGCTCGCGCTACGCAGGCCTTGGTTTCCTCCGGCCCAAGTCAGCGGCTACAGCAAATGGCTCTCGTGCTGGTTTCCTATGCGGTGGGCATGGCCTACTGCGCACCATTGCTTTACCTATTCTTTGGCCCAGATGGCGCTCCAGGGGAAACTCTCGGCATCGATAGTGCGCGGCTAACCGTATACCTACTTTTCGCCGCCTCAGTGGCGCTACTCTTCTACATCCCCTCACTGTGGAAAAGAGCTGCTAACTCCAAAGGCTTTTGGCCGATGGGTCAGCTCACGCTGGTCGCCCTGGCATGTTTCGTAGGGGGCAAATCTGCATACGACCATCTAACGTTTTTCAACACCGATCAAGCAGGATGGGCGGATGTTGCGCTCATGAAGGAAATCGGGGAGATAACCGATATGCCGGGATGCACAAGCCCGGTTGCCTTTGTCCGGTTCCAATCCACTGGCCCATTTGAATACCGCTGCCCTGGTTTGATCGTTTTCAACCGGCTTTCATCGCAGCCTTTTGGCCCATGGCCACACAACGATACAGGCTCAAGTCAGCAGCTCGCAGATGTCATCCTGAAAATCAAAAGCGAAGCTAAAGTGGCGGAAGACTTTGCAGAGGAGCCCGCCCGGTTATGAGTACGAAAGCCCGCAAGCCAAAGCCAGTGCAGGCACCGTCTGAAATGCCTATTGAGTGGCCGCGTGCCGACCCGGCCGAGCTGGCGACCTTCGACCCGGCGTCGAAGGTCTGCAATATGAATTGCGGCCAGCACGCCCGCGACCCGCGCAGTAGGGAAGAGCGGCTGTTTCTGTGTACAGACTGCTAAGGAGTCCGCCCCACTATGACCGCGACCGAAACCCTGTACACCGCCCAGGCCGGCAGCGCCGTGCTGCGCATCGAGCGCAACGGCCGCCGCGACCTGCCGTTTACCCTGGACTGCAACCGGCTGCGCAACGGCAGCCCGTCCTATATGGAGCTGCCGCGCGCCTACAAGACCGAGCGCGGCGCGAAGATGGCTGCGGCGCGGATCACGGGCGGGGGCCTGGAGTGGGTCGCCGTGACCGAGCAAGACCCCGGCGACTGCGCATAACGGCGGATTACGTCAAATCAGCCCTACCAGGGCGTTGCGGTCTAGCAATCTGAATCAGGACTGCTGGCGACCAGTTGTCGGCGGAGTAGCAGAACAGGGCTAGTCCCTGGCTAAAACGAGGAGAAAAAGATCATGGCAAACCAAGAAGTCGTAGTGACGACCGACACCCAGGATTTGCTGGGACTGTCCGCTGAGGCAGCAGATGCGATTCTTTCCAACTGCCAGGTGCAGATCCAGCTCGTAGACCCAGCCGCCGCTGCGCACGCTGTTCAAACCGACGACAACTCAAAGTAGGCAGCCACGTGCTCGGTATCAGTCATAGCCTTGGGATTCAGGCGATCCTTGAGATGCTTAGCAATAAGACCTCGGATACCCCAGGATGCCCGCAATGACCGATGCTGAGTGGAAGAAAGAAGCAGCTCGACTGCAAGGCGCAGCAACTCGCGCAAAATCGAAAGTGAAGAAGGTGACAATGCTTGCCGACAAGCTCGAGGCGCGAGAAGCCCAGAAGGCAGCAGAGGAAGCTCTGCGTATGCACAAGCTGAATTACTACGAATTGGTAGCCATCTAGCACGGGCGCTCAGGCGTGATCGTCTGCCCGCCGCCGGCTATATCAAGTTCCAGAAATAGGGAGCACATCCATGGAAATGAAATTTCGCACCCAGTCCGGTGCCACTGTCACTGCCGACCCTATGGCTGAGGCACCGTACCCCCTAGAGCTTGCAGATCCAGCAGCTGAGCGTGGCGTTGGCCACGTCGAGTCCGCTTCCCTTCTGCGCAAACAGATTGAGCGCGTGATTCGTGAATACGGCGCAGATCCTGCGGAAGCAGCTCTGGCCGTATGCGTCATCCTCGATGGAAATCTGGGGCTGGCGGAAGACGGCTACTTCGACGACGACGATACCGTGCTGAACGCTCTCACTGCCGACAATCAGGCTGACGACTGATCTGTGTGACGAAAATACGGAGGCGAAAACATTGGCCTGGATCAAGACGAAAGACCTCATGCCTACGCCAGGTGTGCCTGTGCAGTGCAAACTCAGGCATTGCAGCAGTGGAGACATCCAGCAGCATCGTCTGGTTCGTGTGGTCGAGGACGATTGCAGCTGGCGAACTGCCGGCGACCTTTGCGAATTGAGCTATGACTGGGACGTAATCGAGTGGGAATCGGACGAAAACAGTGAGCCAGCAGACCACCAGCACGGGGACCAGTATGCAAATTAAACGGAAGGATTTCCGTGCTGGTGGTTCAGGGGATTCAGCCCTGGCCCAATCCATGCTGGAAATGAATGCGTGGCTCAAGGAACGATCTGTTAAGCCCTTTAACGTCGAAACGCTGGTAGATACTTCGTCCAGCATGGGTTGGGCCGGCCTAGGAGGCGCGGTATCTACGAACGCCGTTGGCGTCCGCCTCTGGTATTCAGAAGACGAGTAGAGTCAATGAATCGCCCGCCTGATCAGCATCTCTAAGGAAAACTGTACTGTGAAAAATTTTGCGTTCGTACTCGCCGCTGTGCTCGGTTCAACCTTTTCCTTTGCCCAGGCCTCGGATAAGCAGCTGACGTTAATCCCTTCCATGTCAGTGATCCCTGTCATCGTCGTTTCTCCGGGGTTGCTCACCACGGCTAACGTCCAGGACTTCGATGGGCTGAACCATGCCGCAGGCACCTTCCAACAGGCCAACAAGAAGCTCATCGACAACTTGGTCAAGCGCGAATGCCGAATTACGATCCAGGTGATACGGAAGCTCGATGAAAGCAGGATTTATCGTAACTTCGGTAACGGGGAAGGTTCTCTTTCCTGCACAGAGGGTGACGGCTCGATCAGCGACATCGTTCTCGGCGGCGATCTGGTGGACGAAAGTGGCGCTCTTGGCCTAGACCTCAGAGATTTGAAAAGTGGTACCAAGGCCTACTTTCTCGTGAAGCAGACTGGCGCGATATAACCGGCAGTCGAGCCATCCATTGCCAGCCCGCTTCCAGCGGGCTTTTGCGGTACCGACACGGAGGAGTGCCAATATGGCCAGTGAGTCCCCTTTTCTGAAACACCGAGAAATCCTGCTCCACCAATCCTATAGCGCCGCCGGCGCGCTCCAAGATTTTGCCCTGAGCTGCTACAACGGCCAGCTCGGGCAGTTCCGGGGCGACGCCCTGGCCAACTTCGACCAACAGCATTTCGCGATTTTTGTCGAGATGGCCACCTACTACCATCAGCACCGCGAGAACGATCCGCATCTGCTCGAGGTCGGTGCGGCCATGTGGAGCGATCGCCGCGAGCGCGGCCGTCAACACCTGGCTCGGGTTGCCGAGCACCGCGCGATCAATCCGAAGCAGTATGCCGAAGGCTCAGAGCGCGACTATTACGAGCAGCTGGATTGGTTGGAGCGCCAGACTGAGCGGATGAAAGAAAAGGGCTGGATCGACGAATAAGACGGAATGGAGACCACGATGGCGAACGTACCCAGCGATTTGATGCAGCAACAAGATGACCCTGTGTGGTTCGTGGAGGAGCGCCAGCTGAACGGCGACTGGATCGCCATCGACCGCGCGGACGATCAGGCCGAAGCCGAAGCGAAGTTGAGCCATGCCGAGAACTGCCTTCCAGGCACGTACCGTCTGAGTCGGTCGGATTGGTGAGCCCGGCCACGAAAGAGCCATCCCATCCAGGAGAAGCGCTGACAAGTAGCAGCCGATCGTGCTCTGTTTCCTGTAGATGATTTCTCCTCGGCTTCCTCCTGTCGCAAGGAGGAGCCGCCCACCTCCGCCACCCATCACTTGGGATTCTCGGTTGCCGCCGTAGGCTGAGTCTGTAGGCACCAGGTAGGTGCTCAGAGGACAGCCAATGCACCCGTCAATCTCCCGCGCACACCAGTTCGACGACCAGGTAGTTATCCCGGCACTGGGCCAGCAGCTCACCCTGCTTGGGTTCGAGCCTGAGCCTACGGTACTGGCCGATGGCACCTATTTCGATGCGCCGACAGTGGATCTGGACAGCTACGACCACGTTGTAGTCTGTGTATCAGGCAAGGACAGCATCGCTTGCCTGCTGGCCCTGATCGAGCAGGGGGTGGATCTGCGTCGTGTCGAGCTCTGGCACCACCGGGTGGATGGTGCAGAGGGGAGCACCCTCATGGACTGGGCTTTTAATGACAGTTTCATTGAGAAATTCGCCGAGGCATTCAATTTGCCGGTCTATTTCTCCTGGTTGCAGGGCGGCATTGAGGGCGAAATGCTCAAGATGGACGCCTACTCCAAACCTCACATGGTCGAAACTCCAGGCGGAATTATTTGCTTGGATCGGGATACCAGTCGGACTTCACCGGCGACCCGCCGCCGGTTTCCTCAGCAAAGCGCCAGCCTGACAACGCGCTGGTGTAGTTCCGCGGCCAAGATCGACGTGGGCCGCCGGGCCATCACCAACCAGGAGCGCTTTCTCGGTACCAAGACCTTGTTCGTCACTGGTGAGCGCCGTGCTGAGTCGAGCAACCGCAGCAAATACAATCAGCTGGAACCTCACGCCGTCGACCGGCGCAAGGGTCGCCTCGGCCGGCACGTAGATGCTTGGCGACCGGTGCTGCACTACAGCGAAGAACAGGTGTGGGAGCTGCTTGCTCGCCACCGAGTGGAGGCACCTGTCCCCTACCGCTTGGGCTGGGGTCGCTTCAGCTGCATGACGTGCATCTACAACTCCCCGAAGGTATGGGCCACCATCAGAAAATACTTCCCTGAGCGGGTCACCCCGATAGCCGGTTACGAGGACGAGTTCGGCTGCACTATCAGCCGGCAGAAAATCAACGTGGTGGATCTGTCGGCCACAGCGGAAGCATTCGATATCACTGATCTGGACGCACTTGCCCAGGCGCGCCAGCGCGAGTACGTACTGCCGATCTTCACGCCAGAGGGCAAGGCTTGGCAGTTGCCAGCTGGAGCATTCGTAACCGAAGGCTGCGGATCGATTTAAAAAACTCCTCCGCGGATTTCTCCTGAACCGAGCCCGGCCTCAGTTCCTTGGGATTTCCGATGCCTGCCGTACCTTGAATCCATCAGCTCCAGTGAGGAGCCGGATTCAAGCACGGAGCTTGTCATGCAGCTGTTCGATGTCGATCTGTTCTCTTCCGCTGGCGTCCAGGAGATGCCTGCCAATGTTGTTCGTGGGCCTGAGAAGACCCTGACCGAGAAGATTGCCGGTGCGGTCGACGCTGTGAAGCGCGTCGTGCGGGCCGGCAAGCAGCCTGTTGTGGCGTGGAGTGGCGGCAAGGACTCAAGCGTTACGCTGAACATCGCGTTCACTGCAATTCGCGAGCTGGCCACCGAAGGTTTCGCGGTGCCAACCTTGAACGTCATGCACTCCGACACCCGCATGGAAAACCCGGTGATCCATTGCTACAACCAGAGCCAGATGCAGCAAATGCAGGCCTACGCGAAGGCTGCCGGCATCGAGGTGAAGGTGTGGGTAGCAAAGCCGGGCCTGAGCAATGACTACCTGGTTAGCTTGGTCGGCGGGCGCATCATCGCCAGCGTAGGCTCCAACGCCAAATGCCAGCAAATGACCAAAGCAGATCCACTGAAGCGGGTGAAGAAGGCAATCCTCCGGGATGTCTCGGCTCGCCTCGGCCGCAAGTGTACTGACGACGATATCGTTTCGCTGATCGGTACCCGGTTCGATGAATCGGTGCAGCGCGAGCGGAAAATGTCCGAGCGCGGCGAGAGCGCATTTGAGGCGGTGAATCTCGCCGCCGACGCCGGCGGGCACGACTGGGTACTCAGCCCTATCGCTGAAATGACCACCATGGACGTGTTCAGCTACATCGGCCAGGTGATAGCAGGTCGGATTGAGTGCTACGACAGCTTTCATCAGCTGGTTGAGGTCTACCGCGACATGAATGGCGGGGACTGCATGGTGAACGTCTACCTGGCTGGGAAACAATCCGAACGCCCCGCGTGTGGCCATCGTACAGGCTGCTGGTCATGTACCCGCGTCTCTCGAGACTCGTCGGCCGAGAGCATGATCGCCAAGGAAGGCGGCGAGTACGACTGGCTCAAGCCCCTGAACGACTTGCGGAACTACATCAAGGCCCGCCACTTCGATCCGAGCGCTCGATGCTGGCTGGCTCGCACGGTTGATAAGGAAACGGGGACGATAAAAATCGCTCCGAATTCCTACTCGCCGGCCTTCACCAAAGAGCTGCTGGGAATCATGCTCACGATCCAGCTCGACGAGTTTGACGCCGCCGAGCAAGCCGGTATCAAGCCACGCTTCACGCTCCTGGATATCCAGCAACTGTTGGCGGTCGAGGCGCTTTGGGGCCGGTATGGATACCAGAAGCCGTTTACCGCAATGAGGGTGTTCCTGGAGGTCTACGAGCAAGGTGTTCGCTATGAGATCCCAGATATCGCGGCGCTGCCAAAGTATACCGAGGCAGACCTGCGATACCCCGAAGTCGAAGTGCCGTTCTGTGATGATCAGTACCAGGGGATGTTCAACGGCTTGCGCAGTATTTCCCATGCTGCTGCCGATGCTGAGTTCCTGACCACAACACGCAGTGGCATGGTGGTCATGGACGTGGTGACCAGCAGCGGATTCGAGATCGATCGCGAAGGTGCAGAGCTGTTCGTGAACTTCGAGCTGGATAACGCCCTGTCCCGCGTGACTTTCGACCAGTCTCCGACTGCGGGACTCCATTACCTGATGGGGTTGGGAACCATCGCGATCTACAAGGGCGACCATGGCGACTGGGATCGGATGATGCGGATGTCCAACCAGATTTTCAGAAGCGATCTTCAGCCCATTCTGCATGACCGCGCTGCGCTGATAGCCCGCCTGGGTGGTAACTCACTGGGCCAGATCGATCTGTTCTGACCGTTCCGCTCGGCTACGCATTGGTCAGCTTGGGATTCTCGTTCCGAGCGGCATGATTCGGCTCGAACTCAACCCAGAGGATACATCCCATGCCGCGCCAGGCTCTGCTACTCGCTCTGCTCGCAATTCTCACCAGTGGCTGTACAAGCGCGCCGATACAAAACCAGGCGGTGCCTGCCGGGGTGAGGTCGGCTGCGATGATCGCGCCGGGTTGCATCCAGCTCGCTGATGGGTGGCACTGTCAGGAGTTGGTACCTGCCTCGAAAGCCGAGTCGATGGATCGCCAGCGAGTACCCGGCATTCTGTTGTAATTGACCATCCCTCTCAGCGAGGGATGGCGTGCCCGGCTGCGGCGTTCAGAACTGCATCGCACCGCCGATTCAGCAGGTCGTGCAGCAGCTCGGCATCATTGGCCGCATCCACGCAATCGCGGTGGATCGCCTTCTCCAAACTGCTCTTCAGCCAGTCACTGGTTCCTGGGTTGCTTAGTACCGCCTGAATTTCTTCGTTGATGGCCACTGTTCGACTTCTCCGTCCGAAAGGTGTTGTGTGCTCAGGGATTCACTGCCGGTGCACTGGGAAGGTTGCGGCTTTCCTGCGGAGCCATCGGTTGCCCCATCAGCTCAAACGCCGGTGAGATGAACTCGGCACCCATGGCCGCGGATAACGCCTCCAGCTCGAAGTCGGTTACCTGAAAGCTCCCCGGCCAGATCCTGATGAGCGCCGATTTTCGAGCGACAAGGAATTTCTCCTGTTTGAGCATGGCCTCGTTGACGGCGAGACGAACAGCCTCGGCAAGCGTATCGCGGCTCCTGAAGAAATGAGTCATGGAGGAAAACGCGCAGTCGATCGACACACCGTTGACGATCACCTGATTCGGCTTCAGGTCGATGACGACGCGATTCGCCACCACTTTCCGCTCCGTCCATTCAAGAAACCAGGCCCCGAGAGCGCCAGCAGCAGCGACGGTACCGGCGACTATCCAGTTTCCCTGGCTGGGCGCATCGAAAACCGGAAACACAGCAAATGAGCCCAGCAGCGTGATGGGCATAGCCCCTAACCCGAGCAGGCCTTTCGATAGAGCATTCATTGGAGGGGAACCCTTGATCGCTGATTTCGACCGATTATTCCACGCCGTCAGCGCCAGCAAGGCCGTAATCAGGTCGCAAAGCGGTCAGAAAACGTTTCCCTCGGATTTGGAAGATATGCCCCTGTACGACCCAGGCCAATCTGCTGTCCAGGTCGCCGGCGGGGGCTTCAGGGGGATGGAGTAGGCTGAGCTTTCGCCGCCGTGGACATATCAGACGCCCAGTCCCGGAGATAACCAGGGACGATGAGCTGGTGACGAGCTCTCGATCCCCCCGTGTAAAGGGCTGCAAAAGCCCTGCTCGCTGCAATGCGGTCACCAGGCCCTACCTGACTGAGCAAGTCTGGTGCGAGCATCACAGCGTCGATCTCTGAATTGCGTGCGTCCATGACCCGGCCGAGCTGTAGTGGGGCTGTCCCTGACGCATCGAGGTTGAGTAACGATGCCTCGAACTCTGATGAGCTATAGCCCTTACTGAGCATCCGGTCGATGCGCTGAAAGCTACTATTTTTGCTGCCCATGTCCGCCCGGAGATCATCCCAGTGGGTGTACCTGAAGAGCGCGCTGTGGGTTGGCCGCACCTGATCATGGAACAGGCCAATGCAATCGAGAATGAACCGGCGGAAGGTGTTGATTGCTCCAGGTAGCAAGCTGAAAGTCGCGCCAGCGCTCCCCAGGCGCTGAAACCATTCGAATAATCCCCACTCGGAATCAACCAGTATCGTCACGGCCCCGGAGGGAACCTCTGGCTTGTCGTAGTAGACAACCTTTGTCTCGATGCCGTTGTTGCCCTCGAGCGAAGCCAATTTCAGTATCGGGTGTTTGTCGATGAGGGGGTTTATGACTCCCTCGATCTGCCGGCCGGCGCGAATGGAGTGGGTGATCTCGTGCTTGCGGAGTGTGCTAGCCCGTTGATAGTAGCTCCCATCCAGGCGCTGGCAGGCGTCACCCAGGGTAATCACGGGCTGGGTACAGCGGTCGAGAAATACCGAGAGTGGCCAGCTCAGGTCGTGAGCTTCATCGACAATGATGTGGGTGAACTCCAGACCTATGACCGCCTCATGAAGAAGGGTCATGTGCTTGATTCGGTGATAGCCGCGAAGCGGGAGCTGAAGGCGCTGATCGGTTGGTTCTATGGTCTGGTCCCACAGCCTTTGCGCATACCCTACCAGCACCAACCGATCTACGGCATCGAGGGTAAGCCCTTTGGGGATGTGCTGCTCTGATAAGGCAAGGTCAGTGCTGTTGCAAAAGGAGGCAACCATCCTCGCGCAGGCCGTGGCTACTTGGGCTGGACTGAGCCTACTTATCGACCCGAAGCCTAACCGGGAAGCGATGTCTTCCGGGGTAACCTGGTGCCGAGCGGATGCCCGCTTGCCCGGCCTGTAATAACCGACACTTCGTTCAAGCACGTAGTTGGCGAGATCTCCGAACGTCATTCCTCTCACGTTCGCGGCTCCGATTCGCTGCATCAGGGCCTGGAGCTGCACCGCGGTGAACGCCAGCACGAGTGGTCGACATGATGAAAGCGAGTCCACCAAGCGTTCGATCATGTGGGTCTTGCCGGTACCAGCCAGGCCCTGGATATGGATGCTCTCATCGGGTTCGGCGTGAATAACGCGAAACGTCCGGCTCTGCTGATTCGACAGAGAAATTGTTTTCCCCGATGGGGTCTCGAACGAATGCTTGAGCGGGTTGAGCTTTTGGGTGTGCGCCGCACAGAAGTTGAAGTCCCAGTGGCCACCATTCAGGAATTGCTTCGCGTCCAGCGTCTCCTCATCCAGGAAGCGCAGCCGCAGCCGAGGCATAAGCGCCAGCCCTCGCTCAAACAACTCTCGCTTAAATCGGCCGGCAATCAGGCTAGAAAACGTACCAGGTGGATGCGTTTGGCTCAGTTCCGTTCCGACTGAGATCAACTCGGCCAGGGCCTTCTCAACGAGCATTTCGCTTTTCGGCTTTCCGTCCAGGGCCGGTAAATTCTGGATGACAGCCACCGAAGCCACTTGGGGCACGTCCCACTGCCCCAGTAGGACACGAGCAGAACTACTCGGATCAACCAAGATGTCGGCCTGTGAAGCCAGCAGTGGGATGTAAAGAACCGGGTCGCTCACACTTTTATCTCGGTGAAATGAACATCGTCGACCGCCACCAGCACTATCGCCGGCGGCGGGCCCAGCTATCCAGTGTATGCCAGGCCAGCCTGAGGTCACACTGTCTCAACGCCGGTACCAGTTGAGTTGGTAGCACCTGGCGTCCTCGGGAATCTGATCGGGTGGCCAGCGCAGGCAATCCAGATACAGACGCTCAGGTTTGCTCGGGCTGGGCCGAGTAGCCTGCACCAGGTAGGCCGACCCACCGGAAGTGAGGATGTAGTCGCCAGCGCTCAGGTCGTCAGCGCCATCGATGTACAGCTTGCATGGGGTGAAGGGCTGGCGTCGGCTGGCCATATCCGCTTTCCTTGATCAGTTTTCGATTTCACAGCTATCAAGTAAGGATTTGATCCGGTCTTGAAACTCTGGGTGCTCAGCAGATATCTCCTGAAGCTCAGGTAGTCGCTCAGTCACAATATCGGCCGCATTTATCCCGAACTCGGAAACCAACCTTTCAAGGCTGTTGATGACCTCTTCTGGCGCAATATTCTCTCGGACAGTGTTGCAAATAAGGGCTGCCGCGGCCTTGGAATGATCATCGAGCTCCACGACACGGATAGGGACTATATCCATACCCAGTTGCTTAGCTGCCAGCCAGCGAACCTGGCCACCGCCAGGGGTAATCTCATAGCGGTCACCAAGACGGGTAACCAAAAGGGGCTCCATGATTCCGTAACTGAGAATGCTCTCAGCCATAGCATCGACTTGGGCCTGACTGGGAGTTTTTGGGCTGAGCTTGCTTCGCACCAGCTTGTTCGTTTGGACCGCCGTGGGGTTTTTCAAGTCTGTTTTCCTCGACCTTTCGGGGTAGTGCTCTGCGGTTCGCCACTCGCAGCCTTCTTCGGCAATTCAGATGGAATATTTCTGCTGCGTCATTGCGCTTTTGCCACTACCGCAATGACATGGCCATCGGCGAAGGCCAGATCGAGCTTGCTGACATCGCGAGCCTGCTGGGCACTGCTGATGATCTCCCCACCAGGGCCACGGACTAAGGCAAAGCCTCTCCCGAGCAGTGCAAGCGGGTTTGTCTTGTCGTAGACCGTGCATGCAAGCTCCAGGCGCGAAAACTCCTTGGTGATCAGCGCCCTACTCAGGGAAGCCACCCTCGAGGCGGCAAACAGCCCCCTTTGGCGCTCAGCTACACACAGACCAGCCCCGAGCCTTGAAAATCGATCCTGCGCGAGCTGGAGGGCCATGCGCTGTTGGCTGATGAGGCGGTCCCGGCCTTTGTCGAGGCTGCTTTGCTGTTGCAACAGTTGCCGGTGCTCCCCATGGAGCATTTCCGTCACCCGCCGGCTGAAGGTGCCCCAAGCGCGATCCAGATGCGGGGCTTGGCCAGACACCAGGCGCAAGATCATGCCGTTGGCCCGCTCGACCTGAGCCCGAGCAGTTGAGGCCTCAGACATGAGCGCTGTCTTGATGAACCCGATGACCTTCGATGGTGTGTCGAACCGGCGGTGCGCCACGAGGTCAAGCACGCACTCGTCGACCTCGTGCCCAATGCCGGTGAATACCGGGACAGGCAACCGGCAGACCCAAGCCGCAAGGTTCGCGTCGTTGAGCCAGGCCAGATCGCTTTTCGCTCCCCCCCCGCGGATGATGCATACGGCGTCGAATGGCTGCTGTTGATGTTGTTCATGAACAGTCCGCAACGCAGAGCGGATGCTATCTGATGCATCACGACCCTGGAACGTCGCTGAGAAATACTCGAAGCCGCATACCTCGGCCGCAGCCAACTGCTCTGCATCACGCCGAAAATCGGCCAGTCCAGCGGCCTCGTGCGGAGCCACAACCGCAACGCGCCAGAAGCCCCCTGGAGAGGGAAGCCCCCGCTGTAGGTCGAACCACTGCCGCTCCTTCAGGGAGGCAATGATCTTCTGCATCTTGGCCTGCATGTCACCCAGCGTGTAGCTCGGGTCGATGCCGGTGACCATCAGGGAGAAGCCAAACTGAGGGGAAAAATCCGCCCTCACTTTCAGCAGGACGTTCATTCCTGCTTGGGGCAGGCCTCCGGTTGCCTGCTGCCACTCACCAAGTACCTTGCCGGCGACGTTCGCAAACATGGTGCACCGCGCCTTCGCGACCTCGGCTCCCTCACGCGACTCCAAGATGTCCATGTAGCAGTGGCCGTTCGGGCGGCGCTTGAAGTCGCTGAGTTCCGCAACAACCCAGCAGCTGTCTGGCACCGCAGCACGGATGGCCTTCTGGATCTGGGTAAGGTATGCGCTGAGAGTGAGGTGCTGCTCAATCGGATCAGGTGCGCTCACCGGCCTGTCCTTCTTCAGCGCCCAAGGTTGCTTGAACAACGCCCTCGATACGGGTAAGCCGGTCGGCGCAGAACTTACGGGCATCCGCAAATTCGCGAGCAAGGGTTTCCAACTCGTCGATGCTGACTTCATTGCGCTCCAGGCGCTTTACCGTCTGGTCGATGAAGGCGATGTTGGCTTCGTAGGTATCTCGGCTCATGTGGGAAGTCCTGGGGAAGATGGGATCAATCAACGTGCCGATTGTCGCAGCTTCCCCAAAAGACCCAACCCTATCAGCTCTCAGGCTGAACCCACGTTGTCTGACCCTCTGGAATCACGCCTCGATTGCAGCCGTATTTGGACAGGTACAACGCCCTGCTCTGCCGCAACCAGGCCTCAACGGTTGGAACGATCATCGCGGCATACTCGGCAAGGCTAGGGTGTTTCTTCCAGTCGCCATTGCCGATCGCGGATTCCAGCGAACGGTCATACCAGGCGTTGACCAGTTGCTCGACTCCAGCCAGTTCCTCGCCGGGGGACGGCGCGGAATGGATGAGGTTATGCGCCTCGCGTTTCCTTTGCTCTCGGGTGGCATGTGCAGCTGGTAACGCACCGAGGGAGAAAAGAGCTTCCTCAAAATTGAGGTGACGCTTCTCGTGAGTAGTCGAGTCCTCGGCTATACCGGGGACGAAAGAAAAGCGGCAGAGCTTGCAGTAGACCACGCCACCGTCCTTCCGCTCGTAGTGCTGCTCCAGCGAGCGGGCGACCCACCTGCGAACTTCGTGGTAGCTACGTGCCTGAAGATGATGCTGCGCCATCAGGTTGAGACGCTGCGTATGGCTCAGTCCTGGGTGACGGACCTTTGCCTGCTTGGCGAGCTTTTTGAGGTTTTCGATATCGCGGAGTGTGATTGGGTTTTGCATACGGCAGCCTCCAAAGGCTGATGCTCTGTGTCCACTTCGGAGCACCCGTAAGGGTTCCGTTGGTTTGTCGGTAGTGCTTTCGCTTTGCCAGTGTGGACGGCAGGCACCTACCCGTGTGCCGAGGGGAATATCTCTGTCTCGATTGCGAACGTCAAGCGTGATGTCGATTTCGCCCGGCTGGTTGAAATTTGAGCATCGCCGGGGGAGCGTTCCCAGGCCGCCACGCCAGGACTTTATCCACAGGCTTACCCCCACTTTCCGGGGACAAACCTCGGACGAAAAAAATCCCGCTCGAGCGGGACTTATTCCTGGCGTGACCTCATTCCAACTGCATGTGCTCGTCACGCCCCATGGGTTTGTGCAGAGAAACGCTTTCACCGTCCCTTTTGCCCTGAATGTAGGCTCGGTACGCATCCATATCCAGTTTTCGGCGTTTCATCTTTGTGACCGGAACACCTGGATAATTTCTCTGCGTATAAGCGTGGATTGCCCTTTCCACTTCTTCCGTAACGCCGGAAAATTCCTCTACTCGTTTGTGTACGCCGATGATCCATGCTTCCGCATACAGCACCCCCGCTTTGCGCCTTTGAACTGTGCCCTGAATACTGACTCCTGAGAGGTATTTTCTCTTGGAGTCTTTCAGTTGCCGGATAAGCACCTCATACGCATAAGCCGACATTTCAGCGCTACCGATTTCTCCAATAAAAATCAGCGATTGCCCGTCAGGGCCATAGCTGTAGAAACTCACACAGCCAAACGCTTTAGAAACCGTCATCGACAACATGCGAATCCATTGTGGCGGAACGCTTTTGGCTTTACCGATCCGCAGGGAAAATTCTTCCGTCTGGGTGGCATGCACATCGCCTATTTCCAGCTTGAACTTATCCATAAGTTTGCGGGCTTGCCGCATTGCTGCTTCGGCCTCATGCGGGTTGCTGGATTTGGCGAGCGCAAAACATTTCTTGATTCTGTCCAGTGCGCGAGCGCGCTTGTTCTTGTCTCCAGTCGCGCACTCACTCACCGCTCAATCCTCCGCTTCGCGACACGTTATTAAGCATGACGCTTCAGCGACAACCAATATCTCCCCGTATTCGGGTTGCTCAGCAAGTATACTTGCTCCATCCCCTCAAAAGAGGTGTCCAACTTTTGGACGCCAGCCCCGAAATACTCCCCCAAACGCGACAACACTTTTTCCTGTTCTGCTTGCGGCTGGTCTTTAAGTTCATCGAGAACCATCTTCAGCTCTGTGATAGCGGCGGCAAAAAACGTTCTTGCTCGCAACGCATCCGCTTGCCCGAGCGTTGACTCGTATTCACTAAGCACTACCGCCATCGCCATAGAACTCCGCTCACGCAACCCTGCGCACTCCTGAGTGAGTACGATTGCAATTAGAAGATCATGACTGCCCGGAATGTCTGCATGCAGCACCTCCAATATTTCCTCAGACCACTCCTTATCCGCAGGGAGGTTGTATCCTTCAAGAGAAAAACTACCGCTGGCCCCGATCAACTCATTAACGCCGTACATAAAATCCCCTTGTCCCTAAATTTGTGGTTCACCTTAACAACATGCATCCATCCGCTTCGCGACACGTTTAAAAGCGCACGAACGCAGCATCGAACTAGATCTTCCTGTTTGATTCGTAACTGATTCGGTTCATCAGGCAGTAGTCGACAGTGTATCCATCTATCCGGGTAACGATTTCCCCAGTCAAATCGAGCAGAGCAGATGCCCCTGCGTAAAATCCAATTCCGCCGCTGGCATATTTTCCGCTCCGAATCTGAAATCCTCTGGCGTCAGTGATGGATACGCCGGATATTTCGTGCCATAGGAGAAATACACCCTCCCCGTACAGGCCTTCATCCCGCACTGAAAAAAGAACCTGCCGGAGCTGGCTCCCGTGGGCAACGCCTATGAAATCGCCGTTTGGTAGTACCGGCGGAAATAACCTGCCGTCACCTCTCTTTTTAAACTCCAAATGTCACCGCCTGTTCATTGCCGTGTTTAGCCGGCTCTTTATGTTCGATATCACGCTGGTGACAACCAATGCTGACTTGATCAACAGGCTTACGCAGCAAGCCAGGCCGATCACGCACATGCCAGCGAAAATCATCCCGTGGACGGCTGATGTCCATGCTCCCAGTTGTGGCAAGTTCACGAAAATCATTCGCTAGACCCTCCCCTTGCGCTCGCAGATTTGCCAGCCAAGGCTTTCATCGCCGCCCGCAGTTTCGCGCAGTCGGTTTTCGCATCGCTGAGTACATACCTCGATCCGTAGTAGGTCAGCCAGGCGGTTGCTAACCCGGCACTCAATGCGCCGATTGATCCAAGCAGCAGTTCCAGTTGTTCGCTCCCGAGCATGAGATTTACTCCCCCTCAATCCTGGCCGCTTTCTCCAGCCCGCAAATTTGCGCTGTGCCAATGCTCCCACCATCGCATCCAATCCCAAGGATTTAATGCGTCCTGATTCCGATCGCCGCCCTCTTACCGCCCGCTGGTGTTTGCTCACTTCCGACACACAGCCTTCATCCGCTTCGCGACACATGTTCAGGAAAGCGACCCTCACACCACCTCGCTTGCTTATGGGAGTCTGACGGTTCACCTCACATAGAGAGAAAATCGCATTGGGGCTGGTTTCATGCTCACCGCTTTGAAAGGCCCGCGCCACGTGGGGTGTAGGGATATCCACCTCAGATGGTTGCCTTGAAGGGGTGTCGTCATCGCCAAAGGGGTGTTGTGAAGAGGTGTTGTGAAGGGGTGTTGCTGGCCTGAAACGCCCGCCCGTTAAGGCGTCGCGGCTATTCAGCCGGGTCGGTTTGCAGCAAAGGGTACTGTGAAGAGGTGTCGTCATTGCCGAAGGGCGTCGTGAAGGGGTGTCGTGAAGGGGTGTTGTAGGCCGGAACCCTTGATTTTGTTGGGCTCCAGCATTTTTTCGGCACCGTTCACAGTCGACACGCTTAGTCGGACGTTGCGGGGTAATCATGAGTGATGAACGCAGAAATTGAGCCGTCAACCACGCCAGCTTTCTTTACCGCAGGGACAAGCTGACGGCGGACTCGCTGAATGACTGAACACGTTTCCCGGATCTCGGCGAGCTGGATTTCGTAGGCCCGAACTATGTTCTTCAAGGGCTCCTTCACGAATGAGAACGACGAGACCTGGTACTTGCTTCCTTGGCCCTTGTTGATTGTCCGGATGACCCGCGGCTTCTTGGCTTCGCCTTCCCTGAGCCTCGGCAAGATGACTTTCGCCCATTCGATGGTGACGGCATTCGGGCTGGATTGCCGGATACGGATCACGATCGGTATGTGCCCTGGCTTACCTGCGTGCAGTGAAAGGGCTGTCTGGAAGAAAGAGTCGCGCAGCTCCTCCGCTCGGCCTACCAGGCTGGAATAGACACGATCAAGCTCAGCTACTGCTGGGTGCTTTGGGGCTTCACAGGGTGAGTTCATATGTTGCTCCTTTGTGGATGGGAGCATTTTGCGGGTCGACAGAGAGGGCGTGGCTCGTTTTCAGACGCAAAAACGTCCTGAAAACGGAGCCCAAAGCTTTCAGGAAGACTGATTATTACGGTGCGTCGTCATCTGGTGACCGGTTGATGCAGGTATAGCGCTTGGGATTCTGTGGGTGTGGGGTTTCATGTGCTACGGGGTCATACGCGTCGTCATCTGGCGCACTTCTTTTGTCATTATTTGCTGGGAGCGGCATTCAAATGGGTAACGCCTTGGGTCTGGATATTGGTTACAGCAACGTGATTGGCGTTTTTGGCAGCGGGGATGGGCATCCTGAGTCGATTATTCGCCCCTCGCAGGCCGCTCCCCTGAGCGTTCTGCCTGGGGATTCTGGATTACGTGCTGGTGAGGTAATCGTGGAGGTTGATGGCGCGCCCTGGGTGGCATTTGCCGCGCCCGGCCGTGTTCAAGATGGACGTGAACTGCACGAGGATTACACGTCTTCGCACGCCTATGAGGCCCTGTTTAAGGGGGCTCTGCTGCATGCCGCGGGTGATAAAGACGTGGTTGACTGCTTGGTAACTGGTCTTCCTGTCTCGCAGGCTCGCGATAAGGCCTACGTGGAAGCCCTAGTAAAGCGTATGACTGGGACACATCGCATTACGCCAAAGCGAGAGGTTACCGTTAAGCGCGTCGAGGTGGTTGCTCAACCGATCGGGACTCTGACGGAGATCTACTGCAACTCAGATGCATCTGAAGTTATTGAGGAGTCAGTTTCGATCATTATCGATCCAGGATTCTTCAGTGTTGATTGGGTCGTATTTGACCACCGCGAGCTGGTAGTCAACTCCAGCAGCAGCAGCCTCAAGGCTATGTCTGTTGTACTTGAAGCGTGCAATGAAGAAATTGCGAAGGATCATGGCGGCATTCCTGGCGTTGAAAAGATTGAACATGCACTCCAGTCGGGTAAGTCATACATCCTTGTTTATGGCCGCAAGGTTGAACTTGCAGAATATCTTGAGCGTGCTGCCGAGCGTGTTATCCCATCCGTTTTCACTGAGATTAAACAAGGCCTTCGATTCCTGAAAGGCCGTGCGATCGACTGCGTGATCCTCGGCGGCGGGGGAGCCTCACTGTATGAGCAGTTTGCCAGAAAAGAATTTCCCGACGCATTGGTAGTCAAGCCCGCGAACAGCGTAAAAAGCAATGCCGAAGGTTTCTGGCATATCGCACGCTCTTAATTTAACGGGTGCGCAAGGACGCGCTAAGGAGGGAATGTGGATAAAACGATGAGACTACAATGTCGAGTCACGCCAGCGACACAAGAATTGCACGCGCATCTTGAAACTATTGACCCCGATTATCGGGGTAAAAGACTTGTTGCAATGGCAGCGCTATATCTAAGCATGATTAGTGCGACCGAAGATGCTAAAAGCAAGCAAGCAGATACTCAGCAAGATAATATTGTTGCTGATGACAAAAAGGAACAGGTCAGTAATGAGCCAGCCTCTCGTCCAGTTGCCAGCTGGATAAGGGGGGCAAATGTTTAATATCCGTATCAGTTCTTTTATTGCAGTATCTGCATGCATTGCCATAGGTACTTCAGTGAGCGCTAAAGCTAATGGCTTTTCATTAAAAGGAACGATGTGGGAGCGAGCGTCAATGGCCTCCGCATGCAAGCCGGACCCTCTGCTTCTATATTCACTAGCTCTAAAGGAATCTAAAACATCTGCCGGAAAAGGGATGATTGCACCACACCCGTTTGCGCTTCGCAATGAACCTAGTGGCGCTCTGTACCCTAATACCTACATGGATGCCAAGGCTGTACTCGGCAAATATATTGCCGAAGACATCCTCACCGACATAGGGATTATGCAAATAAACTATCGTTGGAACGGCAATAGAGTAGCGCGCCCGGAGTTTCTTCTTGACCCCGAGGTGAACATCCGCGTTGGTGCTCAGATACTTTGCGAGTCGATTGCTCAATATCCTGTCGATATGCAACTTGCTATTGGTGGGTACCATACACGAAACCCAAAGCGTGAACTTGACGCACGCGAGTATGCGAGTAATGTGCTCAGCATTTGGCGTTCACTACAGCGTTTAAAGTAAGGGCAGGGACATGCGAGTTAAGATCAACGCATCGATGATACAAATGGGCCTGCGCTGGCTGACATCTGGCTTGCGGGATTTCAATGTCATTCTCGCCGAGCAGCGCTTGACTCAAAGCGATATGGTTTGGCTTTCGTCTTTGAGCGCGAACCAGCGTCAGTTGAACGCTGTAGATGCCCTTCCCGTTTCTCTCTACCGTGTTCACTACAACACCCTGAAAGTCGGCAGGGGCTACCTGGACGATGAGGAGTTCAGGGAGATTGGCAACAAGATGGTCATGTTCATGGAGTTTTGTCATTTCTCCCGCGTCAACGAAACAAGCCCTATTCTGGCTGTAGGCCTCGACGATGTTGGGTATCGGGTGTTCGAGGCAGGATCTTTCGACTCTCGCATGATGCTGGTGAGCCGCGGCGGGTTCTCGATTGGCACCAGGTGCAACCTCAGGAAGCTGAGGATGAACTTATCATCGCCAGATGATCAACTGAGAGACGTGACCACCGTATTGCTTGGCGACCTTCGGTACTTCCTGAAGCCTGGCGTAAGTGGCATAGGCCGGGTTAAAGACTATCCGTCTACGATGCCCCTCGATGTGGTTGCGACCGAGTTGCTTCAGCAGAAGCTACAGCCGAAGCTGGTCGCGCAATGGACAGGATTGAATGCAGACGAGGTAGTTCGGATGAAGCGCTCCTTGCTACGGGATACCCCCCTTGTCCAGTCCCAAAGCGGGCGCATACAGGCACCGAATAAGACACTGGCTGAAAGCCCTCTTCACAGCCTGCTCTACCTCACTGTGTACAGGCTGCTCGCCGACAATCCTCTTCGGCGGACGAATGCTCGCGCGGTGGTTGCGGCTCATCGTGAGTATGTGGAGCTGTGTAAAGCGGTTGGCGTCGAGGCCAGCGATATGATCTCCCCTTCCAATGGCTACCAGCTCAGCAACGCAATGAAGACCGGAGACATCACTCTCACCCCATGCAGCAAGTGCAAGGAGATCAATGCTCGTTACGCGCTCAAGCCCGGCCGATGCATCTGGTGCAACCACTGAACATCCTCTGCCAGGCCCGTAGCCAGGCGGCATGCCAAGCGGACGACTTGGGTTATGGGTGAGATGCTGTAGGGTCGGAAGCATGCAAAGGCGAAAAGTGACCTTTAGGCTTTACCCCAATGTCAGCCAGCAAGAACGGCTGGACGGCTGGGTGCGCCTGCACGCCGAACTGTACAACGCTGCGCTTCAGGAGCGCATCGAGGCGTACCGCAAAGCTGGTATCAGTATCAGCTACTACGACCAACAGAACACGTTACCCGTCATAAAACAGTTTCGGCCGGAGCTGGTCGAGCTGGGTAGTCATGCCCTGCAAGAGACCCTGCGCCGACTGGATCGAGCCTTTCAGGCGTTCTTTCGCCGGGTCAAAGCTGGCCAGTCACCGGGATTTCCCCGCTTCAAATCCAGCGCCCGCTACTCGGGCTTCTCCTACCCCGATCCAGCCGGCTGGAAGCTCCAGCAGCTCGGCCAGCGCGGCGGCACGTTGCGGCTGGGCAGCGGCAAGGGCGCGATGATGATTCGTCTGCGGGGCCGCCACCGTTTCGCCGATTTCACGCCGAATGACCTGACCCTCAGCCGCCGCCGCAATCACGCCACCGGCCAAGATCAGTGGTATGCCTCGATCACCCTACGGGTGCCCGAGTCCGCCTGTCGGCGTGAGCGAACAGGCGACGATGCAATTGGTATCGACCTGGGCGTCAGTCACTGGGCCAACTTTGATGATGGCAGCCAGATCGAAAACCCCCGCTGGCTGCGCGAGGCGCTGCCCCAGTTGGCCAACCTGCAACGACAACGCGCCAGAAGGAAGCGGGGTTCGCACCGCTATCGGCTGCTAAGCCAGGAAATCATCCGTCTGCACCAGCGCATTGCAGATGGACGGCGCGACTTCCTGCATAAACAAACGACTTCCCTGGTGCAGCGCTGCGCCCTGATCGCCACGGAAGAACTGCAACCCCAGAACATGAGCCGCAGCGCTAAGGGCACGGTTGAGAAACCGGGCCGTCGCGTGCGGCAAAAGGCTGGACTGAACCGGGAAATTCTCTCGGCCGGCTTCAGCATGGCGCATCAGATGCTCACCTACAAAGCGCACGAAGCTGGTTCCGTTTTGCATCTGTCCGATACGCGCCGATTAAAACCCTCGCAGCGCTGTTCAGCCTGCTGGGCCATCGTGCCCAAACTGCTCAGTGAGCGCATGCACCGCTGTGCCTGTGGCTGCGTGCTGCCGAGGGATCAGAACAGCGCCAGGGTCGTACTGCTCGACGCCTGGATACTGCAAGACACGCCTGGGACGGGCGTGACGGCGAGACTCAAGCCGCTGTCCGCGCAAGCGGTCAAGCCCAAGTCAACGACCCGCGAAATTCCGACGACAACCGCACATGCGGTTTAGTGGCGGAAGAGTTCATTGGTGAACGAGATGCGAAACGACAAAGTTGAGTGCCAGTGCTGCAAGAAAATGATGGTCCCGAAGGTGGTCACTAGCGCCCCCTTCTACATCAGCGGCGTCCCCGTTGGTGGCCGGGACCCGGAGTCTTCGGTTTGTCCGTTTTGCCTGTCGCCCAAGTGGATGCTGACTGAGCAGCAGGTTCTCACTGGAGCAAAAGCGAATGCTGAGTTTTTTGGCATCATGGTGTTGCTTCTGATCAACATCGTCGTGTTCGCCCGCTTGGGTGCCGAGGCGTTGGGCGTGAGCCTTGGCCTGTCTGTTTTGATGTTCCTGTTGCGGGAGCGAATTGCCATCGCGGTGAAGGGTTGGCTGGCCGAACTCTTCAAGGGATGAATTGGGCAGTCGATAGAGAGAAAGGTTTCGTTGTGCGCCAGGCTCGCCCGCAGTCGCGAAGGTGAGGTGTCTACCCATCCAGGGAGAGGCCTGCCCTAGCCAGTTCCTGCCATTACGTAGATTCGCTTGGGTTTACAGCGCGCTGTGAGATTCTTAGGGTAAGAACTTTCGAGGGGTGAACGAGATGCGAAACGACAAGGCTGAGTGCCAATGCTGCAAGAAAATGATGGTTCCACGTGTGGTTATGGAGCGATCGATTTATGTCGATGGTGTGCAGGTCGGGGGTGAGAAGCCTCTCAAAAGCATCTGCCCCTTCTGTTTGAGCGAGGAGTGGAATGGGATGCCTCGGAAAAGCGGGCTTGCTCGCTTGCGTCGTGATGCCATTCTTGGGCTTCGAGCGATTTCTTTGGAGCTGACTATCATTGGTGGAATCGCCCTCTTTTTCGCTGTCATGGCGATCTACCGATTTGTCTTTGTCGGCTTCAACTAAAAAGGGGCTATAAAGCCCCTTTTTTACTCATTCGATTGACGGTCTCCTCGGTCCGCTGGCCTGTTTGGGTTGTTCAGCATTTTCAATTGCCGCAGGTCTAAAGTTTTTGGGCAGGGGATTGTGACGATTGCCCGCAGCGACAGTTTCCACAACCGGCCGGTCAGCAGATGTTCCATCACTTCCTGCTGCCTGGTACGTCAATGAAGCATGGACGCCCTTCGCATAGTCTTCATCCCCGCCAGACGCGATCATGGCTTCCGAGTAGGTGTGGTAGGAGGACCACTGATAAATATCAGAGTCCGTTGGCATGCCTGCCCGGCTAGCTGCTCGAAGTGCGGCTTGGCTATCTGTCAGCCCCAGTTGCTGCCCTTCAGAAACGTCATTGCTGAATTGTGTGTTCTCGTTGCCAGCCAGGAAGTTCGTAAGCGTTTTGCCGCCCGACTGGATGCTCTGAACCGCCGATGCGGCCTTGATCATCAAGCCCTTATCATCGTAGTTCTTACCGAAGGTCGATAGTTGCTGCGCGGCCTCTGAATCTGCCGCCCCTCTAACATCCTCACTGTTGCGAGCATGCGCGAGTTGTGGGGCTAGGCTGTTCTCCGCATGACGGTTTCCGACAAGCTCAGCACCTTGGTCTTCAGCCGCTTCCTTAGCAGAAATGTTCATGTCCTGAGCACCTGCATATGCGTCACTGTTACCCTGCCATCTTGAATTGAACTCGCCTTGCAAACCTGAGTTCCCGGCCGTTGCTGCGCCGGCTTTGTCTGCTATGTTTGCAAACTCTCCCGCATTACCCTGAGCTACGTTGAAGTCGAATGGATTGAATTGGCTCATGACCAATTCGCCGAGCCTGCCTTGCTGGTTAATCGCCCGGATTGCCGCCATCGCCCTCTGCTCGTCCGTATTCGACGACATATCTTTGATGCTTTGGCTATTAAATGCTTCAGCGAAGAGCTTTTTCCCTTCATCAGTTGCACCAGCCATGCGCTGAAGTTCTAAGCCAGACTCTGCTCGAGATACCCCGCCTCTCGATAGCGACTTGATCGCTGCATCGCGAAGATTGAGGCCTTGACTTGCCCTGATGGTGTCTTGCTGAGAAGCCGCTTGGCTGTACGTATTCTGTGCCTGTAGAGCTTCAGTGCGGCTTTGATTTATCTGATCAGTGTTGCTAACACTACTTTGGGCCATCGACGAGTCACGGAAGGCATCACCGGTGGCAAATGTCAGGTCACGGGTGTTAGCGCTCTCCACGGAAGAACTTAACTGCGAGAGAGATTTTTCGGCAGTTCGACGCTCTGTGCCGCTCATTTCGGAAAGCGACTTGCCATCACTGGTTTTGAGGTTGGCCATGATGCCTTTCAGGCCGGCTTGCCCACCAAGCGCTGAGGCTGCGGTTGCCATGTTTATCGACGACTCAGAGAAACCACTGCTTCGAAGATTCTCAACTGCCTGGTTATAGGAAGAGCTTTGCTTGAGAGCATCGCTAGCTTTGATGCTTTCGCCCATTTGCGTCATCGCTTCGCGCCCTGTACTCGTCGAGGCTAGTTGCTGGCCTGCCGCTGAGAGGTTGCTCTGGTACTGGCTCGTGGCCGTTTGCGAGGCGGTTTGGGCGCTCTGAAGGACTGCACTCGCAGCTTGGTCGCCGGTTATCGTCTCAGCAAGCTGCGGCGATCCCGTTCTGCTCACCCCGGAGCTTACCTGGTCGGAAGTAAACGAGGCATTTTGACTGAGAACAGGTGCGCTATCCTGGGCCCGAGGATTCACGTCTTCGGACTTGAATTTGTCGCCTGCCGTCATTTGGCTCATGACGCTGTTGGCAACCATGGCAGAGCCGGAAACGATGAACAGTGCCAATGGAGGCACGGACGCCGCAAGCAGACCGCCAATACCCAGTGCCTTGCCGATGGCTTTGTCTATGTCCATGAGTTGGAGCATTGCGAAACCAGAACCTGTGGGGTCGTAGCCGTTGAATACGGCTTCCATCTGGGAGCCTGCATACCAGAGGGTAAAAGCATTCACGATACTCAACAGCGGCATCCACAAACCCACCGCCAGCGGCAACACGAGATACTTGCCGAGGATAGAAAGGCCAGGCCCACCCAGGAGCAAAGCAAAGGCCATGAACGGCGTCATCGCATAGAGCATGCCCTCGAAGAAGGCGATCATCGGTCTCATGTAGTGTTTGAAGCTGTCGCCCTTCCCCGCCCATTGAATTTCTTGCTGGTTGAGCGATTCGCGAAGAGCCATTGCGGCTCTTTGCTCTTGCCAATGGTTCATGGCATCGACTGCGGATTCCACGGTCATCTGGCCACCCATTCCATGAGCATCTGACCACCGATTCCACGCTGATCCGGCCACCCATTCCACGCGCATCCGGCCACTGATTCCACGGCCATCCGGCCACTCAACCGG
>NZ_JAAMQZ010000037.1 GCF_013522825.1 Stutzerimonas stutzeri
TTGAGCGTCTATTCCGGCGCTTGAAGGGGTTTCGGCGTATATTCTCTCGCTTCGAGAAGCTTGATGTGATGTTCATCGGATTCATCAACTTCGCGCTAATAGTTGACGGACTGAAGATGTGTTAACAGGCCCTAGCCGCAGGCGTAATCCGGGTTTCGAAGGCGTAATCCGACGAGCCGCTATTGAGTCTTCGCGACGCTTGCCTGCTCAGTATCCAGCTTCCTTCTGGTGCCTGAAGGCCAGCACATACACGGTCGTCTCAGCGGGTACATAACGATAAAGCGCAACGTATCCCGTGTCTCCGAACTCGATGACCAGCTCGCGCAACTCTGGCAGATCGGGAAGCGGACGACCGATCTCTGGATGTTGTTCCAGCTGGGTCAGGTGTCGTCCAATCGCCTCGCCAGCACGTCGGGCTACCTGCGGACTTTTCCCTGCCAGAAACTGCCTGCAGCGCTCGAGCCCACGTCCGGCGCCTTCGGTAATGATCAGTCGTGACACTCGGGCAGCTCCGTTTCCACGTCAGTGCCCCAGGTATTGAGCCAGGCGCGAGCTTCCTGGCTGGTCAGGTGCCGGCCCGTTTCCTGGTACGAGGCCCAGGATGCCAATGCTTCCTGCTTGAAGCTCTCGCGGGCCTCCTCGCGCGCTACGTACTCCTCGATGGCTTCACGCATGATCCAGTGGGCTGATCGATGCCTTAACCCTGCCAGCCTCTGGATACGGCTTTTCAATTCATCGTCGATTTTGATTGAAGTTGCCATGCCAGAACCCCTCAGTATCACTAGGTACTACCTTTCGATGAAAAGTAACGGCAAGCTGCGTTGATGTCCATTCCGTCTATCGATGCATCGGGAATGAAAGCGTACTCGTGAAGACTTCGTGGCTGAAGCCACAGGTATTGCAGCAACCTATTGTGGGAAACAACTACAAGACCACGACGGGTACGGTTCCTATTTGTATGGTGTTTGATCGCTTGCTCGTCGGGTCGGTGAAGCGTGACCCGACCTACGACAGCACGGTGTCACGTTTTTCGTAGGTCGAATTAGCCGAAGGCGTAATCCGACAATTCGACGACGTAATCCTTGAGTCTTCGCGACGCTGCCTGCTCCTGATTACAGCACTTCAGCGCACCACGTTGAGCGGCCTGGTCGCCCACCAATCTCTCCAGCGAATGCGCTCTTCACGCACTAGCCATCCATCCTGCGGCGCGAAGCTTTCCGAGAGCCATAGTCCGCGTGTACTCACAGTGCTGAACTGACCGTTACGCAATTGCAGCAGCTGTTCCTGTGGCTGGCCCTGGCACAGTGGAATCAGATACAGATCCGCCCGACCGCGATCCAGGCGCGCTACCAGTTGCCCATCCTCAAGGCGCTCGTCCACGTGGAACAGGCTGGGCTGGCGGGCGCCCTTCGGCAGTTCCAGACGCATGTCGTAGACCAGTTGCAGGGATGCCGTGGGCAAATGGACATAGGCGCGCGGGCGCTCCATCAGCACCTGACTACCGCACTGCACCGGACGTGCTGCACCCGATAGCGAGGCGAGCTTGAAATGGAGCGTTTCGTGATAGGGCAGGCTGCTCTGGTAGGGCGTGGGTAGCCAGGTGTCGCCGAAGCGCCCGGCGAGCCAGCCCTCGGGGGTTTCCAGCAGGCACTCTTCGGCGATTTCCTGAATTGCGGTGAGCAGCGGCAGGTTCAGCTCATGCGCCGGGACATAGCCGGAGATCAGCTTGAGCACCACGTCGCCGCGATCCAGGCGGCGTTGACGGACCAGGACCCAATATTCGCGGCCCTGCCAGCAGAGGGTCAGGCGCACCGAGACGCCGAGGTTGGCCAGCTCGATGGCGAAGGTGTCGGTATCGGGAGCGCTCACCGGGCGTCGACGTTCGATCACTTCACTGAAATTCAGCGGCCTGCCAAGGCTCTGGTAGCGAAGGCTGTCCGGGCTGGCTTCGACATACAGCGGCAGGGTCTTGAATGCAGCGGGGCTCTTGCGCAGCAGGACTTTTGGCATGGGTTTGTTTCTCCGTAGCGGCCCTGGCCGCGAATGGACGGGGCCGATAACCGACCATCGCTTCGCAGGCATGGCCCGCTCCTACAGCGATGCGGCACTAGCGACGGTGCCTTGTAGGAGCGGCCCCTGGCCGCGAATGGACTGGGCCGATAACTGACCATCGTTCGCGGGCGTGGCCCGCTCCTACGGGAGCTGTCAGTTCGTAGGTCGAATTAGCCGCAGGCGTAATCCGACGTTTTGCTGCTCAACACCGAGGCTGCCGTGCAGACATTATCCTCAAGATGCTTCGGGTTTATCGTCCCAACAATGGCGCTGCCGACCCCTGGCTGGCTGAACAGCAATTCGAAACTGCGGCGTACCGGGTCTTCCCCCGGCGCAAGATGGCCGCTGGCCAGTGCCTTCTTCACCAGAATGCCCTTGCCGTGGGCGGCGGCGTAGTCGATCACCTGGCGCTCGGCCTGCTCGTTGAGGTTGTAGGTCACCATCGCGCAATCGCCCTGTTCCAAGGCTAGTAGTCCGCCTTCCACTGTCTTGCCGGAGAAGCCGAAACCGAGAATCTTGCCCTCCTGCTTAAGCTCCGCAAGGGTCTGGTAGACGCCGCTGTTACGCAGGATATCTACATCGTTGCCATCCGAATGCACCAGCACCAGCTCGATGCGGTCCGTACGCAGGCGCCTAAGGCTGCGCTCCACAGAGGAGCGAGTGTGCTCTGCGGAAAAGTCGAAACGCGACTGGCCGTTCTCGAATTCCTCGCCAACCTTGCTGACGACTACCCAATCGTCGCGCTGATCGGCCAGCAGCGGCCCCAGGCGTTCCTCGCTGACACCATAGGCCGGCGCGGTATCGATCAGGTTGATGCCCAGCTCGCGGGCCAGCGCCAGCAACTGCCGCGCCTGGTCATCGTCGGGAATGCTGAAGCCATTGGGGTATTTCACACCCTGATCGCGGCCCAGCTTGACCGTGCCCAGGCCCAGCGGTGCAACCATCAGCCCGGTGCTGCCCAGTGGGCGATAATGATCGTGCAACGTCACAGCAGGCCCTCCCAGAATGGACCTGTCACAGCCGGGCGTGGCAGCTGCGGCAGGGGGGGCTGGTTGCCGGGGAGGATGCCGTCGCGCTCCAGCGCAGCCAGCACGCGGTCGGCGAAGTCCGGCGACAGCGCCAGCTTGGTCGGCCAGCCGACCAGCAGGCGACCCTGCTCGGCGAGGAAGGCATTGTCTGGCCGGGCCAGGCTGGACTGCGCGGGCTCGGCGCGATCGACACGCAAGGTTGCCCAGTGCGCGGCGGAGAGGTCGATCCAGGGCACCAGTTCGGCCAGTTCCTTCTTCGCCGAGGCTATCTGGCCGGCTTCGTCGCGCGCCACGCCATCGGCTTCGGCCAGATCGCCGCCCAGGTACCAGACCCATTCGCCATCCGCCGCCGGATGGCTGGTCACGGTGATCCGAGGCTTGGTGCCGCCGCCCAGGCAGTGGGCGTAGAGCGGCTTGAGCGTCGCCGCCTTGACCATGACCATGTGCAGCGGGCGGCGCTGCATGGCCGGTTGCTGCAGGCCCAGCGTCGCCAGCAGCTCGGTCGTACCGCCGCCTGCGCTGAAGACGATGCGCTGGGCGCGGATTTCCCGTCCATCCACGCGCAGGCCGACCAGCTCATCACCTTCGTGCAATGGCTCTATCTGCTGAGCGGCCAGCAGACTATCGCCGGCGAGTTCTGCAAGCCGGGCGATCAGGCTCGGCACATCAAGCACCAGCTCGCTGAGGCGGTAGACCTTGCCCTTGAACTTCGGGTGTTGCAGTGCCGGCGGCAGGTCGCTGCCCTTGACCTGGCCGACCCGCGAACGTACCGCCTTGCTGGCGAAGAAACTGGTGAGGTTGCCGGCCAGGGTGCCCGGCGACCAGAGATAGTGGGCGTCGGAGAGCAACCGCACGCCGGAAAGATCCAGCTCACCACTGCCCGCCAGCGCCTCGCGCCAGCGTCTGGGCATGTCGGCGATGGCCTCGGAGGCGCCTGTCAGCGCGCCCGTCAGCGCGTACTTGGTGCCGCCATGGATGATCCCCTGTGACTTCACGCTCTGCCCGCCGCCCAATGCGGCTTTTTCCACCAGCACAGTGGCAAAGCCTTGCCTGCGCAGACGCGCATTGAGCCAGAGACCGGCGACGCCGCCGCCGATGATCAGGACATCGGTGCTGAGGGGTTCGGACATGGAAGCCTCGCCTGTAAAGCTGTAAATGTGGGCCGGCAGTATAAACCGGATGACCTCTAGGAGCGGGCCCTGCCCGCGAACCAATACGGCTCCGTTCACGGCCATGGCCCGTTCCAGCAGAGAGCCGCCCGCTTTTCTTTCGCGTAAACTCCGCTCCCATGAACCGTACCCTATATACCTTCCTGTTCCACCTCGGTCTGCCACTGGTGTTCCTGCGGTTGCTCTGGCGCGCCAGGCGGGCGCCGGCCTATTCGCGGCGTATCGGCGAGCGCTTCTCCTTTGGCCTGCCCACGCTCAGGCCGGGTGGTATCTGGGTGCATGCGGTGTCTGTGGGCGAGAGCATCGCGGCGGCGCCGATGATCCGCGAACTGATGGCCCGTTATCCCGAGTTGCCGATCACCATCACCTGCATGACGCCGACCGGCTCCGAGCGGATCAGGGCGCTGTTCGGCGGCAGCGAATACGCCGGGCGGGTGCAGCACTGCTACCTGCCTTACGATTTGCCCTGGGCGGCGGCGCGCTTCCTTGATCGTGTCCAGCCCGAACTGGCCGTGGTGATGGAAACCGAGCTGTGGCCCAACCACATTCATCAGTGCGCGCGGCGCGGCATTCCGGTGGCGCTGGCCAATGCGCGGCTGTCCGAGCGCTCGGCCCGAGGCTATGCACGCTTCGCCCGGCTGACCGCGCCGATGCTGGCCGAGCTGAGCCTGATCGCCGTGCAGACGGAAGCCGAGGCCGAGCGCTTTCGTCGTCTGGGTGCGCGGCCCGAATGCGTCGAGGTGACCGGCTCGATCAAGTTCGATCTCAGCATCGACCCGGCGCTGCCGGCAAGGGCGGCGACGCTGCGCGGGCAATGGCAGGCTGAAGAACGTCCGATCTGGATCGCGGCGAGCACGCATACCGGTGAGGATGAGATCCTGCTGGCTACGCATCGGCAACTGCTGGTGGCTCGTCCCGATGCCTTGCTGATCCTGGTGCCGCGTCATCCCGAGCGTTTCGGTGCGGTGTACGAGCTGTGCCGCAAGCAGGGCTTCGTCACGGTCAGGCGTTCCCTGGACGAGTCGCCTGAAGCGGCTACGCAGGTGTTGCTCGGCGACACCATGGGCGAGCTGCTGTTTCTCTACGCGCTGGCGGATGTCGCCTTCGTCGGCGGCAGCCTGGTGCCCACCGGCGGGCACAACCTGCTGGAGCCCGCCGCGCTCGGCAAACCCGTGCTCACCGGGCCGCACCTGTTCAACTTCCTCGACATCGCCGCGCAACTGCGAGACGCCGGCGCACTCGCCGAAATCACCAGTGCTCCCGAGTTGACGAGGGAGACCGAGACCTTGTGGAGCGATCCCGCGCGAGCCGATCGCATGCGAAACGCGGGATACACCGTGTTGAAGAACAACCAGGGCGCGTTGGGAAGGCTGTTGGCAGGGCTGGAGCGGCTGATCACCCCGTAGCGGGCCACGTCCGCGAACCGGTGGCCGGTCATTGGTGTGGTTCCGTTCGCGGCCAGGGGCCGCTCCTACAGGTACGACGCAATCCCACCTGTCGTAGGAGCGGGCCACGCCCGCGAACCGGTGGTTCGGATATCTGCGTGGTTCCGTTCGCGGCCAGGGGCCGCTCCTACAGGTGCGTCGCAATCCCATCCGTCGTAGGAGCGGGCCACGCCCGCGAACCGGTGGCCGGTCATCGGTGTGGTTCCGTTCGCGGCCTGGGGCCGCTCCTACAGATGCGTCGCAATCCCACCTGTCGTAGGAGCGGGCCACGCCCGCGAACCGGTGCTCAAGGCTTCGGAAAATCCGGTGGCAGAAAGTCGCTGTCCGGGTCGTAGTCGGCCTTCAGGTAGGTGGCAAGGTCCTGCAGGTCGCCGGGGTTGAGGGTGCCGGCGGCCTGCTTCAGCCGCAGGTTGTCGAGAATGTAGTCGTAGCGCGCGTTGTTGTAGTTACGCACCGCCGCATACAGTCGGCGCTGGGTGTCGAGCACATCGACGATGTTGCGTGTGCCCACCTGATAGCCAATCTCGGTAGCCTCCAGCGCACTCTGGTTGGAGAGAATCGACTGCCGGCGTGCCTGCACCTGCTCGATATCGGTGTTCACCGCACGGTGCAGGTTACGGGTGTTTTCCACGACCTGTCGGCGCAGGCCCTCGCGCCGTTGTTCAGCCTCGGTCAGTTGGTGAAACGCCTGGCGGCTCTGCGAGCTCGTCATGCCGCCGCTGTAGAGCGGGATATTCAACTGCAGACCGATGCTGCCCTGTTCGACGTTGCCGTTGTAGCGCGGATAGCCCGGCAGCACATCGCTCATGCCGCTGTTGGCAAAGCCCAGGCTGTCATTGTCGCCCTTGCGGTAGGCGGCCACCGCATCCAGCGTTGGCGCATGGCCGGAACGGCGCTGGCGCAGGGTTTCGCCGGCGGCATTGACGGCCTGATCCACCGCCAGCAGGGTCAGGTTCTGCTGCATCGCGGTATCGACCCAGCGGCTGGCATCGTTGGGCATCGGTGGCAACACCGGCAGGCTGTGCTCGATGCCCTCCAGCGCCACATGGTTGCGATTGGTCAGTGTGTACAGCGCCTGGAAGGCATCCTCAACCTGCCGCTCGGCGACCATCCGGTTGGCTCGCGCGGTATCGAAACCGGCCTGGGCCTCCAGTGTATCGGTGCGGTCGGAAAGGCCCACCTCGAAACGTTCGTTGGCCTGATCGAGCTGACGCTTGAAGGCGGCCTCCTCGGCCTTGGCCGCCGCCAGGTTGTCCTGCGCGCGCAGCACGGCGAAATAGGCCAGGGCGCTTTGCAGAATCAGGTTCTGCTCGGCAGCTGAAAACTCCAGTGCCGCCTGTTCGCTGATCGCCTCGGCGGCCTGCAGTTGAAACCAGCGGTCGGCGCGAAAGATCGGCTGGCTCAGGGTCGCCTGGTAAGCCGTGCCGCTGCGTGACAGCGTGCGCGAGCCGGCACTGGTATCGACTCCGGTGCGGGTATCGCTCAGCTCGGCACCGGCACGCAGATTAGGCAGCAAGCCGGCCCGAGCCTGGGGCACGGCTTCGCGAATCGCCTCGAACTGGGCGCGTGCCGCCGCAAGGTCCGCGTTGTTTTCCACCGCCAGTCGATAAACGCTGACCAGGTCGCTGCGCGGGGCGAGCACCGGGGCAGTTTCAGCCCAGGCGGATCCCGATACGGCGGCGGTGACGGCGAGGGCCAGAGTAAGTGTGCGCGGCATTGTATCGGTCCCTGAAGCGGAGTGATGGGCAAGGCTAAGCGGCGCCATGGACAGGGTCAAGGTGCGCGAAATGGGCGCGATTCACGGGCGGGTATGGCCGGAATTGCTCGAATCGCCGAGGAGCGGGCCCCGCCGCCGTGCAATCCGTTGTTCGCGGGCAGGGCCCGCTCCTACCGGTGGGGGCTTGTGGCGCACTGCCGCAATCTCTATGATGTGCGCCCTCTCAAGGCCCATGTAGCTCAGCGGTAGAGCACTCCCTTGGTAAGGGAGAGGTCGGCGGTTCAAGTCCGCCCATGGGCTCCATCCTTTGCGTAACCTTCCTGACTGTGAACCGGGCAACCGCCCACGGCGAACTGTCACGCTATCCTTTGCCGCTCCAAGACAGCGTTAAGGGATTAACCGATGGAAATCATTCACCACGGTGCGCGGGACGGGGTGACCGGCTCCTGTCACCAGCTGCGCATGGATGATCGGCACAGCCTGCTGATCGACTGCGGCCTGTTCCAGGGGGCGGAGGTTTCGGCAGGTGCTGCCGGAGCGGATCGGTTGCAGATCGACTTCGACATCACCGGCATTCGCGCCCTTATCGCCACCCACGTGCATATCGACCATGTGGGGCGGATTCCCTATCTGCTCGCGGCTGGCTTCAAAGGGCCGATCCTCTGCAGCGAACCTTCTGCTAGATTGCTACCCATCGTGCTGGAGGATGCCTTCAAGCTGGGCGTCAGCCGCGACCAGCACAAGGTCGAGCGCTACCTCGCACTGATCCGGCAGCGCATCATCGCACTGCCCTACAACAGCTGGTTCAGCCTCCACGAAAGCCCGGACCTGTCAGCGAGGATTCGCCTGCAGCGTGCCGGGCACATCATCGGCTCCGCCTATGTGGAAGTGGATCTGTACTACCCAGCGCAGGGCGAGCGCAGGCGCGTGCTGTTCTCCGGAGACCTCGGTGCGCCCTACGCACCGCTGCTGCGCGCTCCGAAGCCGCCTTACGGCGCCGATGTGGTGGTGCTGGAAAGCACCTATGGCGACCGCAACCACGATGACCGTCGCCTGCGCCGGCAGCGTCTGCAGACGGTGATCGAAAAGGCCCTCGCCGATCAGGGCAGTGTCCTGATTCCGGCATTCAGCATCGGGCGCACCCAGGAACTGCTCTACGAACTGGAAGACATCATCTTTCGCGCCCGGCGGGGCAGGCCGGGCGCCGATGCAGGCTGGCAGGCGCTGCCGATCATCCTCGACTCGCCATTGGCCAGCCGCTTCACCGAAGCCTATCGCGAGCTTCAGCCGTTCTGGGATGCCGAAGCCCAGCAAAGGCTGCGCAAGGGACGCAACCCGCTGGCCTTCGAACAACTGCTGACCATCGATTCCCACGATGACCACACGCGAATGGTCCGGCACCTGACACAAAGCGGGCGTCCGGCTGTCGTCATCGCTGGTGGCGGCATGTGCAGCGGTGGGAGGATCGTCAACTATCTCAAGGCCATGCTCGGCGACCCCAGGCACAACGTCCTGTTCGTCGGCTACCAGGCCAAAGGCACGCCGGGCGAGAGCATCCAGCGCTTCGGCCCGCGCGGTGGCTACGTCGAGCTGGACGGCGAGCGCATCGACATTCGCGCCGGCATCGAGAGCATCGGTGGCTACTCGGCCCATGCCGACCAGCGCGGGTTGGTCAACTTCATCACACGCATGCGCCATTGGCCCGGCGAGATTCGCCTGATACACGGCGAGGCCTCGGCCAAGGAACAGCTGCGCCAGGCGTTGCAAAGCGAATACGCGCGTAAAGGGACCAAGGCCAGCATCCATATCCCCTGAAGCATCGGTTCGCGGGCGTGGCCCGCTCCTACAGGTTTGGCAGATTGCGTCGCCCCTGTAGGAGCGGCCCCTGGCCGCGAACGAAACCTGGCAAGGAGGCCGGAATATGCAGGAACGTATAGCCCACGGACATACGCTTAGAAAAGGCCGGCTATCCGAGGTGGGGCGGATTTACCTGGTGACGACCGTAGTGCGTAACCGGCGCCCGATATTTCTAGACTGGCGGTTGGGTCGGCTACTGGTGAATGTCATGAGACAGGCCGAGCAGCAGGGCAGGGTTGAATCCTGTGCCTGGGTGATCATGCCGGACCATCTGCACTGGTTGTTCCGCCTCACCGACGGAACGCTGGACGGGCTGATGCGGGATATGAAATCGCACAGCGGCAGGCAGATCAATCGAGCCGGCGGCTTGGTGCCGCCATTCTGGCAGCCGGGCTACCATGATCACGCTGTCAGGCAGGATGAGAGCCTGAAGGCCATGGTGCGTTATGTCGTGGCCAATCCACTCAGAGCCGGTTTGGTCACGCGGGTGGGTGAATACCCGCTATGGGATGCGGCCTGGCTCTGACCGGACCGTCGGTTCGCGGGCGTGGCCCGCTCCTACGGGGTGATCTCACGGTATACCCGGGCGGTTGCTGCGCACATGCGCTCGGCGGTGAATGACTGCTCGAAGCGTATCGCCGCATTGGCGCCGAACTGTTGCGCTTGCTGAGGATCGTCCCAGAGGCGGCCCATGGCCTCGCGCAAGGCCGGAGGATTGGCTGGCGGCACGGCGAGGCCGGTTTCGCCATGGATATTGACGAACGTCGTACCCGTGCCGATTTCGCAGGAGATCATCGGCTTGCCGTACATGGCCGCTTCCAGCAGCGAAATGCCGAACGCCTCCGAGCGCAGATGCGAAGGAAACACAAAGGCATGACACAGTTCGAGCAGGCAGGCCTTGTCCGCATCATCGATACGCCCAAGAAAGGTCACATTCTGAAGGCCAAGCCGGCGTGCCTGCTCTTTCAGGTTTTCCTCTTCCGGCCCCGAGCCTGCGATCACCACCGGCCAGGACGTTCCCTCCAGCGCCTCCAGCAGGAAGCTCAGCCCCTTGTAATAGCGCAGCACGCCAACGAACAGGAAGAACGGTCCGCTCAACCGCGCCCGCCAATGGGCCAGCCGCTCGGCAGGCGGTGCCGGATAGGCCGCGCGGTCCAGGCCATAGGGGATCACCTCGGTCTTGTCGGTGAAGTGCGAAAGCACCTCGCTGCTGCGCATGTAATTGGGCGAGGCCACCAGAATCCGGTCAACGCTGGCCAGAAAGCGCATCATCAGCGGGCGATACAAGGTCAGCAAGCCGCGCTGGCGCACGATATCGGAGTGGTAGCTGACCACGCAGGGTTTGCCGTGGCGCGTGGCGAAATGCACCACATCCATCACCGGCCAGGGGAAGTGAAAATGCACCACGTCGGCTTCGCGTGCCATTTCCTTGAACGCCGCAAAGGCTTCGCGGGAAAAGCCCGTCGAGGCGATGAAGAAGTCCTGCCGCGCCCGCCGCACCTCATGGTTCGCTACGCGCAGGCGAGCGGGTTGCGCATCGGCGCTCAGCGTCAGCACCTCGCTCTCGATACCCAGGCTGCGACCACCTTCGGATAGCTGGTAAATCACCTGCTCGATTCCGCCGGTCGTGTCTGGCAGGTAGGTTTTGAAAAAATGAAGGACGCGCATGAGGCTTCCGAAGTCGTGTTCGTTTGGCGAAAGGAGGGTGGCTGCACGGGCGGCGGGCTTCACCAGCCATTCGGAAGCGGCGCAAGACTCTACCGGGCGCGACGCAACCGGGCAACCGTGTTGCTTCGCGGGCGCAATGCCATCCATGTGGATCGGCCCCTGGCCGCGAACGAAGCCATGCCGATGCCCGAGCACTGGTTCGCGGGCAGGGCCCGCTCCTACGCGCGGGGGTGAGAGACACGCTGGAAGCACGCAACACCTGTAGGAGCGGCCCCTGGCCGCGAAGGGAGCCGCGCAGTACGTCGGGCATCGGTTCGCGGGCATGGTCCGCTCCTACAATCGAGAAAGCATCGGTGTTAAACTCCCGCGCTTTTCAACGTCCTGGCAGTTCCCAATCTATGCGCAGCACACATGAAAACAGCCTCAAGGCCGCGCTGAAGGCCTGCAGGGGAAGCTTTATCTCGGTTGGTTTCTTCAGCCTGTTCGTCAACGCTCTGATGCTGGTGCCATCCTTCTACATGCTCCAGGTGTACGGGCGTGTCGTTACCAGTGGCAGCATCACCACGCTGGTAATGCTGACAATCATCATGACGGTGCTGATGGTCACCATGGGTGGGCTGGAATGGGTCCGTTCACGCATCATGGTTCGCCTGAGCACCAAGCTCGACGTCCTGCTCAGCCGTGATGTCTATCGGGCGAGCTTCAAGCGCGCTCTGGACAGCGGTGGCATGGACGCCTCTGCGCAGCCTCTCAATGACCTCACCGGGTTGCGTCAGTTCCTCACGGGTAACGGTCTTTTCGCGTTTTTCGATGCGCCCTGGCTGCCAGTCTACATTGGCGTCATGTTTCTCTTTCACCCATGGTTCGGCTGGGTGGCGATTGCCAGCGCCATCGTCCTGCTGTGCCTTGCGGCCGTTAACGAAAGGCTCACGGGCAAGTCGATCGCCGAAGCCAACAAACAAAATATTGCTGCGAGCCTCTATACCACCAAGAACCTGCGCAATGCCGAAGTCATCGAGTCCATGGGCATGCTGCACACTCTGATGGGGCGTTGGGGGCAGCGGCAGAAGAAAGTGCTGCAACTGCAGTCGCAGGCAAGCGACAACGGTGGTTTGATCAGCAATACGTCTAAAACCTTCCGCATGCTGGTGCAGTCGCTGATCCTGGGCTTGGGTGCTTACCTGGCGGTCAAGCAGGAAATCACCCCCGGCCTGATGATCGCCGGCTCCATCCTGCTGGGCCGTGCACTGGCGCCAATCGATTTGATGATCGGCAGCTGGAAAGGCTTTATCAGCGCGCGATCACAGTACAGCCGCCTCAACGAAATCCTGGATATTCAGCAGGCCGAGCCGCAGCGCATGTCATTGCCACCACCCGAAGGACATGTACTGGTCGAAAACCTGATCGTCAGCGCGCCTGGTTCAAAAACACCGATTCTGAAGAACATTGGTTTTGCGGTACCCGCAGGTTCGGTGGTGGGCATCATCGGCCCCAGCGCCTCGGGTAAATCGACGCTGGCGCGTGCCCTGCTGGGCGTATGGGCACCGCAGCACGGCGTGGTACGGCTTGACGGTGCGGACATCAATAACTGGGACAAGCAGGAGTTGGGGCCCTTCGTAGGCTATTTGCCTCAGGACATCGAGCTGTTCGAGGGCAGCATCAGCGAAAACATCGCCCGTTTTGGCGAGATCGACTCTGAAAAAGTCATTGCCGCCGCCAAGACCGCAGGTGTGCATGAAATGATCCTGCAACTACCCGAAGGCTACGACACCGTCATCGGCAGCGACGGAGTCAACCTTTCCGGCGGGCAGCGTCAGCGTGTCGGTCTGGCGCGAGCCATCTATGGCACACCCCGGCTGATCATTCTCGATGAGCCTAATTCCAACCTTGACGAGGTGGGTGAGCGTGCTCTGGCGCAAGCGATCCAGCAAGTCAAGGCCACCGGTGCGACCATTTTCATCATCACCCATCGCACCAGTATTCTGGCCCAACTGGATCAGTTACTGGTTATGAGCGCCGGGACAATCGCCATGTACGGTCCGCGTGAGCGGGTCATGGCTGAACTGAATAAACAGCAACAGGCCGCCCAGCAGCCTGTTGTCCAGGCTGTTCCAAGCGTCAGCGCCGCCACAGTGCGTACCTGAGCAGGACTATCTAGATGACCAGTATGAACAAAGCAATTGAAGATAGCCTGGCCGGCCTGCCAACCTCCGATTACCGGACTCGACTGATCGGCTTCCTGATCGTATTCGTCACCTTCGGTATTTTCGGTACCTGGGCCACCTTCGCGCCGCTCGAAAGCGCAGCCCTGGCGCCCGGTGTCGTGACGGTACAGTCCTATCGCAAAACCGTGCAGCACCTCGAAGGCGGTATCGTCAAGGAGCTGCATGCCCGTGACGGCGAAGTCGTCTCCGCCGGCGATCCGCTGATCGTCCTCGACGATACCCAGGTGCGAGCCGAATACGGCATCACCCGTAGCCAACTGGTTGCCGCCCAGGCCATGGAGGCGCGTCTGCGGGCCGAGCGTGATGGTCTTGAGACGATTGACTACAGCCGCATGCTCGAAAGCGACAGCCACCGTGCCCAGGAAGCACGTGAAGGCGAGACCCAGGTATTCAATGCCCGCAGAGGCTCACGGCTCGGCGAAGTGGCGGTGCTGGAAAAGCGCATCGGCCAGTTGAAGGAGCAGATCAGCGGCCTGCGTTCGATAATCATCACCAAGGGCAGCCTGGAAAAATCCTACAAGGACGAAATAGGTGAGCTGGCGGATCTGCTGGCCGAAGGTTTCGTCGACAAGCAGCGCCTGCTGGACCAGGAGCGCAAACTGAACATGCTGCGCTCCGAGATCGCCGATCATCAGTCGGAAATCACCAAGACCCGCCTGCAGATCAGCGAAACCGAATTGCAGATCCTGCAGCTCAACAAGGACTTCAGCGCCGAAGTGGTCGCACAGCTTGCCGAGGTGCAGACCAAAGTGTTCGACCTGCAGGAGCGCATGTCCGCCCTTGAAGACCGCCTGACCCGTATCGTCATCCGTGCCCCCGAAAACGGCATGATCATCGGCATGACCGTGCACACCGTGGGCGGCGTGATCAGTCCCGGCACGCCGCTGCTGGACATCGTTCCGGCTCAATCCGACCTGATCGTCGAGGCCCAGGTATCGCCAGCCGATATCGACCGTGTACGGGTCGGCAAGCAGGCCGACATTCGCTTCAGCGCTTTCAACAGTTCTACCACGCCGGTGATGAAGGGCGAGGTCGTACATGTCTCGGCCGATCGTCTGATCAACAAGGACACCGGCATGCCCTATTACCTGGCGCGTGTGGTGCTGACCGAAGAAGGCACCCGTGCGCTCGGCTCACTGCAATTGCAGCCCGGCATGCCTGCTGAAGTCCTGATCAATACCGGCCAGCGCACCATGCTCCAGTACCTGGTATCGCCGGCGACCGACGCCTTTGCCAAATCGATGATCGAGGATTGATCGTGCGAATAGCCGTCAGCCTGCTTCTGGCCGCCTTCGTTGCTCACGCCCATGCCCAGGAGCCTGACAACCTGCCGCCAGCGCCTGCCAGCATCAGCGCTAATGAATATGCCGCTGACCTGATGCAGCTCTACCGCGAGTCGCGGCTGGAAGACCCCCGCGTGCTGGCTGCCTACGCGCATGCCCAGGCCGGTGTGGATCGCCAGCGCGAAGCCTTTGGCGGGCTGCTCCCGCAGGTTACCGCCAGTGGCTCCTTCAACCGCACCAATCGTGACGTGGAAACCTACTCCGAAAGCTACAACAACGAAAGCTACGCCCTTCGTCTCAGCCAGCACCTCTACAACAAGGCCGCCTGGGAGAACTACCAGAAGTTCAAGCAGCTTGCACGTCAGGGCGAATTCGAATCGGTGGATGCCCAGGCCGAAGCCACGGTCGATCTCGCGCAGCGCTATTTCGTCGCGCTGGCCTCCGATGACGAGCTGGAACTGATCCTGGCCGAGCGTCGCGCCACCCAGAAGAACCTCGACCGCGTCAATGCCCTGTACGACAGGAAAATGGCCATGGTCACCGACGTGCTCGACCTGCAGGCGCGTGTCGATGCACTGGCCGCGCAGGAAGTCGAGGCGCGCAATCAGGTGCGGCTCAGCCGCGAAGAACTCTCCGAGATCGTTGGCAGGCCCGTCGAGGAAAAGCTCAGCCGCATCCGTGAAGACGTTGAACTGCAGGTTCCCGGCGAGGCCATCGATCAGTGGATCGATCGCGCCCTGGCGGCCAACCCCGCTCTCAAGGCTCGGGAACAAGCCCTGGGCGCAGCCGATGCAGCAGTGCGCGAGAGCCGTGGCGCGCATTATCCCAGCCTCAGCATGAACCTCAGCGCCCAGCGCAGTGATGTGGGCTATGACAACACTCTGGCGCCGCGTTCGGACAGCTACGTTGCCAGTTTCGGCGTGCAGATCCCCATATACAGTGGCGGCTCCGCCTCGGCGCGTGTGCGCTCGCTGCACAGTGACCGTCTGGCGACCGAACAGCAACTGGAAGCGATTCGCCGCCAGGTCGTCAAGGAAACCACCAGCGCCTACCTGACGGCCCAGTCCAGTATCGAAAGGATACGCGCCTCGCGCAATGCACTGGAGTCGGCGGAAAAATCCAGCGTTGCCGCTGAGCGCGGCTTTCAGTACGGCGTGGTCAACGCCGTCGACGTGCTGACCAGCGTGCAGAATGAATACAAGGCGCGGCGTGACCTGCTCAAGGCCCAGTACGATTTCATCACCAATCTTCTGGTATTGAATCGTTGGGCCGGACGGCTGTCCGAGCAGAGCATCGAAAACGTAAATGTGTGGCTGGCTCGCAGCGAACAAGCGCGAGCCCTGGAAAGGAAAACAACGGAATGAGCATGAACAGCAAGACTGCAATCGTCACCGGCATCACCGGCCAGGACGGGGCATACCTCACCGAACTTTTGCTGGAAAAGGGCTACAAGGTGTTCGGCACTTACCGCCGTACCAGCTCGGTGAACTTCTGGCGCCTGGAGGAAGTCGGCGCCATCGGCCACCCGGATCTGGAACTGGTCGAACACGACCTCACCGACCTGGGCGCAAGCATCCGCCTGATGGAAAAGGCCCAGCCTGACGAGGTCTACAACCTCGCAGCACAGAGCTTTGTCGGCGTCTCCTTCGACCAGCCCATCACCACGGCTGAAATCACCGGGATTGGCGCAGTCAACCTGCTCGAAGCGATCCGCATCGTCAACCCGAAGATCCGTTTCTACCAGGCCTCCACCTCGGAAATGTTCGGCGAGGTCCAGCAGATCCCGCAGACCGAAGCCACGCCGTTCTACCCGCGCAGCCCCTATGGCGCCGCCAAGCTCTACGCCCACTGGATGACCGTCAACTATCGCGAGTCCTACGGCATCTTCGGTACCAGCGGCATCCTCTTCAACCACGAGTCCCCGCTGCGCGGCAAGGAATTCGTCACCCGCAAGATCACCGATGCGGCGGCGCGTATTTCCCTGGGTAAGCAGGACAGCCTGGCACTGGGCAACCTCGCCGCCAAGCGTGACTGGGGCTACGCCAAGGAATACGTCGAAGGCATGTGGCGCATGCTGCAGGTCGATCAGCCGGATACCTTCGTCCTTGCCACCAACCGCACCGAGACCGTGCGCGACTTCGTCTCGTTGGCCTTCAAGGCAGTGGACATCCAGCTCGATTGGCAGGGCAGCGAAGAAAATGAGCGCGGCATCGACAGCAAGACCGGTAAAACGCTGGTACAGGTCAACCCGCGCTTCTATCGCCCCGCAGAAGTCGATCTGCTGATCGGCAACCCTGAAAAAGCCAAGGCAGTATTGGGGTGGGCACCGAGCACAACGCTTGAAGAGCTCTGCAAGCTGATGGTTGAAGCCGATCTTGCTCGTGTTGAGAGTGGTAAGTCGTTCTGACCTGGCTTCACGGGCCCGATGCTGCACCGACACCTCCAGGCGTCGCATGAGCGATCCGTCTGGAGGGGAAGGCGGGCCTGGACTGCACAGGCGAAAAAATTTCGATCACCGTGTTGGTGCCGCGTACTTGTAAAGTACCTACTGCATAGGTCTGGTGCCGCTGCAGCTTCTGATTGGCCGAAGCACCAATGACCAGCGAGACGGGTAATTCCCGAGCTGCGGCCTCCAGTCGCGAGGCGAAGTTGATGCAGTCGCCCACGGCGGTATAAGTGCTGCGGAACGGTGTACCCAGATCGCCTACCAACGCCTGACCATTCTCGATGCCAATCCTTACCCGTACAGCTTCCAAGCCATCGGCTAACCGGCGCTTATTGAAGATTTCAATCTCTTCAAGAATCTGTAGGGCAGCGCTTACCGCCTCGTCCGCCTGATCCGGACAAGCAAGTGGCGCCCCCCAAAATGCCACTACGCCATCTCCGGTGTAGCGATCCAAAGTGCCTCCATGCTCCAATACCGGACGGGTCAGGCAATCGAGAAAACCCTTGGTCAACTGGGCTGCCGCTTCCAACTCCAGTGCAGAGGTATTTCTGGTATAGCCCTCCATATCGGCGATCAGCACGGTGATCTCTTTGTGTACCGGCACAAGACTGTAAACAAGCCCTTGGCGGGTCAACTCATCCAGCACAGGCTTCGCAACATAATGCGACAGCGTTTCCAGAACCTTGCGACTTTGTCTTTGCGCTAATCGCCACTCATAAGGCACAAGCAGCAGGAACAGCAGCACATAACCTGCCAAGGGCGTGAAGAAAGGCCAGGTAGCGCCCTGTCGTGTTCCGACAATGGCTATTGCCATCCATGACAGACAGAGGGCGCTGAGCAACAGCAAGCTGCCACTGGCCGCCAGACGACTGAAAGCATGAGCTGCCAGGACCATGCTCAGCAACAGCCACAATGACAGCAACCAAGTCACCTTGGGGGAGGGGGCGTCAGCATGTGCAGCATCCAGCAGGGCGGATACGCTCTGAGCATGTACCAGTGCTCCCGTTGTGAGAGGGTCGAGGGGTGTACTGACTCGATCCCCCAGACTCATAGCAGACGCACCCACAATCACATGGCGGCCTTTCACCATTTCAACAGGAGCCGTATGAGTGAGAATTTCATGGGCTGGAATCACCACATAAGCACTAGCTGAATACCTGAAAGGCACACGCCACAGCCCCGCAGTGGAAGGCTGGGGCAGGCTGATACCGGCAGGCGGTGGATTTGCAGCGCATTCCAGCAGAGCCAGCGCGAACAGCGGGTACCTTTGGCCATCAAAAAGAGAATGAACGGGCAAGTGCCGCAACACACCGTCTGCATCCGGCAGATAGCCGATATTACCCACACAGCGTGCAGCTTCGCTGAGAACTGCATGGTTGCCGATAAAACCATAAGCAGGTTTGGCAACCGTCAGCTCTTCCTGGAGCGCTGCTTCCGGTTGATAAGGAGGCGTCAGATGCCCCCTGAACAATGGCGGCTGCCTTGGTGTGAAATCCATGATCTGCGCCAGCGCAAGGGGGGCATGTTGCGCCAGCATCGCCAGGCGAGCATCTCCGAGTGCGTCGCCAGGCTCGGTAAAAACGATATCCAGACCAATGGCCCGAGCACCGTAGTCTGCCAAAAGCACTTCGATCAGATCAGCGATTAGCGCCCGACTCCAGGGCCAGTTTCCCAAGCGCCGTATACTTTCCTCGTCAACATCCACCAACAGTACCCGCCCCTCAAGCTCAGGCACGGCGGCGTGTTGCAAAACTGCATCGCGAACTCCCTCATCCAGACGCTCGATCAAGGGTGGCCGCAGCCCCTCCAGCAGAATGCACAGGCAAAAAACAGCCAAGGCCAGCCCCAGACGAGTGAACGCCGCGAGCCTGGGCATTAGGCAAGCGCTCCAAGCATAACCATGCTGCCCAAGGCGGCGCCTACTGCAATTCCAGCCAGGTTGCAGGCCATATCAAGCAGGCAGAAGCCTGTCCCGTAAAGATGGTCCCAGCATTCCTTGGCCAAGCCAATGAGGAACACGAGCGTAAGTGCTCCTATGGGAGGCCATAACACATAAGCACCGACTGTCAGCCAAAAACTCCACTTCATGTGTAAGCGTTTGTCCTCTTCTGCAATGCACCTGCGGATTAATGCCGCTATATGAGTCAGGCAACTCCGTACGCAAGCAGCAGAATAGTTAAGCGCCATTCTTATCCTGTTCAAAAATCATGGCCTTCAACTGTTCAGGATGACGCACGATCAGGCGGCGCAGGTCTTTCTCCACCACACCCTGCTGTATAAGAACCTGCAAAGCGCGGGATACCGTTTCACGGCTGGTATTGGCCATGATTGCGATTTCCTGTTGAGGTGGAACATTCTCGATCACTGCCAGGCCGCCAGGTGCGACTTTCACCAATTGAGCCAGCAGGGCATAAACACGCCGATGGGCATTCTGGATGCCGAGAATGGAGCGGTGATTAGAGTCGGAGCGGATCTTCTCTGTTAGCCGTTGCATGACCCGCTTGGCAACCAAGGCATGGGAATAAATCAGGTTGGAGGCATGGGGTGCCGGTAAAAGGGCAATCAGGGAATGCTCCGTGGCCACCACCGAAGCCGAGCGAGGTTGTCCATCGATAATGGAAAGCTCTCCGAAATAATCTCCAGGAGAAAGAATCGATAGCCCGATTTCTCTTCCGTCCTCCGTCAGGTCCACCACTCGCAGCCGCCCGGCAAGCAGGAACAGAAGATAGTCGCCCGCGCCACCCTTGTGCAGAATGTAATTGCCCTTTTCAACCTTGCGAAAAGACATCGATATCCCGATTTGCGTCAAGATATTCGAGTCGAGTCCGGACAGCAGAGGGATTTTCTGCAGATGGACCGTGACCGTTTGCTGTCCCTGGGCTTCGACAGGTGCCTGAGGTTCCGTGCTCTCGCACAGGCTTGCATCAGCGTCGGTCATCGGAGGCTCCAGGCAGCACTGTGCTGCCCCTGAGAAGAGGGAAGCGTGGCTCGATCAATCCACATCCTCCAAGAGAATGTCCTTCAAGATAGTCGTAGACTCCTTCCAGGTCAGCCAGCCCATGCCGCTAGAGGCGGGTGCCGTTCCACGCGCCCTTGACTCCAGCCAGCGATACAAGGCTTTTGCTAAATCTTCGGGGCGCTTGCCGGAAAAATAAAATGCATGTGATCCGGCGATTTCGCGAAAGACCGGAATGTCGCGGGCAATGATTGGCAAATCGTGCTGGGCTGCCTCGATCAGTGGCAGGCCGAAGCCTTCGGTCTGCGAACCTGCGATCAGGCAATCGGCTTTGGCATAGATTTCCTCCAGAAACTCATCACTGATGCCCTCAAGCCAGAGCAGGCGGTGGCCCAGCTCGGAATGCTGCCGCAGCCGGGCAGCAAACGGCTCCATCATCCAGCCTTCCTTGCCTACTAGCACCAGACGAGCATTGTTACCGTCTCGCCATAGCATCTCGAAGGCATCCAGTGTCTGCTCCTGACCCTTGCGCGGCTCGATGGTGCCGACGCTGAGAAATACCGGGCCGCCGGCCAGAGTGTCGAGAATTACCTTGGCATCGTCTGGTTGGCCACGGGACGGTAGGGAGTGCTCAATATCCGCCCCGAGGTGAAAATGTCGCACATCTGGATGCGGCAGCGGGGCGCCATTCTCGGCGAGCCACTGCCGCACATCCTCGGCAACGGCTGCCGAGATGCAGAGCAGGCCATCAGCCTGGCGGGCCAAGGACTGCAGCCACTCGGCAAAGGCAGTGTGGATGGCCTCGATCGTGAACTGCGGGTAACGCAGCGGAATGATGTCATACACGACAAAGAATACCCGCGCTCCGGCCAAGCGGAAATTGTGCAACTGGGTTTCGGCCTCGGGAAACAGGTGCGCTCCGAGATCCAGGCCGAGGAAGATGTCGCCGGCCCGGACCACGATTTCCTCTCCCTCGGTAATGCTCTGGGCTGGAGCACCGCTTGGCGCAAAATGAGCGGTGTGGCGCCAAGGTTGCCCCTTGTTGGCAAATACAGGACAGATTTCGTAACCGGCTGGCGGTGCCGTGAACAGCTCATTGAGCACACTGCGCACCACGCGCTGGATGCCGGTTCGCGCGTCGCGGCAATGCAGCTCCGAAATATCGACGAACAGCCTGCGTGGCGTCGTTGTCATTGCCGTTGAGGCTGCTGCAGTGTGCGTAGCCGCCTCGATCTGGCGCTGTCGGCGAAGCCCGTCGAGCATGGCGGCCAAGCGGCCCGAAACGTGCTGCCAGTCACGTTCGGTCAGCCAGCGCGCCTGATGTTCGAGCAAGTTCGCGGCGCGGGCCGGCTCGGCTTCCAACTGACAGATTGAGGTAACGATGTCATCGACCCCATAGCCCGTCATGGTGCACGTGCACTCGGCGACGTCACTGAAGATATCGAGCGGCGAAACCAGAACGGGTCGCATAGTCGCCAAACCGATGGTCACTGCTGCGCTGGCGCTCTCACGAGTGTTCCTGTAAGGGAAGACGATGTAATCGGCCAGCCCGAGAATATCCAGGCACTCGTCGATTGGGCGGAAATCACTGATCCAGGTCGTATCTTTATCCACACCTTGTTTGCGGGCAGCTTTCTGCCAATCACCCAGGGTCTGTTCACTGCGAGCGTCCAGGATCGAGTTCAGGCCCAGCAGATGCACCTTGCGTCCGCTGGCGCTTGCCAGCGGCTTGAGAGCGGCAACCAGGGTATCGCCACCCTTGTGCGGTAGTGCGAAGCCAAAGGAGCCTATCACCAGCGCATCATCGGGAATATTGAAGTCGCTGCGTCGCCGGCTGCGCTTCTTCTCCTCCAACGGCTGCACCACTCCAAGCGTCAGCAGCATCACGTTATTGCACAAGCCCAGAGCCAACAGATAATTGAGGTCATCTTCCTTATGCACAATGATCCGATCTATCTGGCGTAGCGCCGCCAGTGACTGCGCCGACAGCCGATGTTCGCTGAGCAGCGGCTGCGTCGAATGCAGCTCCAGGACCACGACGCAGCCCTGCCTGGCCAGGGCAGCCAGCCGACTGCAAACGGCAGGCGTCAGAACAAACAGACTCGGCTGGTGCTGCACCAGCAAGGTATCGGGCAGGTCCTGAGCAATCAGGTCGAGCGTCGCACAAACCGAGGGGTTGTCTCCCGGCGTCCAGGACGGGACATGAACCACCTTATCCGCCTGCCCCACATCCTCTGCCGTGCGCGTATCGCAATACACACGCAATCGCCAGGACTCGTTTCCGAGAAAGGCCGAGAGCAGGTTGTGACTGTATTCGGCGATGCCGCATCGCGTCTGCCACGGGCTGAGCAGCGACAAACTGCGTATTTCAGCGAGTGCCGGAGCCTGCTGCAGCCAATGGGATACTTTCTCGACGGCCGCAGCGCACGCCTGCCACGAATAAGTGCTGCGCACATCCTCCACACCGCGTGCGCGTCGGGCTGCGAGGTTGGGAGAATCACTCTCGACTTCGGCTCTCAAGCGGCGCATCTGCATCGCCAGATCAGCCGGATTTGCACTCACCCAGCACGCGTTACCAGCGCTGACATGGCTTTGCGAACGGGAAAAACGGAAGGGCGTCAGCAGCGCATTGGCCTGCGTAGCAAAATCGAGATGCGCCCCGTGCCCTGTGACGATCAGCGGTAAACCAAGAGCCAGTGCCTCCGCCGCCGGCAGATTGAAGCCTTCACCACGCGTAGGCAAAACCATCGCCTGTGCGCTGCGGTACAGCGCAAGCATCCCGTTATCGTCGAGTGGTGCGTCATCGATCACCACCCTGGCAGGGTTAGCCAGCCCGCTGGAGAGTTCGTGCAGCAGCTCGGCGACCCGGTTGTGCGGATTGGGGAACGTCTTGATGTACAGCTCCACCGCATCATCGCCCGTGAACGCATCCAGATAGGCTCGCAGCAGAGTATCAGGCCCCTTGCGCTCGAATGCTGACGAGACATGCAGGAAGCGCAGGCGATTACCTGCCGCCGGTTTCAGATCACCAAGCGCGGCCACGTTACCGTCAATCAGATGATCGATGCCCAGCGGCACGATGAAGACCGGAGTGCGACAGCCGGAGTTGATCAACGCCCGGCGCACGAAATCCGCAGCCACCAGCACACCATCGAACTCGGCATTCAGACGCGCGATAGTGGCGGTGGGAATCGCCGTTTCCTCCCAGAAAAAAAAGATCAGCCGCTGCCGTGCCGGGTTGGCATCGTTGATGATCGGATAATGGTGCACGATAGAAACCGCATCACGTCCGGCAAATGCCTCGCTGCGCGCTATCTGGGTATGCAGAGCGTCCGCCTGGTGGGCGGGCAAATCGGTTGGGTTGGAATAAGAAGTCTCGTGCCAAGGCTGAAAGGCAACACAACCAGGGCGGATTTCCTCAAGGCCCAGAGCCAGGCCGCGGTTCACGATAGCCAGACTGTAATGTCCCTCGATATGCCCTGTAATGCGGAAAACGGCAGGCACCGTCGGCGGCTCGGCATGTAACCGAGAAGCTTCCGGCACGCGTGGCATCATCGGCATGGAAGCGACATCCACATGTGGCCACAGGCTCCCCACGTGGTCGTCAGGAAAGGCTCCAGCCATCCTCGATCTTGCCCCCTGAGCCTTGTGATACAAGCGCAGCAACAGGGCATGGGTGCCGGTCTTGCGCGCAAGCGCCCCAACCATACGTCTGAGTCGGGGCATGCGTGCTGCCTGACTGACGAAGAAATCCACTCCGTCCCTGGCCACCCACTGCCTGGTCTGCCGGATATGCTCACTGGCCTGGCGCAAGGGGGCCGTAATACGCCACGAGGTGCTGCCGTAGATTGCCTCGATATGCTGCTCTGCCTCGTCCAGGCGGTGGGCGAGCACCTCCATCTTCTTCAGCTCCGCGTGCGCCTGTCCTAACTGCGCAGCCAGTGTGCGGCTGTTCTCCTGCTCGTTGACCAGATCCGACAGAACGAACGCATCGAACACATTAGGGGGCGAGCTGAAATGCCCTGCCAGTTCGTCCGCTCGCTCTAACGGTACGTAGTAACGGTTAAGGCCGTCGAAATAGACCTGGCGGTAGCCAGCAGCGAGAATTTCCGGCTCCCAGCTGGCATCGATTTCCCGCGTATTAGGAATCGTCGCCTCGACCAGCAACACCCAGGGGCGAAAGCGCTGCAGATCCATCCCCGCCAGCACCTGCGCCTCGAACCCCTCAACATCAATTTTCAGAAAATGGATGTTCTCCGGCGCATGCTCGGCACAGATATCCTGCAGGCGACGCAAGGGTACGATACTGGACACCGTCTGTAGGCCGGCGTCAGTGTGCCTCCCAGCGATAATTGCCGAAGCCGTGGCCAGCCCGCGCACCGGCGTGTCGAACAGCTCGATTTCGCCGTTTTCCGCACCCACCGCTACCTGCAAGTTGATATCGCGAGGGCGTTCCTGCTCCAGCTGCCTTGCATGCTTGGCCAGCGGCTCGATATTGATGCCCGACCACCCGCGCTCGTAGAAAGCCTGGGTGACCGAATCCTCGGTCGGGTGGTTGGCCCCAACGTCGATATAGAAGCCGCGCTCGACGTGGCCAAGCGCACGCCACAACATCACATCTTCGAAATTCTGCGCATAGGAGATGAACATTATTGTTTCTCTATCGAAATCACAGGCTCGTTCCACAGGCAACCTGTGAAGCTGTTGCGGTCTGCATTGACAACATTGAACACGACAGCCAGATCGCGCCACTCATAGTTCTTCGACAAATGAGTATCCCGGTCCACCAGCGCGAGTTGCACCGAATAGCTGCCGACCCCGAAATTGGCCGGGAACCGGAGTGAAAACCGGTAGCGTCCGCCGGTCTCCGGCTGCTCGACAACCTGCCCGGTATGCCAGGTATTGGTGCCGTACATCACCTGTCCGAGACGATCCTTGATGCCATACCCCAGTACCAGGCTGCTGATCGGCGCATGCACTGCCACCAGAACACGCAACTCCAGTGGCTCGCCGACACGCACCACCTCAACCTTTTCACCGGTCGCGTTGTACAACCCCACCGACTCTACGCTCGCCTCGCCAGTCCCCGAGATCGTCTGCACGCGACCGTCAGCTGTCTGCTTCTGCGCCACCTGGGCATTCTCGCTGTCGGCGAGCAGGGCATTGTAATAATCCATGACTGCCTCAGGCTCACCCTCCAGCGCAACCCGGCCTGCGTTGAGCAGGATGGCCCTGTCGCAGATCGACTGAATGGCTGCCTTGTCGTGCGAAACGATCAGCAGCGTCGTCCCCTGGTCGCGGAACTGGCGAATCCGGTCGAAGCTCTTGTGCTGAAAATACGCATCGCCGACCGACAGCGCCTCATCCACGATCAGTACATCCGGACGCTTGCACGTCGCAATGCTGAAGGCCAGACGCATCTGCATCCCGCTCGAATACACCCGCACCGGCATGTCGAGGTAATCGCCGATCTCCGCAAAGGCTTCGATCTGCGGCATCAGCTCACGGATTTCGCTGGCCTTCAGGCCAATCAGCTGGCCCGCCATGAACGCATTCTGGCGCCCGGTGAAATCAGGGTGAAAGCCCATGCCCAACTCCAGCAGGGCTGCCACCCGACCTTGCACCGACACGCTCCCGACAGTCGGCTGTGTCGTCCCCGTGATCAACTTCAACAAGGTGCTCTTGCCCGCTCCGTTGATGCCGATGATCCCCACCGCCTGGCCGGGGTCCAGGGAAAAGGACACCTCCTGCAGCACCCATTTCAGACTATGGCGCGGTCTGGAAAACGGAATGATCCACTCCGCCAGCCGTTGCCAGCGAGACCCGTACTGCCGATAAGCCTTGCCCAGGCCGCACACCCTGATCGTACCCATTACAGTTCATCAACCATATCGCCCGCATGCTTCCTGAACAGCAGTACGGCATAAATGCACAGCAACAGAGCAAGCAGTGCAACCGGTGCCAGCTCACCCCAGTTCGGCCAAAGGCCGCGCACCATGATGCCCTGATAACCCTCCATCAGCGGCAACAGCGGGTTAAGACGCATCAAAGCGGCCGCCCAGTCCGGCAGGATGGAAAACGGATAAACGATAGGCGTGAACCAGAACCAGAACTGGATCAGCACGCCGAACATCTGTCCGGCGTCCCTGAAGAACACATTGAACACCCCCAGGATGCCCCCCAGACCTATAGCCAGCATCACCTGCACCAGCAGCAAGGGCAGCACCCCCAGCAAGGGCCAGCCTGGGAAGTTGCCCGAAACCAGCAGAAACCCCAGAAACAGAGCAAAGATGATGCAGAAATTGAAACCCGCGCTCAGCAGCACAATCAATGGCAGGCACAGGCGGGGAAAGCTCAGCTTCTTGATCAGGTTGGCGTTATCCACAAACACCCCCACCATCCGCTGCGTGGTCTCTGCAAACAACCCCCACGTCACAATGCCTGCGCACAGATAAATGGAATAGGCAAAGCCGCCCGACACCCCAGGCAGGCGCGAACCCATAAGCTGGGAAAAGATCACCGTATACACCACGATCATCGAAAGTGGCTGAATGATCATCCAGGCAAAGCCGAACAGAGAATTGCGATATTTAGCCTGAATCTCGCGCTTGACACTGCTCAACACAAAACCGCGAAATGCCCATAAATCACCCAGCAAACCCATGCTGCTCCCTCAAAAAGTCTCGGATCAGGGGTCTCCCCCAGGCCCGCCTGCGCCACTGTTGCTCACCTGCAGGCAGTTCAAAAATCCAGTTGCCAGCTCAGGGAGAGCTGGCGCGAACGGTAACTGAAGATACTGATGTTCTCATCGCTATCGATCTGGCGAAGCTCAGCCACCAGCGAATGCCTGCCCCCCAAGGGTTGAATCACGGCAAGTCGCCACTGCTCCACATCCTGTTTGCGTATCTCATCGATCAGCCCCGGTGCAAAATCCTGGCTACCCTGCCAATGCTGCCGCGACCACATGAACTCGCCTGCCGTCTGCCCCCATAGCACTCTGCCCCAGATGTTCACCGACCAGCCATCGCGGTTACCGCCGGGGCGATCCTGCTGGCCATAATCGCGCAGCCCTCCGGCTGCCAGGCTCAACCTGCCCCGTCCTTGCTCGTAGCTCAGCACACCCCGCAACTCCGCCTGGCGCGCATCGAAAACCGGCTGGTCCACATACTTGAGGTAAGACTGCGCCGCCACCAGCGAAAACTGCCAGGGATGGGGTAATGGAAGGGGCGGCGTCACCTGCCCCTGAATCAGCGCGCTTTGCTGATACAGCTTGCCGTCCAGCTCAAGCATGCCTCCCGCCAGTGACGCCCGCATCTGCCAATCATCGCGCTCCCAGAGCTGCTCCAAACCCAGTGCCAGGGAGCTGATATCGAACGCACGCACATCATCATGACGGCGCACGGCAAGCTGCCCAAAGCCCACAAGGTCTCCATCGGCCAGCGGCAGCGCGCCATCGACCTGCAGGCTGGTGAAACCGTCGCCCCTGGGTGCAAGCTCCGGCGCCAGCACCAGGGTCACGCCGCCTGGGCCGCCGCCGATGGGTAGATTCGGATTACTCGCTCCCTGGTTTGCATTGTCGTCATACCCGCGGCCCAGGCGCACACGTACAACCCCCGGCGCTCGCGCTCGCTGGCAGCCGCCGGCTAGCTGGCGGGCCATCAGTTCGCGCAGTGCTGGCCCCGGCGCAAAACGCAATTCGATGGTCTCGAACAGAGCCTCGGCCTCCGTCCGGTTGCCCAGGGCACAATGCAGAATCGCCAGATCCAGCCAGGCTCCCGCATGTTCCGGCTGCGTGGCTGCCAGGTGCGACAGTAGAACCCGGGCTTCTTCATAGCGGCCCTCGGCAATTGCGCCCAGGGCCTGCGCATAGGCATCCTCCCCCTCTGCTGCCAAAACAGGGGGGCACAGCATGGCCAGCAGCAGAGCGCTTGCCCACTTCAGCCCAGACCAGGCGCGACAGCTGTGCAACAGAAGAGAAAACAGACCGGACAAAAGACCGCCCGCACCAGGTAAATAGCCGCGCACTATAAGGGCAGCCCAAGCTGTACGCCAGTCCCGCCGCGCCCTTCACCTTCGGCTGTTACTGTGCTAAAAGGCAAAGCCTGGAGCAAATCCCGGCTCACAAGGCGGCACGCCCCATTGCGCCGCAACGCACAACCCAACCCTGATGGAGGCAGCGCGATGCTGATCCCGTATCCCTTTCGCGCGCTTGGCAGCATCCTGTGCCTGTTTTTCGTGGCCCTGCTTGCGATCAGTCTTGTCCCGGCAAGCGCCAGCGCACAGGGCGACGAGCCGCTCGCCGCAGGGCAGGTGGTACTCGCTATCGGCCAGGTCAGCCAGGGCACGCAAACCCTCAAGGCCGGTGATTCCGTCTTCCCCGGTGACCGGCTCGCCACAGGCGATGACGGCTACCTTTATATACGCACCCGCGACAACGGCTTCATCATCCTGCGCCCGCAAACCGCAGCCACCCTCACCACCTACCATATCGATGCCGAAACACCCGGCCAGAGCCGCTTTCGCATTGACCTCCGCCAGGGGGTGGCCCGCAGCATCACCGGCGACGCGGTAAAAGAGGCCCGGCACAATTTCCGCTTCAACACTCCCGTTGCCGCCATCGGCGTCAAGGGCACCGACTTCACCGCCTACACCGATGCTCACACCACCCGCATAGTCGTGCTTGCCGGCGCCGTCGTTGCCAGCCCCTTCGGGGCGCAGTGCCAGCCTGGCGGCAGCCACCGCTGCCAAGGCCCCGGCGCCCTGGAGCTCAGTGCCGCACAGGTCGGGCGCATTCTGCAGATTGACAAGGTTCAGGGTGCCCAACTGCTTGAAAACCCCGAGGCCAGTCCCGACCAGGCCGCTCCGCCGCGCAAGGACGAGCCCAAGCCTCAGCATGACCGGCGTGCGCCTGTCATCGATCCGGATCTGGGGCCTGCCAAAACAGAAAGTACCCTCACGCCCGAGCGGCCCCTGCTGCCGGCGCCCCACGCCGGCCCCACGCTCCAGTGGGGCCGCTGGGGCGAGCTTGCTCAAGCTGGCGATGCCCTGGACCTTGAGCAGGCCTTCGTCACTCACAAGATCGTCAGCCTCAATCCGCACTTCATTCTGCTGCGCCCGCGTGACAGTCAATGGGAGCGTCCGGCCAGCCGCACGCTGGATTTCCAGCTGCAAAATGCCCAGGCTCTCATCCAGCGCCAGTCCGATGGCAGCACCTACGCAGCACAGGTGGAAAACGGTCGCCTGAACATGGATTTCGTCAACAGCCGCTTCACCACCCGCTTCGACCTTCTCGCCGATGGCCAGCGCATCTCGCGCCATGCGCAAGGGCAGGTATTTCCCGACGGCACCTTCCAGAACGTCAGCCAGTACCTGGGCAACAACAACATGCGGGTAGACGGCTTGCTGCACCAGGAGGGCGGCAGCCGTGCTGTTTACCTGTTCCAGTCGCAGCTTGACGATCAGCGAACCGCTTACGGCGTGACCGATTGGAGTTCTCGGGAGGTGCTGCTAAATCGGCTAAAGTGACGAATGTCACATCGCCATTGCGGGCGCTTTGAGACTATTGCCGCCGCATTAATGCACAAGGGTCCTCGCGGCTTTCCTTCGAAGAAGCGAATCCCTTATCTGAACACCCCTAGGAGCAAGAAGAAATGGCTTTGACCATCGCGCAAATTCAGAATGCATATGTTGCATTTTTCAACCGCCCGGCTGATGTCGCGGGTCTGCAGTACTGGAGCAGCTACGCTGGCAACTCCGCTGACCTGCTGAACACCTTCGCCGAGTCTGCCGAGTACAAAGACCTGTACGCCGGCATGAACTCCACTCAGCTGGTAAACGCTGTTTACCAGAACCTGTTTGGCCGCCCGGCTGAAGTGGCCGGTCTGACCTACTGGGTAGGCCAGCTCGACAACGGTGCGCTGAAGATCGGCAACATTGCTGAAGCCATCAACAAAGGCTCTCAGGGCACCGACGCTGACATCATCAGCAACAAGGTGACTGCTGCCACCGCCTTCACCAACGCACTCGACACCAATGCCGAGATCGTTGCCTACGCCAGCGCCAACGATACCGCTCTGAACGCTGTCAAGACCTGGCTGAACACCGTCACCAGCGACGCAGCTTCCGTCACTGCCGCCACTGGCGCTCCGCTGGAAAACGTCCTGAACACCGTTCAGAACAACAGCAACGAAAATGCTGGCCAGACTGTCATGCTCACCAAAGGTCTGGACAACGTCCAAGGCACTGCGGGCAACGACACCATCATCGGTTCGATCACCGCCGTCAACGGTACCGGCGAACTCGATACGCTGAGTGCTCTGGACATCATCAACGGCGGTGCTGGTAAAGACACCCTGAAGATCGCTTCGAGCCTGACTGCGGGTACCGCCCTGCCTTTGGCTAACATCAGCAACGTCGAAGTGATTGAAATCGAAGGCACCACTGGCGTGACCGTCAACACCTCCGCTGTGGCGGGTGTGACTGACCTGAACGTGGTCAAGCACGGCTCCGCTGCCGTTGATGCCACCGCCGCTGCTGCAACCAACATCGCTGCCACCCTGCAGGAAAACGGTACTGCTTCAATTCTGGGTCATACCGTCAATGGTGGCAACAACGTCACCGTGACCGCTGCTAATGCAGGCGCCGCTTCCAATGCCGACACCATCACCATCGGCGGCGCCGCCGCTGCCAAGGGTGATGTGGCAGTCAACGTCACTGGCAAAGCCTACGACGCTGCCAGCAATATTGCCTTTGGCGCCATCACGGTCACCGGCGGCAAGACCGTTTCCGTGACCCAGAAGGCCACTTCTGACGCCTCCAAGGCTGCTGCCGACAATGCGGCCAACAGCGTTACCCAGGCTGCTGTCATCGTCAACGCCAACACTGACACCACCGCCATCACCGTCAAGCAAGACGCCACTGTAGCTGCCAAGAACGCTGCCTTCACCACCGGTGGCCAGACCGAAACCGCAACCGTCAAGTTCGGCGCGCTCAAGGGTGGCGATGCAGTCACCATCAACGGCCTGACCTTCACCGCTGCTGCCGGCGTCAACCTCACTGCTGAAGAAGTCGCTGCCGCCTTCTCCAACATGGTCAGCGGCCTGGCCAACCCCAACACCGACACCCAGGGCTCGCAAGTCGCTGCCAAGGGCGTCTTCACTGGGGCTTTTGCAACCGGTGCCAACGTTGCTGGTGGTTACACCGCTGCAGCCGCTGCTGGCGACACCGTGGTGTTCACTGCCGTGCGTGCCAACCAGAACGTTGCGACCGATCTGACCGCCACCCTGACCAACACCTCGGGCACCTCCGTTGCCCCGACCGTTACGGTTGTCCAAGGCAAGGCTCATGATGCAACCCTGGCTGGCGGCGTAATGGGCGTGACTGCAGGTGCTGTGACCATCGCTGGTGGCGCCGATGCTGCCGCAGTCAAGACCATCACCGTCGATGGCTACGCAGCAGCGGGTTCCGCAAGCACTGGCACCACCTCCGCGCTGGAAACCCTGAACCTGTCCAACGGTGGCAACTTCACCCTGGCTCAGGCTGCTGCCACCCTGGCGCTGAACCTGACCAACGTCGGTACCGCTGCCAAGGCTGAAACGCTGACTAGCGCTTCTGCCAACGCTGCGCCGGCCTTGCTCGACCTGAACAACACCGCTACCAAGACCCTGAACGTTCAGAGCAACGGCACCAACACCGTTGATCTGCAACTCGATGGCGCCACCGGCACCACTGCACTGAACGTCAGCGGCACCGGCCTGCTGGATTCCTCTAGCGGCTCGAGCACTTCGGCCCTGACCACCATCAAGGTTACCGAGACCGCTGGTCTGACCCTGAACAGCCAGGCGACTGCCAACGTCACTTCGGTTGACACCACCGGCACCACCGGCGCCACCACCCTGACGCTGGACGGCACCAAAGCCACCTACGCAGGCGGCGCGGGCAAGGACAGCGTGACCATCTTCAACGCCAACGTGGCCATCACCAAGGCCATCGACCTGGGCGCCGGTGACGACATCCTGACCCTGAGTGGCGTAGCTGGTGCAGCCATCGCCATCCCGACCGTTGACCTGAAGGGCGGTGAAGGCGTTGACACCATCGCCATGTCCGCAGCAGACGCCGTGGCCCTGACTGCCAATGGCACCTTCGCAGGCAAGATCGATGGTTTCGAGAAGCTGAGCCTCAACACCAAGGCGGCTGCTGCCGGTACCGTCAACCTGGCCAACCTCGACAACATCAACTACGTGGTCAGCGCCAACTCGGATTCGATTCCGGGCGTTGCAACGAAGGAAGTTGTTACCGTTGATTTCGCTACTTCTGGCGCCATTGTCGGCGCGGATACTATTGAATTCAACGGCCAGACCCTGACCCTGGCAGGTGGTGAAACCGCTGCGCAGATTGCTACCAAGTTCTATGCTTTGGGTACCGCCTTCACCGATTGGGAGGCCACAAGCGTAGCTGGAAGCGTAGTGACCTTGACGCGTAAGGTCGGTGGTGAGCAGGCTGATATCGGCACTGGTGCGTTCACCATTGTTGATGTGGGTGGTGATGGCACTACCGCTGCAGTGGTCGTCAAAACAACCACTCAAGGCGCTGCTGCTCCGGCAACCGCTGCAGCTCTGACCATCGACAAGATGGCCAGCGGCGGTACGCTGGAACTGACGGCTGCCGGCGCAGGCGCCATCGTCAAGGTAACCGACGCTGCCAAGGGCACCGCCGACGTGCTGAACGTGGTGACCAAGGCTATTGGCGACGTGGGCACCGTGACGGTCGCTGATATCGAGACCATCAACCTCAACATTGGCAACGTCAGCAAGAGCTTCACCCCTGCTGGTTTCAATGATGCCAACGGTATCCCCGTCAAGACTGCCGATGTCTCCAGCACCACGCTGGCTGTGGCTGGCAATACCGCTACCAAGGCCATCACCGTGGAAGGCGCTGGCAACCTGACGCTGACTGTCGCGGCCAACACCAAGCTGGCCACCGTTGATGCCAGCAAGGCAACCGGCAACCTGACGCTGAACCTGTCCGCTCACAATGGCGATGCCATCACCGTGACCGGCGGTTCGGGCAACGACGTTCTGACGGCTTCGCAAGGTACCAACGCCAAGGCCGACGTGCTGGTGGGTGGTGAAGGCAACGACACCCTGTTCGCTGGCTCCAACGGTGCCAAGCTGACCGGTGGCGCAGGCAACGACCTGTTCGTGCTGAAGGCTGCAACCAAGGAAGCCAACACCCACAGCAGCATCCTGGACTTCCAGGCGGGTGATGTGCTGAAACTGGAGCAAAGCGGCGCGGCTACAGCCATCAGCAGCTTCAGCAAACTGGGCGCCACGCTGGGCACCAACGCAGTGTTCTCGGACTACGCGAACGCCGCCATCGCCCAAGCGGAAGCGAACCAGGCGGTGTGGTTCCAGTTCGGTAGCAACGCTTATGTGGTGATTGATCAGGGCACGAACTCCACTGCCTTCGATAACGGCCACGACTCGATCATCGAGCTGGTCGGTATCGATCTGGCCAACGCCTCGTTCAACAGCACCTACGGCACCGTCGCTCTGATCTAACTGATTGGATACAGGCCCCGCCTTCCGGGCGGGGCTTGAGATGGAAGCCTTTGAACCCCGTCCTTCGCAAGAAGGATGGGGTTTTTTCATGAGCAAGGGAGTTAAAGCGCGATGGACCATACGATTGACGACTTCTGGAAGAGGCGTTTTTCGCTAAACCGAAAAACTCAGGGCTTTGTGGCCCGGCCTGGCTGGAGTGATATCAGCCAGCCACTGGAGGCATTCGAGGTGGCTGATCTAAGCTTGCGTGCCGGTTACAGTGACCTTGAGCAGCCGCTGTGGTTGATTGCTGCGCCAGGCGAAAAGGTTGGTGCCTCTTTTCAGGATGTGAACCTCAAGCGATACGGGGCCCAAACACAGGCCTACCTACGGGCCTCGGCTCTGCAAACCGTGAACTCGTAAGGGCGGGCTCTTTATGCGTTGCTTTGCGCTGCCACAGGACCGGCTGCTCGACGCCAGCCTGTACCGTCGTCGCTATCGGGGTGGGAGCGATCCGCAGGCCTTGCCGATGGAGTGCCTGTATCTGGATGTAGGGGGGGAGGCCCACCTGCTGAAGAAGCTGCCGCAGGACGAAGGCTGGCGATCAGGCTTGCTGCCAGGCAAGGCCGAACCAGAAGAAACGAACCAGGCACCGGGTCTGCATCTGATCGAGGAAAGCAGCTTGTTGGCCTGGCCCTATTTCCCCGTTCGGTTGGGCCGGATGTCCGCCTCCGTTGGGCAGGGCCTGCGCCTGCACCTGGAGGATGAACCCCTGCCCAGGCAGCTCCAGGCCCTGCGTGCGCGCAAGCCGGACAAGCAGCATCTACGCCTTGCCATCGTCAATGGCTTTGGCACCAACCTGGGCGACTGCACCATCGGTATCACGGCCTTCCGGGCTGTACTGAACTGCCTGCGTGAGCATTTGCCTTCGCTGAGCTGCGATATCCTGTTTGGGCCGGGAACCAGTGCGGCCACTGCGGATATTCTGCAAGATGCGCCTGAGATCGAGCGTGTGCTCTTCCATGCGCTGACGGTAACCGAGTTTGCCCAGTACGACGCTTATTTCGATTTCACCCATTTCATTCGCCAGCCCCGCTACAACGAGCTGCCCACCGTGGACTGGGTGCTGTGGTGGTGCGGCCTGGCCCCGCAGAACGTGCCGCCCGAACACAAGCGCAACCGAGGCCATATCCGCCAGGATGCCTGGCAGGCGGTACGCCAACACCTGCAGGCGCACCCAGGGCAGAAGGTGTTGTTCAATCCCAAGGCATCCGTGGCCTTGCGCACCATGCCGCCCAGGGTAGCTGCGGACTTTGCGTGGCAGTTGCTGCAACTGGCACCCGAAATCACCCTGGTGGTGGACCAGCCTCTTGATTGCCAGCATCCGCGCCTGCTGGATGTAAGCGCCCATATCGATTGCCCCGAGAGATTCCGCGCCCTGGTGGTGCAGATGGATGGCCTCGTCACGGTCAATAGCCTGGCCTCGCATGTGGCAGACATCGGCGCCGTGCCCACCGTGCATCTGTGCGTGACGGTGCCGGGGCATTTCTATCCGTATTACCCGTTCACGGCAGCGTTGAACCCCGACGGCTATGAAGCCCTGCCGGCCTTTGGCCGGGTAAAGGTAGAAGCCGAAGAGTGGGAGGTGATGCGCGAGCAGTACGAAGCGGCCTGGGCGCGCATTTCGCCTCTTCAGGTGTTGACCCTGCTGCGCGAGAAGATGGCGCAGCGCCAAACAGCTATTGCCGAGCCCGCTGGCCTGAGCATAGGCGTCGGGCACAAGCCCGCACGCAGCGTGGTGCTAGATGACAATGGTGTCCCGCGCCTCAAGCGGCAGCGCCTGGCCCCGCTGCACGCCTACGCCAGCGAGCGCTTCGCACACCTGAGTCAATCCCTGTTGAAGCCCGGCGCAGTATGCGTGATGGCCTGCGCCCCCGATGCCGGACTGGCCCAGACGCTGGCCCGGCGCGTCGCACCGCATGGCGAGCTGATCGTACTGGAACCCCGCGCCCCGCTGGCACGCAATGTGGAAGCGGCATTGCATCTGGCCGGCACGGGCTGCATCGCCCGTGTATTGCAGGCCGTACCGCTGGCCGGCGCGGCGCAGGTGCAAATCAACCTGCTGGAACCCTGGTCGGAAAGCCTCTCTACGCAATGGGGCAACCAGCCCTCGCTTGTCACTGTGCCGTGCCAGACCGTGGACCAGCTGGCGCTTGAGCACTGCGACGCCTTGTTCGTTCAGTCGCCCATGCCCTTTGTGCCCTTTATCGATGGCGCCCTGGAAACCCTCAAGCGCTGTCGCCCTATTTTTCTAATGACATCCGTCGACCGCGAGCAAGCCTTAGCCGTATGTCAGGCTGCGCGCCAGGCGGACTACGCGTTCTGGGTTGAAGCGGCCGTGCCCAACACCCCCAGAGAGGCGGGTAACTGGCTGCTGGTCGGCGCGCCTCAGGAGCGCCCGGTGCAGATTGAAGGCTTTGCCAGGCTCAAGCTGGATTGATAAATGACTTCCACTCTATTAACGATTTCGTCCTCTGCGCTCACCCCCTGTGTCGCCTCATGGCCCGCCATGCCGCAACTACCCGTAGCCTGGGGCGAGGTGTTCGACAAGCTGACCATTTTGCAGATCAAGGCGCAAAAGCTGCAGCAGGATGCCGCCAGACTGGCCAATGTGAACAGGGAGCGCCAGGAGATCGAGAGGGTCGTGGGCGACCTGTCCCGCTTTCCCGCCGACCTGCCTGCACTGGTGCTGGCGCTGAAAGCCATCAATGCTCGGATATGGGAGGTGGAAGATGCCAAACGCGACTGCGAACGACGTCAGTGCTTCGATGACAGCTTCGTCCAGTTGGCCCGCCAAGTGTATTTCTGCAACGACCAGCGTGCAGCCATCAAGCGCCAGCTGAACGAATTGCTGGGCAGCGTGCTGGTGGAGGAGAAGTCCTACCAGGCATATTGAGGGAAAAGGGGTCAGGTACATTTACTAGGTACATTTACTAGTAAAACCGGGGCCTCCAGTTCGTCCTCGTCCTCGCTGTCCTCCCACCCCGCTCCCTGTAGATTTCAGCCTTTATGGGAACACCTGATCGCGACTCGTTCTAGATGTAGCACATCAAAAAACATCTTACGGAGTGCTTTTAGGGGTGCTACGCTATGCGCGCTTACCCCGTTCGCACAATGACTTTGCGAAGACCTTAATCAAGACAGCTCGGCCCACAGTAGAGAACCACACATTCGCTCAACGAAGCGTGACGGTTCGGCCCATAGATATGAGCTCAGGCACCCTAGTAGCGCGGATAGTAGACAACAGGTGGATATGGCGATGACTTACACGGTACTGGCTGACGTTGCGGCGTCGGTGACAGAACTTAAAAAGGACCCAATGGGCACCATCCGCGAAGGTGGCGGCGAAACGGTCGTGATCCTCAATCGAAACGAACCAGCGTTCTATGCCGTGCCACCCGCACGCTATGAAGCCATGCTGGAGCTGATTGACGATCTGCGGTTGGCTGAGATCGTACGCGCTCGCGCTGGTGAACCTACTGTACGAGTAGATATCGATGGCCTCATCGCGCAAGCCGGCGGAGCCGACTAAGTAAGGGAAAAGGGGTCAGGTACATTTACTAGGTACATTTACTAGTAAAACCGGGGCCTCCAGTTCGTCCTCGTCCTCGCTGTCGTCCCACCCCGCTCCCTGTAGATTTCAGCCTTTATGGGGACACCTGATCGCGACTCGTTCTAGATGTAGTACATCAAAAAACATCTTACGGAGTGCTTTTAGGGGTGCTACGCTATGCGCGCTTACCCCGTTCGCACAATGACTTTGCGAAGACCTTAATCAAGACAGCTCGGCCCACAGTAGAGAACCACACATTCGCTCAACGAAGCGTGACGGTTCGGCCCATAGATATGAGCTCAGGCACCCTAGTAGCGCGGATAGTAGACAACAGGTGGATATGGCGATGACTTACACGGTACTGGCTGACGTTGCGGCGTCGGTGACAGAACTTAAAAAGGACCCAATGGGCACCATCCGCGAAGGTGGCGGCGAAACGGTCGTGATCCTCAATCGAAACGAACCAGCGTTCTATGCCGTGCCACCCGCACGCTATGAAGCCATGCTGGAGCTGATTGACGATCTGCGGTTGGCTGAGATCGTACGCGCTCGCGCTGGTGAACCTACTGTACGAGTAGATATCGATGGCCTCATCGCGCAAGCCGGCGGAGCCGACTAAGTACGCCCTGGAGTTCAACGCCCAAGCACTCAGGGAGTGGGGCAGGCTGGGCAACACTATCCAGCTGCAGTTCGCCAAGAAGCTGAAAGAACGCCTCGATAATCCCCGCGTCGAGGCCGATAAACTTAGGGACATGTCTAACTGCTACAAGATCAAGCTCCGCTCCATCGGCTACCGCTTGGTCTATGAAGTGATCGACAGCCGTCTGGTTGTCACGGTGATCGCGGTAGGCAAGCGGGAACGGAGTAGAGTCTACGGCAGTGCTACGAAGCGCTTGTAGGGGCCTGGGGGAAAAGGGGAAAAGGGGTCAGGTAAATTTATTCGCATTTATTCACGTCCCGCCAGTTCACAGTTTTCCCCTCCGGCGATGGTGATTCAGGGGGCAATTGTTCAAAGTGAGCTGAAGTAATCAACCCAAGGAGGGGTTATGCCGCGTCAGCCGCGGCTGGAGGTCGTTGGGCTGCCGCACCATATCGTGCAGCGCGGCGTCGACCGACAGGCCGTATTCTTCGATCATCAATGCTATCTGGAATATCTGCACCTGCTGAGCGCCTATGCGGGCCATCTGGAGGTGAGTGTTCATGGCTGGTGCCTGATGACCAACCACGTGCATCTTCTGCTGACGCCAAGCGTGCCTGGCACGCTCAGTCGATTGATGCAGAACCTCAATCGCCTGTATGTTCAGCGGATCAACGCCCGGTTCGAGCGCACCGGGCATCTTTGGGCCGGACGATTCAAGGCGAGCGTGGTGGGTAGTGAGCGCTACCTGCTCAGTTGCATGCGCTATATCGAGCTCAACCCGGTACGAGCCGGAATGGTTGCGCATCCGCAGGGCTATCCGTGGAGTTCTTGGCACGCTAATGTTGGTAAGCGGCAGTCCAGGCTGGTGACTCCGCATCCCGAATACGTTGCCCTTGGTGCGACGGATATGGAGCGCCAGGAAAATTATCGAGCTTGGGTCCTGCAGGACGAACAGAAGGACATGACAACTCAGCTGCGCAACGCTACCCAGCAGAACGCTGCCTTTGGTTCACCGCGATTCGCCCATCAAATTGAGCAGATGCTCGGGCGCGATGTAACGATCAGGCCACGAGGTCGGCCTAAAAAAGAACCATAGGATAAATGGGAAAATGTACCTGACCCCCTTTTCACACTGACCAAGACGCTTGAGCGTGTCTTCGGAATCGGCGTCCGATGCAGCATGGGCCACGGACCAGACCATGGCCTTTTGCAGATCGGCCGCTGCTTGAGGCGCGTGCAGCCAGCGCTCGTTGTCGGGAACGACAGTGGCAGTACGCACCAGCCAGACGCCAGGCTCGTACTCTTCCACCAGCACCTGGCGGCCCGCGTATTGCTTGCCCAGCGAAATCTGGCCGTTGGTGCCGACGACCTTGACGGTGGGAGAGTGTGCCGTGATGGCCATGATGAGTCTCCTTGGTAGCTATGCACGATATTATAAATTTCGTGCGGCACCAGTTCACGGTAAGTGGTGGTGGCTCTAGGATTGCCAGATTCGCAAATTTCCCAGGTGCTGCACTGGCCTGGACGTTGAGGCGCGGGGCGGGAAAAGGGTCATTTCAGTTTGACCCTTTTCCCCTAAATAGGCAGATATTCCACTCCATTCTGGATGATGCCGCTCAGTGCGACCTTGTTTTCATTGGACTCGGAAAAGCTGGCCAGTACCTGTGCTTCGTTCATCGTTCCGGTTTTCAGTTGTTTGACCCAGAAATCGAAGCCGCTTTGTTCTGGTGCGCGGTCGAGAATGTTCTGATACAGCGCAATGACGAAGTCGTCGTTGGAGGGGGCGTTCCCATACAAGCTTGTAAACTCCGTACTTGCGATAAATAGCGCGGATACGGATTCCAGTGACACTCCCCGGTCAAATTCGCTGATCCAGTAACCCAGCCCTTCGAGATCCGGCGCGCGGTTGAAGGCGGCCTCGTACAGGCGGTATGCCTGGGCAGCCTGGTCATCGATGGCCACGCTTTTGTCCGTGAAGTGAACGCGCTCCACGCCATCGAGGTAGATGCCGAGGAAACTGCTGTCGGGCTTGCTGTAGACGATATGGCTGAGCTCCCCACCTTCAAGCCTGGCGGAGATCGAGCTGGTATTGAGATGCAACTGGTCGACCCCAGCCCCACCCGATATCCGCACCGAAGTGTTCAGGGTCTCGACGTTCAAGTTGAACTGGTCATCGAAATAACTGCCCGCCGTGTATACGCTGGAGACGGTGATGACATTGGCAGAGGCCTGTCCGCCCGCGCTCCCGTACAGGTATTGAAGCGCCATAACATCGAAATCACCCAGGTGGTTCGAGTTGCCACCGTTGTAGGACATGATCGTGTGGTTCGCTGTCGCCAGTTCGGCAGGCAGATACGGGCCGGTGTCCCATTGGCTGTACTCGCCTGGATGCTTGAGCCCCAGGGCGTGGGCCGTTTCGTGGAGGGCCAGTTGCCGTCCGTAGCCCGCGTCGAGGTTCTGGATTTGCGGTACGGTCCAGTTCAGCCAGACATTGGCGCTGTTAGCGGTGAGGCTCATTTGGCCCTTGCTGGCGGAGCCGTCGGCAAGGGCCTGCCCACCCGAGAACAGCCCGTAGCGCAGAATGCCGCCTTCCTCGACATGCTTGAAGGTGATGCCGACCAGGGTCGATATCTCGCTGAGCATCGAATCGATGGCCGTTCGTTGCGCCTGGTTCAGCGCCTTGAAATCTCGGACTGCCGTAGCGGGCGCTTCCATGAAGCCGTATGAAATCACTACCGGCATGCCTTGGGAGTGATTCGTTGCGAGGCTGGCTTGAGGAAGTGCCAGTAGCGCGTCGATTCGAATATCGCCTGTTGCCATTTATTGCTCCTTGCTTTTTCGTTTGTGGGCCAGCGGGCAAATGTACCTGAACTGAGCCCTTTCCCTACGCGCGCCCCAGAGACGACAACGGCGCTGCCCAAATCGCGTTTCCCGAGAGCAGCGTCTCGATGCCGTCGTACAGTAATACGCCCATCTTGACCTGACCTCTTTTCATTTCAACGCCGCCTTCAACGCACTGAGGTAGGCATTTCGCGCAGTTTGCATCGCCGCCACCTGCGCCTGCAGGCGGGCCAGTTCCTGGTCGACGAACTGGATGCTCTGCAGTTGCGCTCTGGCGTCGTCGGAAAGATGTTCAAGGTCGTAGTCGATGTTGTCAATCTTGATTGTGGGCACTTTTCTGTCCTGAAGAGGTTGTTGGCACGCGTGCACGAGTTGCAGGTTGACCCGCTGCACATCGTATGTGACTTGGGCTGGCCAGCTGTGATGCAGATGCCAGCGCTTGGCACGCTGCTCGCGACACTGCTGCAGGGCCTGCTGGCGCCCTTGTTTCGGGGTGGTGGCTAGCGTCAATCCGGTTTTTTCCAACGCGTTGCGCACGCGCTCGAATACCGCTTGCGGCATGGGCGCTTCGCGTAGCGCTGCCTCGCTGGGTTTGAATGCCTGGCTGCGCGTCATGGCCAGCATGTATTGGGTGGCGTCGCGCAACTGGATGCGCCCACTCTGGCTCACGTGGATCAGCGGGCAGTGCGGCGCAAGGGTGGGCAGCACGTGATTGGGGTAGACTTCATCGCCCCAGTAGCGACAGGCCATCTGCCGGAAGTGTTCAAAGTCGCGGATGGGAACGAACTGTGCTTGGTCAAACGGCAGGATTTCCACTTTGGGTTTGGTGGGGGTCACCGTGTCGTTGGCCACGTCGATGTACAGCGTGCCGACCTGAAAGGCATTCTGGAAATACTGCCCGCGCAGGTCGCCCCAGACCTGGCGGAAATCGCCTCCAGCACTTTGAAAGGCGCGCAAGGCGCGCAGCCCTTTCACGGCATCCGAAGCGATTGCGTTCTCCTCGACTGTCCGCAGGCGCTTGTGGACAGCCTCGGCGATTTCCAGGCACTGCCCTACCGGGTAGGGCTTGCCCAGTTTCACCGGCTGCAGCCGCTCAAGCTCTGGGTCGAGTTGCCGGCGCACGGCCAGCAGGCAGGCTTCCAGTTCGGGCAATACGGGCAGCAGGTACTGCGCCGTCAGCGCAGTCTGGGTGGCCTGGTCAAAAATGCGGGGCTCATTGGGCAAGAGCGGGGTGAGCCAGCTACCCACTCGCGGCAGCGCCCGTTGGCCGCTACCTGAACCTTGAGTCATGGCACCATTCATAAGGATCATTCGATTCAGGTTGGTTGTTTTTCGTGAGCGCACTCTACCGGAATGTGCTCATGAAAAACTGTCCCTCATGAGAAGAACAAGCTGCAATATGGAGAGGAGTCGAGGCAGCGCCTCAACTCTTCTCCAGTGATGCTTACGCTATCTGCAGCGCTCTGAGGATCGGCAATTGCTTCTCGGCGAACTCATTGGCCTGGGCGGTAAGCTCGGCAAGGTTGGCTTCGGCTGTATCCAGTACTTCCCCCTGTTTGATCAGGCGCTGCCCCTGCATGGCCAGCAGGTTCCAGGTTGCGCTGGCCCAGTCTGCAGGGTGCTTGTGTCCTTGCTGGCGGGCCAGCAGGAAAAGCTGTTGGAAACGCGGCACGGTGATGCCGCCGCCCGTAACCGGGCTGGTGAGATAATTCAGCTCACTGTTGCTGCGCGCCTTGTTCATCAAGTGGAGGTTGAGGCGGTCAGTACGCTTCCTGGCTTTCGTTGTGGCCGCATCGTCCTGGGCAGCGAGCACTGTGCCAGCGCCACTGAGTACCATGATGGCCTCGCTGATTTGCGCAAAGGTGATGCCGCTGGGTTGCAGGGCCTGTTCCAGCTGAGCCAGCGATTTGGGCTTGTTGTCGGCGAGCTGGTCGAGAATGGGGCTGTATACCGAATCCTGCATTGTGGCTTCGCCCAGGCTGCCCGTGACCTTGAGGCTGACCTCTGCTCTGTTCTGGATAAGGATGACTCGCTGCGCACGAAGTTGTTCGGCCTGCTCCAGGGCGCTCAGCTTGCGGGCTCCCTTGACCCAGTAATCCTTGCGGAACTGCTGGTTAACGCAGAAGTCACGAGTGGTCTGGCGGAACATGGGGTCGGGAATGGTGGCCAGCAATGCCTGTTGCTCGGCGGTGAGGTTTAACGCGTCAATGGCATCCAGATAATTGGCTGAGCAGGCCCACTGTAGCTTGGCTGGGGCCAACCATTGCGCCATGTGAGCGAAAGCCATGGGTTGCCAGTCGCGGTTGAAGTATTCATGGGCGACGTAGTGGCGGTCCTGCTCCTTGATCTTCTTTATGCGTTCGGCGATCTGTGGGTTGGCGCGAGCATAGAGCGGGTTGGCGGCCAGCAACTGGTCGGCGAACGCGAGAGCGCTGTCGATACGGCTGACGATGCCGGAGCCGTCGGCGCCCAGCACTTCGGCATGTTCGGTCAGCAGGTCGCGCATGGGGACCATGGCGGCCCAGCCGGGCTGTGTGTTGTAGCTGATGTAAAGCACGCCGCCTACCTTGAGCTTGCGACGGATGAACTCGATGATGACGGCGCGATTTTCGTTGGAAATCCAGCTCCAGATCCCATGCAGGCCGATGTAGTCGAACTCAGGCAGATCGGCGCGGTTGCAGAAGGCGTCGAAGGCTTCGTCCAGAAGCTGAGCCCCCGAATCGGCGATGCTGGCCAGCTCCTGAGCGAAACCGGCTTGTGCCGGATTGAAGTCAGTACCAGACCACCGCACTACAGAGGCTGCAGCATGCAGGTTGGCGCTCATGCCCTGGCCGAATCCCAGTTCGCAGGCGGTGCCGACTTCCGGCGGAACGAGGCCGGCATTGAGGAAGGCCAGGCGCACGCGCAAGGGGTTCAGCTCGGTGTAGTAACCGTAGGTGTAGCCGATGTCGGCAACGTAGCCGGCAGTCCAGTCAGTCATGGGTATCCTTTTTTGTGATTGTTTCAATAAATGCCAACGTTGGATGAAAACAGCGCGCTCAGGAGGCAATTTCCAGCGTAGCTAGCGGCCTACGCCAGAACCTCGACAAGAGAGAGGCCGGTGCTCTGTCAGAAGTTGAAGCTGAAAACGCCGTCTTGCCCACCGAGGAATTGCCCATTCTCCGCCTCGCGGGCTTGCTCTTGTGCCCGGGTCGCAGCCAGTTGCCCGAGGACCTGGATATGCTGCATGGAGATCAACTGGCAATAAGCTATGGATAGGGCGCCTGCCTGGTGGATACGGGCAATGGCTTGTGCGTCCAGCTGATTGAGCCGGGGTTCGTCGATACGGTAGAGCCCCGTTATGTTCTTCTCGCCCTCTTCAGTAGAGATTTTGAGTGGCCAGGGAACAATCAGGTCTTCGGCTGCCAGCGCCGCGCAGAGGCGCTGGGTCAGGATGCGATTGCTGTGTACCTGCTGCAGGAAATTGAGCACTTCCCCGACGGCTTGTGCCGGCTCGCCATTGGCATCGAAGAAGGCTTCTTCATGCTGCTCTCCCACTAGATGGCTATCCAGATCCACGCAGAGTACCAATTGGCCGTCTTCGGCTTCCGCCAGGGCAAATGGATAGCCACGGTAGGCCGCCGGGGTATAGGCCACTGCCCACCGTCCTTCGGATGTCACCAGCAGGTTCTGCCCCATTTGCAGCCCCTGGACTGCCGCGGTGATGAAGGCATCGCCCTGCTGAATAAAGGCAATAGGCAGGCTCATGCAGGCCTTGGAAAGCTCCTGTGCCAGCACGGGGACAGTTGCATCCTGGGCGGCAAACGTGTAGCTGTCGTAGCGCTTCCAGCGCAAATTGGCAAAGTCGGCCTTGGTGATGGCTTGGTAGCGGGGCATTTGATCTCTCCGGTTATTGCCTGGGGAATGTTTTTCCGGTTTTTTCCGTTGTGCAGCTTCATTGGAACGGTTGGGGATGTTTTCTCGCAATCCGTGTCGCTGCGCAAGATATCGCTGGGCCTGCTGGGGCGCTCGTAGGCGTAGGGAGGCCGGCTGGAGTCAATGCAATGTAGACGGGAACGCTAATGGTCTCCTAGGCGCTGATATGGCGGTAAATAGCCAGGGTCTGATTGGCGCAGCGTGCCCAGGAAAAGGCCTTCGCTCGTTCAAGCCCAGCGGTGGCAAGGGCGGCGCGGGCTTCACTGTGTTCCAGCAACCATTGCATGTTCGTCGCGAGCTGTTCCACTGAGCCGCGTTCGACAAGCAAGGCGCTGTCGCCGGTTATTTCGCACATGGAGGTATCCTGGGTGCAGATCACCGGTACGCCGCTGCTCATGGCTTCCAGTACGGGCAGGCCAAAGCCTTCGTAATGTGATGGGTAGACGAACGCCTGGGCGCCGGCATACAGCGCCGGCAGGGCGCTGGCCGGTACGAAGTTCAGGTGGCGCAGGCCGCGTGTCTGCTGCAAATGGGCGATGCGCGCCAGTGTATCGGCGTTGCCCCATCCGGGTGCCCCGGCAAGTACCAGCGGATACGCTTCGGTAAGGGCGGGTGGCAGGCTGCTCCAGGCGTCAAGCAGGGTATCGAGACCTTTACGAGGTTCCAGCGTACCGACGAACAGCAGGTACTGCCCGTGGTGTAGTTTGAAACCGCTCAGCGCCTCCTGTGTCTGCTGCGCATCTTGTGGGGCGTAACAGGTTGCAGCGCCCAGGTGAATGGTGTGAACGCGCTGTTCATCCACGCCGTACAGTTCGATCAGTTCCTTGCGAATGTATTCGGAATCGGTAATCAGCGCATCCGCCCGCGCCAGCGTTTTCGGCAGTTCGCGGCTTAGCCATGCGACGCGCTTGGCCGGGTGGAACTGCGGATAGTGGATAAAGGACAAGTCATGGATGGTGGCGACACATGGCCCTTTGTGGGCACGCAGAATGAAGTTCGGTTCGTGATAGACGAAGTCCCGTAACCGGGCTGACTGCATCCGAAGCAGATTGTTTCGCAGCACTTCGCGCGCGCGGTAGGCCAGACTCGAATTGCGCAGCAGGCGATGCAGGCGGCCCTGTGATGGGCGTGACGACGCGCCGCCCGATAGCGCACGGGCATGACACTCATGCAGGGTCTGTGTGGCCGAGGCGAAGTGGTGGCCGGAAAAACACTCGATGCTTTCAAGTGCCTGCATCGCGACGAACTGCTCAAGCAGGTTCTGTGTGTAGGTGCCAATGCCTGTCACAGGTGGCAGTAGCGATTCGGTGTTGAGCAATAGCTTCATTGAGTGCTTTACCTGGGGGCGTATCGTATGGCGAGCATGTGAGCTTGGGGATAAGGGTTCTGTATCAGCCTGGTTCGCGGGCGTGGCCCGCTCCTACGGGGTTGGGGCATTGCACCGCTGTAGGAGCGGCCCCTGGCCGCGAATGAAACCACGCAGGTGCTGGGCCTGGTTCGCGGGCGTGGCCCGCTCCTACGGGGTTGGGGCATGGCACCGCTGTAGGAGCGGCCCCTGGCCGCGAATGAAACCACGCAGGTGCTGGGCCTGGTTCGCGGGCATGGCCCGTTCCTACGGGGTTGGGGCATTGCACCGCTGTAGGAGCGGCCCCTGGCCGCGA
>NZ_JAAMQZ010000038.1 GCF_013522825.1 Stutzerimonas stutzeri
CCGGTTGAGTGGCCGGATGGCCGTGGAATCAGTGGCCGGATGCGCGTGGAATGGGTGGCCGGATCAGCGTGGAATCGGTGGTCAGATGCTCATGGAATGGGTGGCCAGATGACCGTGGAATCCGCAAGAGTTTCTTCTTCATGTCGTCCAGGAGGGCTAACCCTCCTCCTCCAAGCGGTTGATTTCGGCAATTACGCCCTGCATGTTTTCGATCGCAATTTCGGCGGCTTTCCGGGCCTTGCCGAACAGTGATTCCTTTCCTTCAAGCAGGGAGTCGAGGCGGTTGTTCTCGCGCCGGAGCTGCTTAGCAATGGCATCAAAGTCTTCACCCTCAGGGGGTTTCTTGCCCTGGAGCTTGAGTTCCATGGCTTCGGACTGCTTCAGCATCAGATCGCGAACAACGGTACGCTGAGTCGCGCTTTTTTCGTCGAACCCATTGATGCTTTCGAAAACCTTCACGGCCGCTTTCACACTGGACAAGGCTTTGGTGCCTACTTCGGACTTCCCTGCCTTGGTTTGAGTGGCTGCCTTCTCAGTATTCACGCCAGATGCACCATTGCTGCTCGAGGGAGCATTGTCACCTCCCGCCTGGCCGCCGGCGGCCTCGGCTGTCTTCTCTTCGGTGCAACCTTCAGCCATCTGCTGAGAAATACTCGCCGCCCCATCCGGAGCATCCGGAGCATCCGGAGCATCGTTCGTAGCATCTGAATCATCAGCCGAAGAATTGGACGCGGAGCCACCCTCGCCACCGAAGAGGTTCGGGCCAAAATCCATTATTGTGTCGTCCTGAGGTGTTTGCATGTGGGGTACTCCTTTTCTGTTCGGGCTTTAACCTATGAAATCACCCTTCCAAAAAATCCCAACCCTCACGTCTCCTCAGCGTATCTGGCCTGCATTTTTGCCTTCACCCGATTCTCCAGCCTCTTTGCTACGTCCACAACAAACGCAAGGAACTGAAGATCGAGGCCTTCCTCAACCTCATTCATGATGTCGTCGGCAACGCCCTCAGCTTCTCGACCAAACTGCATTCCTGCATCAGCCATTTCGAACAGTAGCTGAGCCGCTGGCTTTCTCTCCGAGGTATAGAAAATGTCCGACTCTTGCTCGATCGCGGCTATTTGGTTAGCCGGCGCTTCGTGTGCTGAATCAGCATCTTCATCATCGTCAAGCGGCACCGGCGGTGGCAGGTGACTGCTTTTTTCTGGGGGCGGAAGTGACTTATTGGACAACGCAGGTTTCGCTCTGCCCTCCTCTCTCATGTCCTTCGCGGCCTTACGTATTGCCTTAGGCCCGCGGCTACACAACTCTTGCTGAGCCTCTTTCTCGAGCTTAGCCACCTGTTCCGCGGCGGATACGCTCACTTCACCAGATTTGACAGCATCTAACAGCTCTTTGGTGCCGTCCCGGACAACCTTGCAGGCAGAAGACACAGAGCGTGGGCTGATACCCAGGACTTTGGCTGCCTCCTCAATAGCCATCTTTGCGGCTTCCAACTCCTGCCCGGCTGCTTTCTCCAGGTCAACAGTGATAGCGCTGTTCCCACGCAGTGAGGACAGCTCGGCAGCGATCAAAGCCCGTTGTGCTACGGTGAGCTGCCGGCGGTAGAGGTTCAAAGAGAGGACGTAACCCAGGGCATCATCTCCTGTGTATTCCTCTGTTCGTGGTTCGATCAGCAGATCCTTGCAAACGCGATATCGGTTACGCCCATCAAGGATCTTTCCTTCATAGAGAACGATCGGTGCACGCTGTCCGTTGGTATCGATATCTTCAAGCAGGGCTTCGTAGTCATCACCGATGATTAGCGGAAAAAGCTGAGCGTAATCGTGAAACGCCAAATCATAGCTTTGCATAAGCAGCTTCTCGTTCCGGGTTTTATCAAGGAACGATAAGTCGAACACATAAATAAATGACGCCTTTTCAGGTCGTTTTTGCGTCTGAATTTGCGGCCATCTTGCTGGCCTGCCTTCGACATTCGCGCAAAAAAAACCCTGCCGTTTAAGCAGGGGTTGTGATCTACAGAAGCCTAGGACAATAAATCTAAATCAATATTAAATCTTCTCTTGAAGTTGGCTTATTAATTCCTCGAGAGCTTCCTGATCTGGTTTGGTGTCAACGAATCTAAGCGACTTGTCTGAAAGGACTTCCATGACGCCCCATTTCAATTCATGTAAATCCTGGCCCGGCTCCGGTGGCGTCTCCCAGTAGGGAAAGCTTCTGACTACATGAGGCGGCATCTTTGTGATCATGGCTGAATCTCGGTATTTTCTGTCAAGGCAAAGGCTGCATGCTAATCAGTGTATAAATATACAGTCCTGCATCACTACACAAAAACGGCGTCAAAGGTTCGTCATCTTTTCAGCTCGTAAACTGGTTGCAGGACGGCAACACCTATAAAAAGTTGTCTCATAGCACAGCATAAGCTAGGGCCATGTCTACAGCAAACATTAGGCCATCACAGACCATTTAAGGCGTGATAAGTTTCATTAATTTGATGCTTTTTGAGCTTTTCTGACCGCCGTTAAGCCGACCCGCTCCTACAGAAGGAAAGCGAACTGGCGGTGGTAAAAGCATAGGTTATCGCGGAGATCTATGTGGATCATTTCCCGTCCGGAGTATGGGATGGCCCGCGGATAGCCACCCTTTGAGCTTCTGTGCTAAGCCCATCGCGCTCGCCCTACTCTTCGCGCGCGCTCAAACAACAAGGGAAGCGAATGAGCTTGTGCGCGCCCTAGATATCGACTCCAATCGGATCTAGGCATTGGCCACGGTTCATTCGCACTTACTCACTGACACCTTCGGCCTGAGCCAGCCTTGCTTGCGCACCTCTGCCATCGCCGCTTCCAGCTCAGGAATCGAGGAGATGTCGCAAGACACCGTTGGTTTTTTTCCTTTGCGGTCTGTGGGCAACTGCAATATGACCTGTTCAGGATCGCTCAGGGAGACCTTGAATTTTATGCTCGGGAGTGCGCTAAAGATGATGCTCGCCTTCGTTAGGTTCAGCTCGGCTGAAGCCTGCCGCACCTCACCTTCGTGCTCATACGCCAGTGAGATACGGTGTCTGGTTGAATTGCTCATAGATAATCCCTGGCGCTTGGTCTGCGCAAATTTGCGTGACGCTTAATGCTTTGTTTTGAGCCCGCGCCTCGCCTCGGATGAACCGATCCTCGCTGCTCAACATGTGAATCCGCGCAGGGGCCGAACACTTCAGCCAGTGCTCTGAAATCACAGAAAACAGCTCGATACGGCTCAGGCCGAGCAAATGCTCAGGCTCAATCTTTGACAGCTGTGCGAGCGCGGTGAATCGTGTCTGCGGTTGCACCCTGAGCTCTGGTTGCGCGACTGCGGTTGCCATATATCCCTATCTCGAAGTCTGAAAACCATATTCTGTCATGGCATTTCGCCTTCGTGTTCTCGTTTTCTAACCTGTTTCGCGTCTGAAATAATTCATTACAATATTATTGATAATCATTCGTTTGTGATCAGGGAGCGGTCTATGGTCTTCAAGAAGGCCTCAAACTGTTCAGCCAGCCGCTTCGCGTCGACCGTTTTCTCGCATCGAAATTCGACTTTTTTTCCATCTACACGAACCTTGCCTATCCCACTGATTTCTTTATCGGTGAACTTGCCCGGGGTCTTCTGCTGATCACGCGAGGCAACCTCCTTCGCTAACCACCGTAGGGCATGCTCCTGCGTCCATTGATGATCGCGCATAGAGGTAACTGCTTGAAGAAGCAACGCCGGCTCGGTGCGACTGAATTCAATGAAGTCCTTTGCCCATTTCCCGCCGATAAGCCCCGGATTCGTGTCTAGTATTGCTCGCACTTCCTCTGGCAGATCCATAAGGAGAAGGCATCTGCTAACTATCGAATGGTTGACACCTACTCTGCGCGCGAGAGCACGAATCGAGCTTTCCTCCCCTGCTCGCATGATCGCGGCATAGGAACGTCCGCGCTCATACTCGGTTAGAGCTTCCTGTCCCTCGTTGTCGGTCAGGGCCAAGATCTTCGCCATTGCATCCGTAACGGAGCGCACATAGGCAGTCACAGTTTCCCTGCCGAGCAGCTTGTGAGCACGCCAACGACGCTCACCGCCGATCAACTCATAAGCTCCATCGCCTACAGGTCGGACCGTCAACGGCTTCACCAACCCAACAGAGGCGATCGAGTTCGCTAGGTCCTCAATAGCTGCTTCGCTGAAGGTCAAGCGAGGCTGAAAGGGAGATACCCGAATCGAATCGACCTTTACCTCAGCGAGAACGCCGCTGTCACTTGCGGCAACAGACTCATCATTATTAGCTGATGCTGGAGCTAACACTGCGCCCGGACTTGGAGCACTGACCTCCTGTTCTGCCCGCTGTGCGGCAAGCATGTCTGCAACGGAAACCCTGAGATTGGGCTCAGCAATTTCCGTGGGTGGGCGAACCCCCGTGACCCACTGAGGGGGGGCCTTTTTTTGACCTGGGTAATCCTCCGACTTGGCCATATTTCCTCCGAAACCAAGTGGTGGTGCTCCGAGCACCACTGAAATTCTCAAGTTTTAAGTGGTGCTCCGAGCACCAATATTCTTCGCATACACTGCTGGTGCTCGGAGCACCACTTAAATCTAACGGCCCTGGTGCTCCGAGCACCACCTCAATCACTGAGCGGCCAGATCGCGTATTCGTTTCAGCGCCTCACCGAACACGCTGCGCATCGAGTCAATCGTTTTGGAAGACGCACCTTTCCAGACAAGCAGGGGAACGCCTTGATCAAGTGCCTTTCCGTAATCCTCGGAGTAATAGAGTTTTTCCTCTGATACCCGACCAGGGAAAAGATCGTTTAGGACGACCAGGTTATTGAGGATGCGTTTGCGGTTACGGATGAACATCGTAGGGATAGCAAGCACCCCTGGAGAGCGCCGATATGCTTTCGCAAATCGAACCATCCAGTCGTTAAGCCGCATCAGAGCCCTGAACGAAAATTTGTCCATCCGCACGGGGCAGAGGACAAAGTCGCTGGCAACGATGGAGTTCTTGGTGAGCCTGGAGGCGGTAGGCGCGTTGTCGAACAAAATCACATCATACGAGGAGATATCGACCCCTGGGATTTCTCCGCTACGCGCCCGCTCAAGCCACCCGGCATACCAGAAGTCCATGTTGTTTTCGGCATCGAGTGCGACGGCCAGGTCTTCAAGGTACGCATCCGCCGGAATCAGGTGTGGCCCATTTTCACCGAATGGCTTCTTGACGACCTCCTCGAAAGTCATGGGATCAAAACATCTCACCCGGAGATCTGGACTCAGGAGGCTACCAAAGTGGCCGGCGACATAGCGATCGGCAGGTATTCCCATTGCCTCGAGATCTGATAGCGCGAGATCGGGATCGTAGCCAAACACGCTGGACGAATCGCCCTGGGGATCGTTATCAACGCAAAGCACACGTAGACCTGCAAGCTGAAGGAATACCGCAAAGTTGACTGAGGTTGTCGTCTTTCCAGTACCGCCTTTCTGCACGAACGTCGAAATCACAATCTGGCGAGGCAGACCCTTTGCGTAGCCTTTCGCTCGGCGAAGCGCTGCGATGTCAAAAATATCGCGAAGCGTATAAGCCCTCGACGTGACAGTTCCGCGCGGGACCCGTCGAATTTCGATGCCGTTTTCGTCTTCAATGTCTTTGAGGCGACGGGTGGTAAGGCCGAAGCAGTCGGCCGCGAACTGGGGAGGGTAGAGGAGGGTGTCGAAGTCGGTGTAATTGACCGTTTCTTCTTCAAACTGCTCGTTTGACTGCTGCATGACAATCCCTGCATTTGCTGAATACAGGGTGGATGATAATACGTAAAGCCGTATTTTCAAGGCTAAATCACGGTAGGGGTCTTTTTTAGGTTGCTTATCCCGAACTGAAGGCTGCTGGTTCTGCCGGTCAGTTCGGGTTAATGGCTGTTTTTTAAGTATGGACGCGAACTAGATTTTTCATGGAGAGGGCAGGGCAGTTCTATGATCTGGTTAGGCGTACTGTTTTTGAGCTTGGGTACGTGCGCGTTTGAAGTCAGCGCTGATGTAGTTGACTGTGAATTGAGTGTCTAGGGGATGCGATTCGACAACCACCTCGGTGGTGCCAGAGAAGAAGGTCACGTTCTCAAAGCCAAGGCCAAATTCATCAGTGCTGATTTGTAGTTGGTTCCTGAAGCTATCTAACACCTCCTCCAGATGGAGCTTGTCAGCCTTCACCGTAGCGACATCCAGGACCCCTTCAGCGTTAAAGGCCAGCTGGATGTCAGTAACACCATCGAGGTTGACTTCCCACTCTGAAAGGTTCAGTACCGGCCCGCCGGTGTAGGACGTACCAATCTTGTCAATGATGGTGTAGCGCTGCTGGACGTCTACGATCGTCGTAACGCCTACAGCTAGGCTTACCGGCTCCGGCGCTATAGCCGCCATGCTGAGCAGATAAGCTGCGACGCCCGCGTAAGCGGCAGTGTTCATTGGGTTCCTCCAGGTCGTGTTCGGTTTGGATCATTTTCTCCTCACCGACCTGGCGGGTGTGCTGCTTTCCAACCGAATTGTCGTCGGAAAAACGGCACTTGGACTCTGAGTCTGCTTTTGGCTTTGGCTCCTCAACCTCAGAAAAATTAGCTTTCCAGTTTTAAAAGCCTTTTAACTGTTTTTCTCTTGTTGTTCTCTTGTTTTTAAGGGGCTGGAGCCCTAGTGCCACGTGGCTTCCAGAGGAGCATCGACTACAAATTACGGTATTGCGACTACAGATTCCGGCTTTGCGACTATGGATTCCGGCTGACGCGACTACAGATTCCGGCTATGACGACTACAGATTCCGGCCGTTATCCACAGCCTATATGAGGGGGCCTGGGGCTGCGTCTAACGACTACAGATTCCGGCTGTAGGCTTGTGCGCATAGCACGAGTTTGAGTTTTTAAGGCTCGATTTCAAGCAATTTTGTGTGCTGAATTTGCCAAAGCGGCCTGTGTACGCGGGTGTTGTTTTGTAAGTCGTTGTTTTATAAGAATATTTTATTCTTTCCGTCGTTTCTTTGACGTTTCCCCTCGCGTTGCCTTGATTTGGTGTGGAATCGCCAATAAACAGTCCTGCCTGCCCTTCTCGGAGCCAATCGACTACAGATTACGGCTGCTGTGCTAGCCATTTGCTCGATACGACTACAGATTACGGCTATGCCTAGATGGGCGTTACCAGGCAGCAGTGACGCCCAATTCTTTGCTATCGACTACAGATTACGGCTGCGGATCGGAGGTATCGCGCGCCATCGACTACAGATTACGGCTGTTGTACGCGCCGGAGGGGAAGCTAATCGACTACATATTACGGCTGCCACCTATCGACTACAGATCCATGCACCTTCGAGCTATCTGAACAGGTGGTTGGCTGTAAGGCCCATGGTTACTGGAGGTTAGAGATTAGACGACTCCTGGGTATCGACTACAGAGGAATCTCTCTGTAGGGTTCCGTTATTAATCGTAGGGCCAGACATGTCCAATTTACCCAAACCTACTAAACCTGAACCTAAGCCGCTCCGGGTCACGAAATCCAATACGCTGATTACCGCGTCGTACCGACTGACCCTCAACGAGCAGCGGTTGATCCTCGCGGCTATCAGCAAGCTCGATCCACGAAGGCCCATGCCGAAAAAGGTGTCCGTGTCGGCCGTGGACTATTCGGATATCTACGGCGTCCAGCTCAGGCATGCCTATGAGCAGATGAAAGTGGCAGCTGATGAGCTGTACGAGCGCGACATCAAGACCTTTGACGGGTCCGGCATGGAGCGGAAGCGCTGGGTTGATCGGGCCAAATACCTGGATGGTGAAGGTCGCGTTGAGTTGTCGTTCACCATTCATGTCATGCCCTATCTCACGATGCTGTACAGCAAAGTGACTAGCTATGATCTACGTCGGGTAGCCTGCCTGGACTCGAGCCATTCATTCCGGCTGTTCGAGATGCTGATGCAATTTCGGAAGACTGGATGGGCCTACATCGAGGTTGAAGCCTTGCGGGTAGCCCTTGGCTTGTCGGATGCATATCAACGATTCAACAACCTCCGCCAGAGGGTCATAGATCCGGCAGTTGAGGAGCTGAAGACAAAGAGCAATCTGGATGTCAGCTACGAGTTGAGAAGGGAAGGGCGGAAGGTGATCGCAATCAAATTCACCTTCTGTGATCTCGCACAGCTCCCGCTTAATCTGGAACTTGACCCTGAGGATCTTCCACCGCTTCCTGAGTATGACCCTGCCGAAGAAAGCGAATGGCTGGTCACTAAGCCCCTGGGCGAGTTGGCTGAAGCTCAGGAAGCTGGACTGCTGTTCGCTGTTTCGGCGGATGAAGAAGATCAGCCTGATTAGCATGCGTCGTCATCTGACGACCGTTTGTGCCTTTGTGAGCAGTGTCGTCTGTGCCTTTTTTCCGCCCATGTCGTCATTTGCCGCCCTTTTGGTGCCGCTCCCACAAAAAACCCGCCTTAATGGCGGGTTTTTCTTGGCCCGGTCTGGAGCGCGCAGAGCTCAGTAATTAGGCACAAGCGTAAAGAGGCTTCGCCGCCATTGGCATACATCCTCGCCTGTTGCTCGGCCTGCATTTTTGAGTGCGTCGAAAACGCTCAGGGCAAACGACATTGCAGCCTGGTCGTCTTCGTGGAGGTCGACAATCACAACCGGAAACTGGTCGCCGTCATCGGCATCAGGTGTTGCTATGGCGACTGTCTGAATCCCCCAGGTGATGCCATCATCGTAAGGTTCAACAACAAACCGCTTGAGCCGGCGAATCATGCCGTCACGAATCATCTGAATCAGATCGGTGCATGCCGGCTCCGATTGGCGGTGCTGGAAAAGTTGGATGGCTGTCATAAGCTACGGCTCCCTTGATATGCAGTCATCCTGCCAGCAATCCTGTAAATCCCAAACGGAATTCCCCTGGCGTTGTTCTGCGTCGGATTGGTGGCGAACCCTAGCATTCTTCTCCCTCCTGGTTGGGCGTGCTATTTCCCGCGGGAGGTGGTGGGAGATCAACGAGGGTGGGAGTGGCTACGCAAAATGCTGTTTGCATGCCAGAAACATCTCCGTCCCAGCACTCGCATTCGGCATCCCAAGATTCGCGATCAAAGTCGAAGGTTGTCCCGAGATCAACAGCCCCATCCAGGGTGGTGTATGCCCCGCTCAAGGTTCCGTTGATCAGCACCGCGTAGCAATCGTCGCCGATTTGCAATGCTTTCCCTGGATTGGCTTCAAGAAGACGCTGATAGCAAGAAAGGATCTCGTCGTAATTCATGATTGCTGCTCTGATTCCGGGTGTGAGAAGACATTGCCAGCTCTCCAGAAATACCCAAATCCTGTAAAGGACAGAGCTAGCAGCACCCCGCTTGGGTTTGTGCGTGGCTATGCAACCATGGAGCCATATCAGAACGGAGATCCAAGGGATGAACTTCACCCACGAACAGGGGCCAGCGATTAACTCGTTGGCCCGTATCGTCAAGCTGGTGGCTTTTGCTGGAACTGGGAAGACCACCACGCTTGTTGGCTATGCCAAGGCTCGGCCTCAATGTCGTCTGCTCTACCTCTGCTACAACAAAAGCGTCGAGATTGCTGCCAAGCAAAAATTTCCGCCGAACGTGACGTGCAAAACAGCCCACGGCTTGGCTTATGCGTCGATCGGATCGAAGTACAGACACAAGCTCACGAGCAACCTACGCCTGACCGACATCGCAAGGATTATCGGCTCTCAGAACTGGGAATTGGTGCGCAGCGTGCAAGAAACGCTGAATAATTATTTGGCAAGCGCGGATGACGACATCGAGCTCTGTCACTGCCCTGTCAGTAAGCTGAAAACGGAGCGAATGAAGCGCGCCGCCGGCAGCATCGTAGAAGGAGCCAGGCAGCTTTGGGGGCAAATGTGCGACATCCATAACGAGGCTGCGAACATTACGCACGATGGGTACCTAAAGCTCTGGGCTCTCTCGAAACCAAACTTGCGGGACCGTTACGATATCGCGCTTGGAGATGAGGCACAGGACATCAATCCAGTGATTGCAGGTGTGCTTGCGCAGCAGGCGGCATACGGTATGGGTGTGGTCGTTTGTGGTGATGGCCATCAGATGCTGTACCGCTTCAGGGGGGCCGTAGATGCTCTCAATGCAACCTGGCTCGACAAAGCGGAAGTCCATTACCTCACTCAGTCGTTTCGGTTCGGGTCTGCCGTTGCGCACGTCGCCAACATGGTTCTCGCGTTCAAGGGTGAATCCCGCCAACTGGCTGGGCTTGGCGGCGAGACTCGTGTTTCCAAGGCACTACCTGCTGACCTTGAACATCGCACCGTACTCTGCCGGACGGTGGTTGGAGTGATCGAGACGGCGCTGGCCAATGTAGAGACTGGCGCAAAGATCTACTGGGTTGGGGGGATCGAGGGTTACAACCTCCAGGATCTTGAAGACCTACATGCGCTATCGAAGGGGTGGCGTGACCGAGTGAAGGGGAAAAAACTCCTCCAGGAATATCCTGATTACGATCTCTACAAGCAGATTGCCGATGAAAGCCAAGACCCTGAGATGAACCGCTCGATCAAGATCATCGAGCAGTACAGCGCGGATCTCCCAGAGTTATTTGCCAAGCTGCGGCGTAATGCTGTCACCGATGAGCTTGAAGCCACCATCACTCTCAGCACCGCGCATCGTTCGAAGGGCTTGGAGTGGGATGCGGTGCAACTGGCTGAAGATTTCACCTTCGATCCATTCAATCCAGAGAACGAAAAGGAACCATGGATTGATGAGATGAACCTCCTCTACGTCGCGTGTACCCGCGCCATGCGAGTTCTTGCTGTCAACTCGACGATGTTGGAGATCATGAAAGAGTTCGTCGACCGGCGTGACGGCCGCAAGCCAAATACCCCGATGGTTTTCAAGAAGAAGCAGGTAGCTGCCGCGTAGTGCTCCTCGAGCATGCTTCGACTTTCGAAAACCACCCACTGATCACAGGAGATATTCTCATGCCCATTTCTACAGGCCAGGCAGCTTTGCTTCAGCAGCTGCGGGATCAAGGCTATGTAGTCTTGCTCGTTGAGCCGAGCGAAACTGAACACATCAGTCGAGAAAGGTTGGAGAGCCGTTTGCGGGCCGATGCTGCGGATCACATTGAGGATCTGTTGTCCCTTGAGGCAGTCCGAGTTCGTTGAGCTGACACGTAGCAAATAAAGCCCGCCTCGAGCGGGTTTTTTGTTTCACGATGACTCCAGCCCGGTAGTTCGCTGGACTGCGACGTAGCCCGATACAGCAGGTTTATCAATAGCTTACGCGCTTCCATCATATGCCGGTGCTTTCTGAAACTTGACCCGGTTCTCCCTCGCGCCGCTCCTATCTGGCTCCTGGAATCCGGGTCGTTCCAAGGAGTCATCATGGCAAAGATCAAGCTCACCAAGACCGCCGTAGAGTCGGCGCAACCCCAGGCGAAGGACATCGAACTACGGGATACCGTCGTGCCCGGCTTCCTTTGCAAGATTACCTCGACGGGACGCCGGGTGTTCATGCTCCAGTACCGCACGAACTCTGGCCAGCCCCGCAAGCCCTCGCTGGGACTCTACGGGGAGCTAACCGTCGAACAGGCGCGGGTCAAAGCGCAGGACTGGCTGGCCGAGGTTCGCCGGGGTGGTGATCCCGGCGGTGCCAAGGCCGAGGCGCGCAAGGCGCCCACGATGGCCGAGTTGTGCAAAAAGTTCATGGAGGACTACTCCAAGAAGCGCAACAAGGTCAGCACGCAGGACGGCTACCAGGGCGTCATCGACCGCAACATCATCCCGCTGCTGGGCCGCAAGAAGGTGCATGACGTGAAGCGGCCCGACATTGCGGGGCTCATGGAAAAGCTGGCCTACAAGCCGACCGAGGCCAACAAGACCTTCGGCGTGCTGCGCAAGATGTTCAACTTGGCCGAAGTCTGGGGCTTCCGCCCGGACGGCACGAATCCGTGCCGCCACGTCCCGATGTACCCGCCGGGCAAGGAAACCCGGCTCATCGTGGACGAGGAAATGGTGCGGATCTTCCGCCAGTTGGAGAAACTGGAGGCGGAGGGGCTGGAGAACTACGTCATCCCGTTGGCGATCCGGCTGCAATTCGAGTTTGCGGCGCGGCGCTCCGAAATCTGCCCGCTCGAATGGAGCTGGCTGGACTTCGAGAACCGGCGCGTGGTGTGGCCCGACAGCAAGGTTGGCGGCATTTCCAAGCCCATGAGCGAGGAAGCCTATCGGCTGCTTTCGACGGCGCCGCGTCTGGAAGGCTGCCCTTACGTCCTGCCGTCGCCGAACGACCCGGCCAAGCACCTGACCTTTGGCGAGCACTATGGCGGCTGGTGCCGGACGCTCAAGGCCGCCAGCGTGCCGCACGTAGGCACGCACGGCATCCGTCATCGCTCGACCACCGACATTGCCAATTCCGGTGTGCCGACCAAAGTGGGAATGAAGCTGACGGGCCACAAGACCGTGGCGATGTTCATGCACTACGTCCACACCGAGGACAAGCCGGTGCGCGAGGCGGCCGAGCTGGTGGCCAGCCGCCGCCAAGCCATCACGGGCGCGCGGCAGCTTGCGGAGGCGGTGGCATGAACGGGCGCCGGCCATCAGCAGCATCGCTCGCAGCGCCCGCGGCGCTGCTGGGCGACATTCGGGCACTGATCGAGGCGGCGCGCTTGCGCGCCGCCTCGACGGTGAATAGCGAGCTTACGATGCTCTACTGGCGCATCGGCCAACGCATCCACACGCAGGTCTTGGACAGGCGCCGGGGCGCCTACGGCAAGGAAGTTCTGCCCACCTTGGCTGCGCAGTTGGTGGAGGAGTACGGCAGCAGCTTTGCAGAGCAGAACTTGCGCCGCATGGTGCAGTTCGCCGCCACCTTCCCCGACGAGCGAATTCTCGTATCACTGATACGAGAATTGAGCTGGACGCACTTCATCGCCCTGATGCCGCTGAAAGACCCGCTCCAGCGGGACTACTACGCACAGATGGCCAGCACCCAACGCTGGAGCGTGCGGACGCTGCGCGAGCGTATCGACTCGATGCTGTACGAGCGCACGGCGCTTTCCCAAAAGCCGGAAGAAACCATAGCGCAGGAGTTGGCGACCCTGCGCGATGCGCAGCGCATGTCGCCGGCCCTGGTCATGCGCGACCCGTACATCCTCGACTTCCTGGGCCTGCGGGACACTTGGCAGGAAGGCGACTTGGAAGCGGCGATCATCCGTGAAATGGAGTCCTTCCTGCTGGAGCTGGGCGCGGGCTTCTCATTCGTCGCCCGGCAGAAGCGCATTCCGATCGACGACGAGGATTTCCACCTTGACCTTCTGTTCTACAATCGCAAGCTGCGGCGGCTGGTTGCGGTGGAGTTGAAGGTAGGTGACTTCAAGGCGGCCTACAAAGGGCAGATGGAGCTTTACCTTCGGTGGCTAGACAAGCACGAACGGGAGCCGGAGGAAGCCTCGCCGCTCGGGATCATCCTTTGCACCGGCAAGAAGCGCGAGCAGATCGAATTGCTGGAGCTGGACAAGTCCGGCATCCACGTTGCCGAGTATCTGACCGCCTTGCCGCCGAGGGGCGTGCTGGTGGAGCGGCTGCAACAGGCAACGCAACGGGCGCAGTTGCAAATCGAGCAGCGCAAGACGGACAACGAGTAGTCCTGTCCCAAGCAGTCGGGCGTCCCGGCGTGCCGCCGTCGCGCTGTCGTGCTGCGCATCGAGCTTCGCTGCGCGAGTCTCGCCCCTGTCGGGCTTCCATCACTGACGCCTCCGTCCCGGCTCGTTGATCCGGGCCTGCGCGCTCCGCTTGCCAAAAATCGACTCTGTGCAGTGGGCGGGTGTGGGCGGTCTTGCTGTTCCCTTCACCGTATCACGGCGTTCTCGCCGTCAAGGGCGGCGCGCGCCATGCGCGCTTGCGTCCTGGCGGCCGTCTGCGACCCCTGACTGCTTGCGCTGCGCCGTGCTGCCGCCGGTTCCGGGCAATTCCGCCCGAGCAACCGGAGCACGATCATGTCGCAACTGTCCTTTCCCTCGTTCGATTCCTGTCTGCTGGTGCGCGACGCGCACGGGCGCTATCTACCGGCATCGGCCGACGACATTCTGGAAGCTGCGCGCCAGGTCATTGACCGGAAAATGCGGCGCGGAGCAGAGTTCACTTCGCCGGCGGCGGTCAAGGAATACTTGCGTACAAAGTTGGCCAGCTTCGAGCATGAGGTGTTCGTAGTGCTGTTCATGGATACGCGCCATCGTCTGATCGAATACAGGGAGATGTTCCACGGCACTATTGACGGTGCGTCGGTGTATCCGCGCGAAGTGGTCAAGGAGGCGCTGCGGCTCAATGCGGCGGCGGTCGTCGTTTCGCACAACCATCCGAGCGGAAACCCCGAGCCGAGCGCGGCTGACCGGGCGCTGACCCAGCGGCTCAAGGAAGCGTTGGGTCTGGTGGACGTGCGCGTGCTCGATCACATCATCGTTGCGGGCAACGAAACGGCATCGTTCGCCGAGCATGGGCTGATCTAGCCCAAGGGGCTTCGGCCCCTTTTTGCTGCGCCTGGTGGCATAGCTATGGCCCTCGCGGCCTGATGCTCAGGCCGTCGCAACCTGAATCATCTCGTCGTAATGTTTCTTGTCCACCTCTTCCAGCCACTGGAAGATGTTCCCGATGACGCTGTGGCTTTCGCCTGCCAAGTTTTCTGCGGATTCCTCTGTTATCTCAATAACGTCGCTATGTGAATACTTATTGATAAAGCGGTAGATTTTTTCTTTAAGCTCTGGTGTCGTGATGGTGCAATCTTTTAGGCCAGCCTCCATCAATTGACTAATGTCGCTTCGACGCCTTGGATATTTGAAGGTGAAAAACGATTCAACAAGCTTTCGGGCGAGGTTGGCGGTCAAGAACGCCTCATCTCGATTGAGTGTTGTGTGCGCCCTATATTCGTAGAGCTTCTTGAAGATATAGTGGTACTCGGAACCGTAGTTCTTGAGTGAGTCGTCGGCATCCACAAGTAGGGAGTGACGAGGGGAGCCAGGTGGCGCATCCAGGCGATAAAAGAAGCAATTCTCGGCGTTGCCTTTTTTGACTCGATTCCTATTGGTGCCAGTGAACCAGTCTCTCACTAGCTTAAAGTAAGTGAAGTTGTGAGTCAGCACAAAAAGTTGCTTGGCTTCAGTGCATTGCGTTCTCAAAAACGAGTAGGCGTGAAACAAGTGATTAGAATCAAAGCTTGAGACCGGATCGTCAACGACGACGATCGTATCCTTGATGTTATTTCCATTTTCTTTGAGCTTCGTGATGAAATAGACAAATGCAATCGCAGTTTTCTCACCTTCGCTCAAATTCCCATCGTGCTCACCAACCCCGTTTCTGATGATCTCATAGCCTTTCTTCTTCTGATTGAAGTTCAGGCAAAGCTCAGAGCGGCCAATGAAGCGATGCAGGATGTCATTGAACTCCTTTGCCCCGACCGTTTCATTCGAGAGCGCCGCTTCTATGGCTCCGACCTCTAGACTAATTTTTTCAATTTCCTTATGGTCGTTCTTTGCTTCTGACTCAAGGTCATTGCACTTCTTCTCACTTCCAGCATAGTCAAACTCTTGCACCTCAGCCGCAGCAAAGTGAAGCTCCAGTGCCACCTTGCTTTTTGAGGTCTCAGATTTGAAATTTGAAGTCTTATTGTTGTGCTTTCCAACGAGAGCAACAATCGATTTCAGGATGTCATTGAAATTGGTGACATCGTCTTCAACCACATCCGAGATCTGAATGTCTGTCTTCCCAGGGTCTGTGATCTTGGCCTTCAGGGCTTCCCGCCAGGCGTCGATTTGCTGGTCGATCTTTTCAGCAGCAGTTGCGTAGTCCTTTTGAAGCTTCTCTGCCTCGGCCGATAGTTCTTTATAAAACTCGGTCGATGCGGGAAACTGATTAGCTGGAGCGCCTTGAGATTCAATCCATGTCGCCGCGTTCTGAAGTCGGCTCTGAAACTCCGTGAACTCCTTGCTGAAGTGGGCAGCAAGCGCCTCGGCACGAAGCTGGGCGAACGGAGAGCCGCAGAACTCGCAGGATTGCGAGTCGTGGTTTTTATGGATTTCCAAGCCTGCTTGAACCCATTCGCGGATTTCCGGGTTATCGGTCAGCCGCTGGATTGCTTGATTGACCGCCGTAGTCCCAATCAAATCTCTGATGCGGCCCGCCGCTTTCTTAAAGTAGTCCGGCTCAATGGCCGTTGAGGCGAAAGCAATGCTTGGAAGCTGATCTGGCTTGGCGGCATTCGTAAGGTCGATAACCCTCTCATCTGGAAGAACCGACTCCGCCTTGATAATTGTCTCGCCGTTATTCTGTATGAAGTTGAAGAGCTTGCGGCGGTCGTAATTCAAGTAATAACTGTCGCTCGTATCAATCGCCTGAAGTCCAAGGGCGGCCGCAAAAACTGAGTGCAACACCTGACCTTTCCGGTACGGTGCTGCCACTATGTCCTATCACGAACTCAGTATCCCCGAACGTGCGACCCTTCAACTCGGCCTTGCCCAAGGTTTCAGCCAGCGGCGAATTGCCCGGATGCTCGGCCGCTCCCCCTCGACCATCAGCCGGGAGCTGCGCCGCAACCGGGCCCCTGGCACCCGCTACCAGGCCTGTGCTGCCCAGCAGCAGATGCAGGTCCGCCGCCAGGTCTGCAGGCCTCAGTGCAAGCTGCTGCCGGGCAGTGAGCGCTTCGAGCTGGTCGTCCATATGCTGCGTGAGGGTTTGTCTCCCGAGCAGATTGCCGGCAAGCTGCGCAGCATGAACATACCCAGCCTCAGAGAGGCCTACGTCTGCCGCGAGACGATCTATAACGCGATCTACGCCCTGCCGGTCGGTGGCCTGCGCAAGGAGCTGATCATCTGCCTGCGCCAGGGCAAGACGAGTCGCAGGCCGCGCTCTGGCGGCGTCGATCGGCGCGGCCAGATCCCTGAAATGCTCAGCATCCACGTGCGCCCGCCGGAGGTCGAAGACCGGCTGATGCCAGGCCATTGGGAGGGCGACCTGATCAAGGGCAAGGCCAATGCCTCGGCGGTGGGCACCTTGGTGGAGCGTACCAGCGGCTACCTGATGCTGATCAAGATGGCCGACGCGACGGCGACCTCGGCGCTGGAGGGCTTCAGTGCGGCGCTCAATGGCATGCCGCTGGCGGTGCGCAAGAGCATGACCTACGACCAGGGCCGGGAGATGGCGCGGCACGCCGAGATCACCCAGCGGACCGGGGTGGCGATCTACTTCTGCGACCCGCACAGCCCCTGGCAACGCGGCAGCAATGAGAACATCAATGGACTGATCCGCCAGTACCTGCCCAAGGGCACGGACTTGTCGGTGCATAGTCAGGAAGCCCTGGACGCCATCGCTTTGCAACTGAATATGCGACCGCGCAAACGCTTCGACTTCAAATGCCCGATCGAGGTGATGGGCGAAGTGATGCAAGAAGCCGTGGTGATGCGGCATGATGCTCCCGCTTCAATTCAATAACCGTGTTGCACTCAGATCCTGCAACCGCCAAGCTTCATTTTCTTGGCAGCATTGGTCAGGAACTTCTCTAATGCCTCACGCTGCTTCTTGATATCGCTTTGCTTGTCGTCGTGAGCCTTCTTTTTCGACTGAAGCTCGCTCTTCAGCTTCTCCAGCTTCTGCAAGTCATCAATCTTCTCTTTCGCAATAAGAAGGATGCTCTTTACGGATTTGTCCCAATCAATGTTCTCATGCACGAAGCGTTGATTGAAAACATGAATATTCAATTGGGATGAGTGGAGTGTGGATTCCGTGATCGTTGAGCCATCCTCCAGAACTACTGAAAATTGGCCCGTGCTGAAGCGGGGAACCATCGAGCGAAGCTCAAAGCAAGAGAATAGATTCGATAACGTTGACTTGCCTGTTCCATTCCAACCATAGACCAGGTTGTACCGGCCGAACTTTTGGATCTTCGTTCCATTGAAGTCGCTGAAGATTCCGAACTGTTTGAGGCGGTTGATGCAGACAATCATCTCTATATCTCCGTGTTCTTGCTTTCCCATCATTTGCTTGCGAAACAAATGGTAAACGAAGAGTCCTCTTGCGTCTCCGCTTCGCGGATCGCGCTGCTCCAGGTTCGCTAGTCGCTCATCCCTGGCGGGACTGGCTTCGCCAGCCTTCCGCATCGCTGACGCCTACGGCCCGGCTTCCAGCTTCGGGCCTGCGCGCTTCGCTTGCGTGCGGTCAGCACAAAGGGATGGCCGTTGCCTTGTCCAGCCGTCTCCCCTGACTTCATCACCTTACCCGCGACCGTAGCCCGCGACCGTGTGCCGTCAAGGCGCGCAGGGCCGTGTCCTCGGCTGCGCCTGCGGGCCGCACCAACCCTGCGCTTGGCTCCTTGACGGCCCCCGTCCGCGCGCTCCTTTGGGCGCGGGCGATGAACTCAGGAAAGACGGTGGCAACAGGGCCAACCGGGTTCCTCGTGCCGACCGCACCAAACAGCCGAAAGGCTGGGCTCCGAATCTAGAAATCCGGTGTGCGGTGTGAACAGCAAACCTCTTTTGTCAGGAGAAAGACCATGCAACTCGCATCCCGTTTCGCTTTCCGCTCCCCCTCGCTGCGCAGCGATTACCCGCTGTCCGACGACCAGATTCACCGCGTGGCCCCGTCCATCTTCGCGGATGCCCCGCACGAGAGCCGTTCGCAGCGGTACGCCTATATCCCCACCGCCGCCGTGCTGACCGAGCTTCGCAAAGAAGGCTTCCAGCCTTTCATGGTGACGCAAACCCGCGTGCGCGACGAAGGCAAGCGCGAGCACACCAAACACATGATTCGCTTGCGCCATGCCAGCCAGATCAACGGCGCGGAGGCCAACGAAATCGTGCTGCTGAACTCGCACGACGGCACCAGCAGCTATCAGATGCTGGCCGGAATGTTCCGGTTCGTGTGCAGCAATGGCCTTGTCTGCGGCAACACCGTGGCCGATGTGCGAGTGCCCCATAAAGGCGACGTGGCCGGTCTGGTCATTGAGGGGGCTTACGAAGTCTTGAGCGGTTTCGATCGGGTGAAGGAATCGCGCGATGCCATGCGCGGCATCACCTTGGACGATGGCGAATCCGAAGTGTTCGCCCGCGCCGCGCTCGCCCTCAAGTACGACGACCCCGACAAGCCCGCGCCCATCACGGAATCGCAAATCCTGATGCCGCGCCGCTTCGACGACCGCCGCCCCGACCTGTGGAGCGTGTTCAACCGCACCCAAGAAAACCTGACCCAAGGCGGGCTGCGTGGCCGCAGCGCCAACGGGCGCCGACAGCAAACCCGCCCGGTGCAGGGCATCGACCAAAACATCCGACTAAATCGCGCCCTCTGGCTGCTGGCCGATGGCATGCGCCAGTTGAAAGCCTGAATCCCCACGCGGCAGGGGCAGGCAGCAGCCCTTGTCGCTTTCTTCGCTGCTGCATCCCTGAACCGATAGGAGTTATCACCATGAACGCCGTTACCCAAACCGAAGCCCGCGCCATCAACACCGCCGCCGCTATCCCGCTGGAAGCCGCTGATCCGACCAAGAACCTGATTCTGGTTCCGCTGTCGCGGCTGGTGTCGCGTCCCACTGGCCGCAACGTGCGCAAGACCCCGCGCATGTCCATTCCCGAACTCGCCGCCAGCATCCAGCGTGTCGGCCTGCTGCAAAACCTCATCGTGATTGCCGCCGCCGATGGCGAGCATTACGAGGTCGTGGCCGGTGACCGTCGCCTCGCAGCGTTGAAGCTGCTGGCGAAAAAGCACCGCATTAGCAAGGAATGGGAGGTGCCTTGCCTGCTGGTGGCCGATGGCACCGCCCGCACGGCCAGCCTCACCGAGAACGTGCAGCGCGAAGCCATGCACCCCGCCGACCAGTTCGAGGCGTTCGCCGCGCTCGTGGCCGAAGGCCGCAGCATCGAGGACATTGCAGCGGATTTCAGCGTCACGCCGCTGGTGGTGCAGCGCCGTCTGAAACTCGCCAACGTGTCGCCGCGCCTGCTGGCCGACTACCGGGCCGAGGCCGTGAGCCTTGACCAGTTGATGGCCCTCGCCATCACCGACGACCATGCTGCGCAGGAAGCCGCGTTCTACGATGCGCCCACATGGCAGCGCGGCCCGCACAACCTGCGCGACCGCCTGACCGAACGCGAAATCGACGCCTACCGGCATCCGCTGGTGCGCTTTGTCGGGCTGGACGGCTACGAGCAGGAAGGCGGTGGCATCCGCCGCGACCTGTTCGCGGAGGGCGACAAAGGCGTGTATCTGACCGATGCCGCACTGCTGGAACGGCTGGCGCAGGACAAGCTGGCAGGTATCGCCGCCAAGGTGCAGGCCGAGGGCTGGGCGTGGGTGGATGCCACGCCGGGCATGACCCATGCCGATCTGCAAGCCTTCCAGCGTGCGCCAAGGGAACGCCGCAGTCCGAACAAGCGCGACGCGCAGCGCATCGAGAAGCTGCAAACCAAGCTGCACGAACTGGCCGAGGCGGTGGATGCCGCGCTGGACGACGAGGACGAGGAAAAGGCCGATGCCTTGCAGGAAGAAGGCGAACGCCTGGGCGAGCAGTTGCAGGCGCTGGAAGATGGCTTGCTGGACTATGCGGCCAACGTGAAGGCCGCAGCCGGTGCCATTGTCACCATCGACCGCGACGGGCAGGCCGCGATTCATCGCGGGCTGCTGCGCGAAGCGGAGGCCAAGGCACTGCGCACGCTGGAGCGGCTGCGGCAGGGTTTCGGCAGCGAAGGCGAAGCCGCGAACGAGGACGCAGGCGAGGACGACGAGCAGCCCAAGACCGCCGCCATGTCTGACCGACTGGCGCAGCGGTTGAGCGCGCACCGTACCGCTGCGCTGCAAATCGAAGTTGCACGGCATCCGCAAGCAGCGCTGGCCGCCGTGGTGCATGGCATGGTGCAGACCGTCTTGCAGGAAAGGCACTACGGGCACGACCTGCCGCTGGGTGTGCGCCTCACGGTGCAAGACCGGCTGGAAGGCATGGCCCCGGACTGGCCGGAATCACCCGCCGCCGTGGCGCTGCGCGAACTGCAACAGGTGGCAGGCGAAACCTTGCCGGAGGACAGCGCCGAACTGTTCGCCGCGCTGCTGGCGAAATCACAGGATGAACTGGTGCGGCTGTTGGCCGTGTGCTTAGCTTCCACGGTGGACGTGGTGACGCCTCGCGCCACGCCGCACCAGCCCGGCGCGGAACTGGCGCAGGCCGTGGGGCTGGATATGGCCGCGTGGTGGCAGCCCACCAATGAGGGTTACTTCCGGCATGTGCCGAAGGCCGCGATTCTGGAAGCCGTTGGCGGGTTCGCGCCCTCGCACGTCACCCGACTGGCGAAGTTGAAGAAGGGCGACATTGCCAGCGAAGCCGAACGGCTGGCCGCTGGCACCGGCTGGATGCCCGCCATCTTCCGCTCCGAAGGCCCGCAGCAGACCGGGCAGGACGCGCCGGCGGATGGCGAAGCCGAAGCACAGGAAGAAGTGGCCGCCGTGGCGGATGACCAGCCGCAGGCCGAGGCTTTGGCCGCGTGACTTCGCACCGTAGATAGCGCCCCGGTTCCGGCCGGGGCGCTTCATGTTGAGGATGCCTGCCATGACCCACCAACCCGCAAACCGCCCCCGCATAGCTGCGACCTATGCCTCCGGCACGGTGCGCGCCCGCCGCTGGCACGGCGACGGCGACGTGCGCGGCTACCGTCCGCCGCGTGGCTGGACGGCCCGCGCCGACCTGACCGATCTGCATCCCCTCACGGGCCGCGCCTTGCCGCGCGCCGTGTGGTGGATCATCGAAACCAAGGAATAACGAGCCGCACCGGCCCCAAGCCGTGCCGCCTTGGGGCCGGTGGTCGAAAACTCCGGGCGCGGCGGTGGCCGCGCCCGGTTTCACTGCTCAAAGCCAAAACGCCCCATCGCCGCCTTCGGACAGGCGGCGATGGGGCCACGCACAAGGGCGCTCGTGCGCGAAATCCACGAAGCCAGCAAGTGTGGCGGCGCATCGCGCCGCCAACGATTCGACCGAGCCCCGCCGCAATGGGCGGGGCTGGTGTGGCTACGCCCCGGCTTGCTGCGGCAGGTTGCACGAAAGCGTGCCGTCCCCGACGCTGGCGGTTCGTTGTCTGTACGTCACGAAAGACGGTTCACCGACACGCCGCCCAGCCTCGCTTCTATGGAGCTTCCACACCACGCCTCAGTATGTGGCCGTGAGCTGCGGCAGGGGCGCTCTGGCCTTGTCGTCGGGGCATTGACCTGGCCCGCGTCAGGGCGCAAGCCGGTGCAGCCGTCACGCGGGGATGCCGAGTTGGCCACGTCTCCATTCGGGAGCGGGCGGCCTGTGCGTCCTTGTCTTGTTGTGAATCCTGGCGGTGGCGCGGCTGCGCCTTGTGCTTGATGGCCGCAACCTTGCAGCGAAAACAATTTCCCCTGCGCTGCGCGCATTCCTCGCGGGACAAATTCTTTTCGCTTCCAGGTTCTCCACGTTGTTGCGACCGCTGTGCGGTGCGACCAGCCCATCCCCCGCCGGCCGGATCACAACAAGGACGCACTGGCGCGACCTTGTTCAACCCGAAAGGAGAAACATCATGGCTAACATCGGCACCTTCACCGCAGAGAAAGACGGCTTCACCGGCACGCTTCGCACCCTGACGCTCAACGTCAAGGTCAAGCTGGTTCCCAACGACAAGGGCGACACCGAGAACGCCCCCGACTTCCACCTGCAAGCGGCTGGCCACGAAGTCGGCGCAGCGTGGAAGAAGACCAGCGAGGCCGGGCGGGAATACCTGTCCGTATCCATCGACGACCCTTCGTTCCCGGCGACGGTCTATGCCCGCCTGATCGAGAACGAGGACGGCACGCACGACCTGATCTGGTCGCGCAACAAGCCGAAGGCGGCCTGACAGCCGCTTACCGCGTCCCGCCCACTGCGGCGGGGCGCGATGCTGCTGATCGCAGCACCGCACGCGCAGGATTTCTGCTGCTGCCGCGTGCTGGATACGCCCGTCACGGCGGGCCTGCATGCGTGCCTTGTGGCTCGCAATCCGTGTCAACGAGCGGTGTGTGGCGTGTCGGCGCTGTAAGCGCCGCCGGGCTTTCGGGCTTCGCCCCGTGCCGGCAAGCCGTCACGGCCATCCGGCTTCAATCCCTCACGCCTTCGCGCCTGCGGCGCTGCGCGCTCCGCTTGCTGCAATTCAGTACCACACGCCAACGCGCTAAGGCGTGTCGGGCTCTTCCAATATCGCCCTGAGTTCCTGGCGCACCTGTGCCAGCAATTCATCAGCTTCGCGGGTGCTGTCACCGGCATAAGCCAATGTGAGCAGCGTGAGCGGATGCACTTCCATGACCTCGCACAGATCGGCCAGCTTCTGGATGGTTGGGCTTTTCAGGTCGCGCTCCAGCGTGCTCATGTAGGTGCGACTGGACACGTTGGAGAACGCTTCCTGGCTCAAACCACGCGCCTTCCTTACCGTCCGAATCGCCGCTGCCAATGAGTTCTTCGCTGCCACCTATGGTTTCCCCAAAAAACCAAGATGACAGCCCATTGCGCCCTATAGGACTACAATCTATAGTGTTCATTTGGTGGTGATGTTTTCCTTTTCCGTGCTTTTACGGAGATCCGCATCTGCGGATTTCCTCAGACCCAGGGAACCGCATCCGTGTCTTTCCTGACTTCCACCAATACGCCTTCGTGCCTCTCCGCTTTTGCGGCTTCGTGCGCTTGCGCATACGTGCATCCGTCCGCAGGCACAGATGCGCCTCGGCGATTGCGTGTGTTCGTGGAAGGGGCGCGGCCTTGACCACGCTTGTCACCGAGGAAGACCGGGTGCACCTACTGGCCCACGGCCTCACCCGCGCCGCAGGCCAGGAATGTGACCCGCTGCCCGTGGTGCGCCTGTTCACACCGGACGCACATGCGACCTGGCTATTGGCCGCGCTCGATCCGACCGATGGCGATACGGCCTACGGCCTGATCGACCTCGGGATCGGGATGCCTGCCCTGGCGACGGTGAAGCTGTCCGATCTGGCGTCCATCGTCGGGCCGCTCAAGCAGCCCGTGATACGAGATCGGTATTTCCAGCCGACGCGGCCGCTGTCGGAATACGTTCGACTGGCTCAGGAAAACGGTTCGATCACCGATTGACGCATTCCAGCGCGACCAGGCAAAAAGTATCGCATTGTGACTATTTCGGTCTTAGCCAAGACCTGGCAAGTCTTGATCCGCATGCTTGCACCAGGGTGGTGCGCTCCTGACCAAAACAGTCATGATGCCAGGCGCGAGATTCGGCACGGTGTTCAATGCTGCACCCCATTTCCGGGCGGTGCAGTCGTCGCATTTAGACGATTTCGGCAATGCACTGGAGCGAATCTGTCTTGACACCAGCAGTTAAAGCGTAACCCGAGTTTGATGACCACTTGATGGCGATTCGATAGCTCCCGCACAGCGGAATTGTGGCGACGTTCCCAGAAACAGGGAGGTTTCGCCATGACTGACCGCAGCAGCCAACACTGGTATCCCACGGCCGCGTATCTCTACACGCTGCACCTCGATGGCCCAGCGCTGGCTTGGGAGTATTTGCGCAGGAATCCAAGCTACCGGCGCGACTGGCTACGCCGGCGTCGCAAGCCTGATGCGGCGCAGGCCTGGGGCCTGCGCCTGCTGGAAGATCCCGGCCTGGATGCGCGCGACGCACATCCTGCTTGGTTCCCCGATCACGATGCCGTGGTGCAGCTATACCCCGACGCCGACCCACCACCCGATGCGCATACCTTCGAGTTCTGGCGCATTCCTGGGCGCAAGCAACTGACCCACGACGGCAAGCGCCTGGTGCTCGTATCGCATTGGCCAGGCTGCTGCGTTCGGCTGGCACTCGCACCCGACCTGGAAGATGGTTCGGCCTATCTCTACGCCACACGCGCCTGCGCCACGCCCTGTGCGCGCTACCGCACGCTCGCTGCGAAGCTGGATGCGCTATCTGCCGCAACCGTGGCCACGCCTGTGGCAACAGCCCGCTCCCGCCCCACGCCCGCCGCGCTGCTGGAACTGCATACCTTGCAAGCGCTCGACGCGACCCTCGCGGGAGCCTCCTTGCGCGAGGTGGGCGAAGGTCTGTTCGGCGCGGATGCCGTCGCGGCCGACTGGCACAAAGACAGTGCATTGCGTGCCCGCGTACGGCGGCTGGTACGCCGCGGCGATGAGCTGATGCACGGCGGCTACCGCCGACTAGCGCAGCTTCCAATGTTCCCGTCGCATTAGGGGGGACGTTTCTCGACCCGTGCGAATCGTCCCTTAGCAAGAAGCCTTGCTTTCTTGAGAGTGCCTCTATCCGGCCGCGTGGTGTGGCCGGGCTTGATGGAGGTACATCCCATGCGACCTGCTCCCTCGCGGCCTGCCGCCGCTGCCGTCACTGCGACCTCGCAGCCTCAACGCTACCTGACAAACGACGAAGCCGCCGACTACCTGCGGCTGTCGCCGCGCACGCTGGAGAAGCAGCGGGTGATCGGCGGCGGCCCCAAGTTCCGCAAGTTCGGCCGCCGCGTCATGTACGCGGTGTCCGACCTCGATGCCTGGGCCGACCAGCGCAGCTACGAGGCCACGTCCGATCCCGAATACGCCGAGCGCCACGCGGGCGACTACCGTGATGGCCGCTGATCGTCGGCGCGTGGGTGGCCTTCGCCATGTCCAGCCCGCCAGGGCAAGCCTTGCCGCAGCGCGAACAGCTCGATCTGTTCCGCGCGCTGCCGGGCGACATGGCGCCACGCGATTCCCAGGACTTGATGGCCTTTCCGTTCTTCTCGCTTGCCAAGTCGCGGCGCACGGCGCCGATCGACTTCCGCAGCGGGAACGTCACCATTCGCGTGGAAGGCACGCAGGAGCACGGCATCGCAACGATATGGGATGCCGACGTGCTGATATGGGCCGCCTCGCAGATCGTGGAGGCGCGCGACGCGGGCCTGCGCCCGTCGCGCTGGATACGCGCCACGCCTTACGAGATTTTGCGCTTCATCGGGCGCGGCACGTCCCTCAACGACTACCAGCGCCTGAAGGCCGCCCTCGACCGGCTGCAATCGACCACGGTGGCCACGTCCATCCGCGAAACCACGGGAAGGCGCTTGCATCGCTTCTCGTGGATCAACGAGTGGAAGGAACTCGCCGACGCCAGCGGCACCCCGCTGGGCATCGAGCTGATCTTGCCGGACTGGTTCTATGCCGGCGTGCTCGACGCCGCCCTGGTGCTGACCATCGACCCGGCCTATTTCCGCTTGAAGGGCGGTATCGAACGCTGGCTGTACCGCCTGGTGCGCAAGCATGGCGGGCGGCAGGAGCACGGCTGGCAATTCGACTTCCGACACCTGTACCGCAAATCCGGCAGCGCGGCCCGCTTCTCGGACTTCGCCTACGACGTGCGCGCCCTGGTGGCGCGGCAGTCGTTGCCCGGCTACGTCCTCGGCATCGAGCGGATGCCGGACGACAACACCGAGCTGCTGACCTTCCGGCCCGTGCCGCACGCGGCACGGGGATAACTGCGGGAGAACCTGTGGACGGCCTCGTGCTATCAGGAGTACCGGGTATCGTGCTATCAGGAGTACGACCCTCGTGCTATCAGGAGTACGAAAACGCCGGAAAGCCAACAACGGCGCGGGTTTGCGTTCCCTCTAACTTACCTAACAAGAAATACATAACTTTTAGTAGAAGCGCGCCGTTTCGGTGGACAACCACGAAACGGCACGGCCAGGCCGGCTTTCCAGCTCGGAGGGCCGCGCCATGATCTTCGCGTTTCTCAACCAGAAAGGCGGCGTCGGCAAGACCACGCTCGCCACGCACATCGCCGGCGAACTGGCGATGCGCGGCCTGCATGTCATCCTGCTGGATGCCGACCCGCAGGGGTCATCGCTCGACTGGACGCAGCGGCGTAGCCAGCAGGGCCTGCCCCGTCTGTTCAGCGCCGTGGGCCTTGCCCGCGAAACGCTGCATCAGGAAGCGCCAGAACTCGCCAGGCGGGCCGATCACATCATCATCGACGGCCCGCCGCGCATCGCCGCCCTCGCGCGTTCCGCGCTGCTGGCGGCCGAGCGCGTGCTGATCCCCGTGCAGCCCAGCCCCTACGACGTATGGGCTTCTGCCGAGATGGTCGCACTGATCCGCGAAGCACAGGTGTTCCGGCCAGCGCTGCGCGCGGCCTTCGTCATCAACCGGCGCGTCAGCACCACCATCATCGGCAGGGAGGCACGGCAATCGCTGGCCGAACAGCCGCTGCCCGCGCTGCGCTCGGAGATCCACCAGCGCATCGTCTTTGCCGACAGCGTAGCCGCTGGCCGGCTCGCCCGCGAAACCGCGCCCGACAGCGCCGCTGCCCGCGAGATCGCCGCGCTCACCGACGAACTGCTGCGGTGGCCGACATGACTGGGAAGCCACCACCACGCAGCAAGCGCGTCGGCATCGGTGCGCGTCCCCCAGCGAATCCGCACGCCGAAGCGTGGATTCGCCAGGGCGACGCAGATGCCGTGCAGAAAGGCGACCTCTACACCGCTCGACTGACGCTCGACATCACGCCCGCCATGCGGGCGCGCATCAAGGTGTCGGCCTTCACGCGAGGCGTGACCGTAGCCGAACTGCTGCGCGACCTGCTGGAGCGGGAGTTTCCCCCGGAGGGCACGCCGTGAACGCATCCGCTTCGACCGCCCACACCCCCAAAGCAAGTGCGCCCACGGCTGCGCCGCCGCCGGCGCCTTCGACACTCGCCGGCCAGGCCGGCAACGTGCCGCTGACGCGCGTGGCGCTGGCCTACATCGAACCGCGCTTCAAGCTCTACCTGCGCTTCGGCGAACCGGCGCGCACGCTCCAGCTCGACCGCTGGCGGCGCTGCGCCGTGTTCCTGCCGAACGCGGTTCTGTGCCGCATCCGTTGGCAGGCCAACGACTACGGCACGATCCGCTGGCAGCTCATGGTGATGCAGACCGCCACGCCGCTGGACGCCGTGCAGCGCATCCCCGGCGTGCAGCCGGGCGCGCGTCTGCTGCTGCACGCCGAAGGCGATGCCAACGTGCGCGCCGTGCTGGAACGCATCGACGGCATCGAGGCGCTGGGCATCGCAGCCGCAGACACATCGCCCGCGTACTGGCGCACGCTCGCGAACCGGCTCGCAGCGCGCTCGGCGCTACCCACATACACCGCAGAACGGCACGCCGCCTGGCTGGCCGGGAGGGCATTGCCATGACCACGATTTCCACGACCGGCCCCGTGCCGCATCCTCGCTCGCGCCTGCGCGCTCGCCTCGTGCTGGCAGGCTTCGCCACCGTCGGCCTCGCTGCGCTGGCCTGGGCGGCGTTCGTGCAGCCCCTGCCGCGAATGGCCTACAACCCGTCCGACAGCGTGGCGGTCGGTTGGTATCGCATCGAACCGTTCGACCCGCGCACCGCCTCGCGGCCACGTCCGCTGTCCGTGGACAGCATCGTGCTGATGCCGCTGCCCGACAGGGCCGCCATGCTGGCTGCGCAGCGCGGCTACCTGCCGACCCGCGTTCCGCTGCTCAAACGTGTGGGCGCAGTCGCGCCACAACACGTTTGCATCGTCGCCGGCCAGGTTCGCATCGACGGCGTGCCGGTGGCCGCCGCCCTGCCTGCCGACCGGCTGGGCCGGCCGCTGCCATCCTTGCAGCTTTGCCGCCGTCTCCAACCGGGCGAACTGTTCCTGTTGAGCGCGACCAACCCGGCGTCGTTCGACAGCCGCTATTTCGGGCCGGTCAGCGCGTTCGCCGTGATCGGCGTTGCGCATCCGATCTGGCTGGAGACACGTCCATGATGGCCGCCGATTCGCTGCACTTTGCCGCGCCTCTCATCGTGCCATCGGGCATGTCGTTCTACTGTTCGTCGCCGTGTCGTCGCGCGTGCAGTGCGGGTGCATTCGCACCGCACTTCGCGCTGCCTTCGGCGCAGCCGCCCAACGTGCAGGCGTCTTGCCTCGAACGCGCCTGGCCTGCGGCCATTGGCGTGTTCGCCGGCGGGCTGGCTGCTCGTGCAGCAGCGCCGCCGGGCCGCCGATGCCCGGAGCGGGAGCGAGGGGCAAAGGCGGAAGGCAAGACAAAAGGGTTCGGCACTCTGCCGCCCGCAAAGCCAGTCTGCACGTGGGGGTGGCGCGGCACGGCGCGGCTTCGCCGCCGTGCCGCGTGGGGCGCGAGGCACGCGCCGATGCAGGCATGTCCGCGTGCTTCGCACGCTCGGACACGCCGGAGCTTGCAGGGAGCACAGCCATGACCGACCGCGGCGACCATGATTTCTGGGTGCGCCCTGGCGCGCCGAAGAACCGAGGCAAAGGCCAGGGCCAGAGCTTCGTTTCCAAGGTGCTCAAGCAGGCTGGCAAGGCCAGCGGCGGCAAGTCGGCGGTGCGCCGTCCTACCGCTGGCGGGAGCGGCCAGCACGCCGGCCAGCGGCCCGGCTCACGGCTTGGACGCGGCCATACGGCGGCGCGCTTCGCAGGCGCAAAGCTGACCCCTATGTCACGGCGCGTGACCATCAAGACGCTGCTGGTCAACCAGCGCAACGCCAGTCCGCAGTCGCTCGCCAAGCACCTGCGCTACATCGAGCGCGACGGTGCCGGCCGGAACGGCGAGCCGGGCCGTGCCTACGGGCCGCAGACCGACGAAGCCGACCTCGATGCCTTCAAGGAACGCTGCCAGGACGACCGACATCATTTCCGCTTCATCGTCTCACCTGAAGACAGTGCGGAGCTGGACGACCTGCGCACCTACACCCGGCACCTGATGAACCGGATGGAGGCCGACCTGGGGACGCGGCTGGATTGGGTGGCGGTCGATCACTGGAACACCGACAACCCGCACACGCACCTGATCGTGCGCGGACGCGACGATACCGGCAAAGACCTCATCATCGCGGGCGACTACATCGCCCACGGCTTCCGCCATCGCGCCGCCGAGCTGGCGACGGAATGGCTGGGGCCGCGCACCGAACTGGAGATCCAGCAGACCTTGCAGCGCGAGGTGGAGCAAGAGCGGTGGACGAGCCTCGACCGCACGTTGCAGCGCGAGGCCGGCGAGGATGGCCGGGTGCAGATCGAACGCTTCAACGAACCCCGGCTGCAACGCCAGCGCCTGCTGCTGATCGGCCGCCTGCAACACTTGCAGCGCCTGGGCCTGGCCGACGAGGTGCAGCCCGGCACCTGGGCCGTCCATGCGGACGCGGAGAAGACCTTGCGTGCCCTGGGCGAGCGTGGCGACATCATCCGAACGATGCAGCGGGCCATGAGCGGCAAGCCTCGCGAGCTGGCGGTGTTCGAGCCGGGCGACGACGGCCGCACTATCGTCGGTCGCGTGGCTGCTAAGGGTCTGGCCGACGAGCTGCACGACCGCGGCTATCTGGTCATCGACGGGTTGGACGGCAAAGCCCACTACGTCGCGTTGGACGCCCGCGACGAGCTGGCGAACTATCCCATCGGCGCGGTGGTGGAGGTACGCGGTTCCGCCGAGGTGCGGGCGGCCGACAAGAACATCGCCACGCTGGCGAGCAATGGCCTGTACCGCACCGATCACCACCTGGCGATCGAGCAAGGCCGAGCCAAGCCCGGCCGCGACCCGCAAGAGGCTGTGGCGGCCCATATCCGCCGGCTGGAAGCCCTACGGCGGGCCGGCATCGTGGAGCGCGTGGCCGAGGGGTTATGGAAGGTGCCGGACGACTTGGCCGAGCGTGGCCGCCAGTACGACGCGCAGCGGCTGGGCGGCGTGGCGGTCGAACTGAAATCGCATCTGCCGATTGAACGGCAGGCCCGCGTCATCGGCGCGACCTGGCTGGATCAGCAGTTGATCGGCGGCGGCAAGGGACTGGGCGACCTGGGCTTTGGCGGCGATGCTAGGCAAGCCTTGCAGCAGCGCGCCGACTTCCTCGAAGAACAGGGGCTGGCCCAGCGGCGCGGGCAGCGGCTGATTCTCTCCCGGAATCTGCTGGAAACGCTGCGCAATCGGGAGCTGGCGCAGGCCGCCCAGCACATTGCCGCCGATAGCGGATTGGAGCATCGGCACGTCACAGACGGGCAGCGCGTAGCCGGCATCTACCGGCGCTCGGTCATGCTCGCCAGCGGTCGCTATGCGCTGCTCGATGACGGCATGGGATTCAGTCTGGTGCCTTGGCGGCCGATAATCGAGCCACGACTGGGGCAGCAGATCGCCGCGACTGTACGCGGCGGCGGTGTGTCATGGGAGGTTGGACGGCAAAGAGGTCCTGGGATTGGATCGGGGCCGTAGGCTGTCGTACCGAGTTAAGGTGTCGAGCAGCGTTTTGGCCCTAGCTTCTGTGCTCCGTTAAGACGACTAGTCTGTGCTTATCGACGACGCTGTGGGTGCATGGTTGCTTGCCAATTCCGGTGCAACTCGCAAACGCGCTGCCCCGACCTGAACTGCCCATTCAACGATCTGCCCGGCCAATATATCCGTGGCGACACCGAACGCGCTCACCACATCGGCCTCTCGCTTGCTGCCTGTGGCTTGGATTGCTTCGAAGCGTCTACTGGCAATAGCAGTCCGTTTGGCCGGATCGACCAGTTGCACATCGAGCCGAACCGCGGCGATCGCTTCAGTGCCGCGGTATTCGAGCTGGAACGCCCGCAGCGTACTGCGCAACTCCATATCGGCGCTCATTGGGGTGCTATCGGTAATCACGGAAGTCGACCGCCCATCGCGCATGAAGGCTTCGACGATTCGGTCACGCAGCAGCACCGGTGCGGGGTCGGCCCAACGCACTCCTTGCCAAGCCGACAAGCGACCATCGGGCTGCGCAATGAACAGCCGCTCCGAATCCAGGACGCGACTACTCTCAGGGGCGTAGACGCGCAGCGCCCCGGGTCCCGGAACGGCGCGCGGCGTACTCTCCGCCTGGGCGATGTGATAGTCGGGCAATTTGTAGGTGACCATTGGAGCTGCTTTGGGAAGCACACTGCACGCGGACAAGCCGAGTACTAGCGTCATAGTCACGGCAGCGACGGGAATCATCCTGGCGGAAGTGTTCACGGCTTGGTTTCCTCAATGTTCTCTCCACCGAGCAGGTATTGCGCCGGATTGCGATCCAGTCGGCGCAGCACGGTGTTTAGATTGGCCAGCGCCTGCTGGAGTTCGTGCATGGCAGGACCTGTGGCGGCCAAGCCCTGGTTCAGCGATTCCTGATTGTTTTGCAGTAGCGTCTCAACCCTGAAAGCGGCGCGTTCGAGGGATGCCGTTGCATCACGCGTGTTCACCATGATTTGCTTACCATCGTTATTTAGTAGCAGGTTGGCATCGCGAAGAGTGCTATTTGCTTGGCGCACGGCAGCTGTCGATTCTCTGCTTGCTTCGGTCAGATTGCTGATTAACGTCGCGATCTCGGCCCTCTGGTCAGCGACCGCGCCCGTGGTCTGTTCAAGATTCACCAGACTGCGGTGCACAAGAGCCAAATTCTCCTTCGACAGTAACTCCTGCGTGCGCAGCAAGATGCCGTTGAGTGTCGTCATGCTGTTCCCCTCACCGGAGACCAGGGATGCCATCGCCGAACGTGGTGCGAGGATCAACGGTTCCTCGTCCTCTCTCCGATCCAGCAATGGCACGTTTGGCCCACCGTCGCTCAACTCGATCACCGCGTTGCCGGTAATTCCCGTGATGACCAATTCAGCGCGGGTATCCTGCCGGACCGGGATGGTGGCATTGATGCGTACGCGCGCTATCGCCCGCCTTGGGTCTCGCGGTGAAAGAGAAAGTGCAACGACTTCGCCAATCGTGATTCCGCTGTACTGAACCTGGCTGCCGGGCGTAAGCCCGGTCACTGGCTCATCGAACATAATCCGGTAATACTGGTAATCGTGGTCGGAACGTGTGTCGCTGAGCCAAAGCGCGAAGCCAATACCAATCGCACCGAGCAGCACGACGAACAGACCAATGAATACATGATGGGCACGTGGTTCCATGATCAGACCACCTCGTTCTCAGAGTTTAAATATTGCGTGCGCCCAGCCCAATGCGTGCGCGACGGAAGAATGATGCAGATGCGGAGGGGTTTCATGGCTGCGTCTCTTGGCTGGAAGCACCAGTGGCCTGTGCGGCCGCACGGCCACGGGGGCCGTGAAAGTATTCCTGTATCCACGGGTGCTTGAAGCGCTCGACTGCCTCGATGCCGTCGTTGATGAGTACCTTCTGGTTCGCCAGGACCGCGACACGGTCGCATATGGTGTACAGCGTATCGAGGTCGTGGGTTACCAGAAACACCGTGAGGCCCAGTGCATTGCGCAGGGTCAGAATCAATTGGTCGAAAGATGCAGCCCCGATTGGATCCAGTCCTGCGGTGGGTTCGTCAAGAAACAGGATGTTCGCATCAAGCGCCAAGGCTCTCGCCAGTGCTGCTCGTTTCACCATGCCTCCGGACAACGAGGCCGGATACTTGTCTCCCGCTCCGGCAGGCAACCCCACCAAGCCCAGCTTGCTTCTTGCCAAACGCTCGGCAAGAGGCCGCGCCAGACCGACATGCTCGATCAAAGGAAGAGCGACGTTCTCCAAGACGGTCAGCGATGAATACAACGCGCCCTTCTGGAACAGAATGCCGAACCTTCGCTCCATACGCGCGCGCGCAAGCCATTGGGCTCGCAGTAGGTCGCGCCCCCCGATACGGACCACGCCCGAATGCGGCTTCTGCAGCCCGACGACGCTACGCAAGAGCACGGATTTCCCGGTGCCTGACCCTCCCACCACGCCAAGGATTTCCCCGCGCCGCACGTCCAGGTCTAGGTCCTGATGGACCTGCTGGGTTCCAAACCTGTTGTCCAGGCCGCGCACTTCAATAGCGTGTCGCACACCGTTGTCGGTGTCTTGCTTCACCGCGCTCACCAGCCCATCTCCATGAAGAACAGTGCAGCGATGGCGTCTATCAGGATCACCATGAAGATTGATTGCACGACACTAGACGTCGTGTGGTCGCCTACCGACTCAGCGCTACCGGCGACCTTGAACCCTTCATGGCAGCCGATAGCGGCGATCATCACCGCGAAGAGCGGGGACTTGCTCATTCCGACAAGAAAATGGCGCACCTCGATTTTTTCCTGCACGATGGCAAGGAACTGTGCGGGAGGAATTTCCAAGCTCAGTGCGCATACGGTGGCGCCGCCCGCAATGCCAGCCAAGATGCCTACTAAGGTGAGCAGTGGCAAGGACACAAGAAGCGCCAGCACGCGTGGCAGCACCAGTAACTCGATGGGGTCGAGCGCGTTGGAGCGAAGCGCATCGATCTCTTCATTTGCCTTCATCGAACCGATTTGGGCGGTGTACGCGCTTGCGGTACGGCCTGCAATCAATATGGCCGGGAGCAGCACTCCGAACTCGCGCATGAACGAGAAGGCGACCAGATGCACCGAGAAGATGCTCGCACCGAAGTTGGCCAGCACCGTTGCTCCCAGGAACGCCACCACCATTCCTACCATGAAGCTCAGTAGCGCCACGATGGGAATGGCGTCCACCGCTGATCGCTGGATTTGAGCGATCACCGAGGTCGCGCGCCAGCGACGCGGGTGACGAACGGTACGGCTCCATGTTTCGATGATCTGGCCCACGAACCCGGCCAGACCAAGACACGCACGACAGCCCTGTTCCAAGGTCAGGCCTATGCGTCCCAGACCGCGGAGCAGAGGATTCCCGCTCACCGCTGCTTTCTCCGTCTTCTGCTGATCGGTAGCAGCGGCGGCCAGCGCTCTCATTAGGGCGAGGCGATCCGAGGACAGATTTGGAGCTGCCTCCGGCCGGTCGAGTATCGAGTCTGGCCCGAGAATTTCCACCAGCAGAGCCGCGCCGGCGGTGTCCAGTCTCTGGACTTGCGTCCAGTCGAGTAAGGGAGTGGCGTACCCCTCGGCATGACTGATGCGGGCGGCGGACACGGATTTTGCCAGACTGGCGTAGTGCTCTATCGTCCAGTCGCCACCCGCCAGCCATTTGTGATCACCGCCGACCATGGCATCCTGCCGGAGCCAAGCCTGTGAAGCGTTGCTCATGGCTGCGTGTCCCGCCAAGCGCTGTCGATGCGCTCGATGCAGTTCGTGATCGCCGCTTTGGCATGACCCAGCAATGTGTACGAACCGGCGAACTCTTTAATGACGTTGCCGCGCTCGAAGCAACTGGCGGCAGCAACCCGGCGTCCCGTCCTTAAATCGACTGCTTCGAACTCTAGGCTGGCACCACCCGTCGTCACGGGTCCAACCAGCAGGGTCGTCATTGCATTGACTGCCCGATTCGGTGTCTGCAGTTCGGTGACCGCTACACGCACCCGAACCTGTCCCGCGCCACCTGGGGGGGCGGGACTTTTGCCTTCCTGGCGTTTCAGTTCGCTCGTCACATGGTCTAGCACTTCGCGCTGCTGCGCGTCATCGAGCCCATCGATGCGACCCGAGGCGGTCTTGATCTGCGCTTCTTCCACCACGACAGCGGCATAACGCTTGGGCTCGAATCCCGCTGCGCGGTACATCAGTACGTTCTCGTATCGTGTCGGCGATAACTTCTCGTAGTCGCCGAGAAATCCGGAGCGCGTCATGCTGTTGGTCGCGCATCCAGAGAGCGCGCCTGCTACGCAAAAAAAGATGCCGCCGCGGATCAATGCAGTTTTGCTCTTCATAATGGGTCTCCTTGATCAAACGAAACTAAGACAGGCAATGCCTGCTGCGATGAGGGCGGTGCCAGACCAGCGCGTTACCGATGCGACATCGCCTAGTAGGAGGGCGCCGACGCCCAAGTTTCCAAGTAGCCCGATTCCTGCCCAGGCTGCAGAGGCCGCGCTGATCGGAATCCGCTTGAGCGCGAACCACAAAAGTGCGCCGCTGGCCGCCATGCACGTCACTGCCACACAGAGGCCGACCCAGCGCATCGGACCGCCCGCCGTGATGGCCCGCAGGCCCAGTGGATAGCCCGCTCCTAGAACCCCTGCGGCAATGACAATCGACCAGGATTTCCAGATCAGCGGATGGGTGCTGAATCGCATAAGCCTAGCGAGACATACGCATGAAGCGTGGGTGCATACGAATTCTGAGAATGCGCAGCACGCGGCGGCTCGCAAGAGACTCATGAGCGATCTCCATGCGCGGTGGCGGCACTCAGGTTCCACGGCCCAATTCGCTTGATTCCAAACAGGACTTCGTAAAGCAGCGGAATCAAGCCCAACGTCACCAGCGTTCCGAGTGCCAGCCCACCGATCATCGCGATCGCCATCCCTTTCCATAATGGTCCGGAGAAGAGCATGAGTGGCACCAGTCCCGAAATGCAGGTGACCTTGGTCATCACGATTGGACGAAGCCGTTGTATCGCGGCCCCAACCAAGGCTTCATGGCGTGGCAGGCCTTCCGCTAGCCCCTGGTCGATGCGTTCCAGCAAGAGCACGGCGTTGTTGACAATGATCCCGAACAGGGCCAGTACGCCGAAGGTCGCCATGAAGCTGAAAGGTGTGCCGGTCAGCTTCAGAGCCAATACCACGCCGATAAGCGTGAAAGGGATCGTCGCGAGGATCACACCGAGCTTGCGGAAAGAATTGAACTGCCATACGAACAGCATCAGCATCGCCAGAAATGCGAGGGGCATGTAGGTCGACAGCGCGGCGTTCGATTCGGCGGCTTCCTCGATCTCGCCGCCAAGTTCAACCGAGTAGCCCGCGGGCAGGTCCAGGGCAGCGACGCTAGGCGCCAGGCGGTTGATGATCTCCTGGGCGGTGTAAGAGGTGTTCTGTCCTTGCACGGTGATCGTGCGGATGAGATTGCGCCGTTGGATGACCGAGGGCTCGCTCGCGAGCGATACGTCTGCGACCTGAGCCAGCGTCACCGCTGGACCGCCGTTGGTGGGATAGATGAGCGTCGCGCCTACGTCTGCCGTGCTGCGACGCTCGCTTACGATACTGCGCAGGACGATCGGGACGGAGGTGTCACCGTCGCGAATAACCGAGATCGATCTGCCGCTGTAGCGGACATCCAGCCCGCCAGCGATGTCTTCAGTCGTCACGCCCGCCCGACGCGCGCGGTCCTGGTCGACCCGTACGTCGATGCGGCCAACGCGCGTATCCCAATCGTTCTTGACGTTGATGGTGCCGGGCAGCTTGCGCAGCGCTGCTTCGATTTTGGACGCGGCCCCCAACAATACCTCCTCATCCGGACCGCTGACGCGATAAATGGCAGTCCCTGACTCGGTCGCACCGAGTGAGAAACGCTTGGGCTCGGCGCGCACGTCGCCATGTGCTTGCGCAAAGTAGCTGCGGGTGCGGGCGAGGACGGCGTCGATGTCGCTCTTCGGCTTCAATGTGACAACGAAGTACGCGATGTTCGATGCCGGCAGTGGTGGATTCAGGCTAAGGATGAAGCGCGGGCCACCATCGGCGACGTAGCCGATGTGATCGGAGACTTCTGGATTGATGTTCGTGTCGCCCAGCCAACCACTGATCTGCTTCACGCGGGCGAGCGTTTCGCGCGAGTCGGTACCGGGGGCGAGCTGCACCGGAATCTGGAACTGAAGCCGGTCGGACTTGGGCATGAAATCGTACGGCAGGGTGGTGAAGCCATACAGCGCAATGGCAAGCGCCGCGATCATCGACGCTACATAGACCGCCTTATGGTGGAGCACCCACTCCAGTACGCGCCGGTAGCCACGGTAGAAGCGGGTGTCATAGGCGTCGCCCTGCTCCTGCTTGTGGTGGGGTTTGGCGAAGTGGTAGCACAATAGGGGCGTGACAGTCAGGCACAGCAGCCACGAAGCGAACAACGTCAGTGCCAGCACGACCACGAGATTGTGCAGATACTCGCTCGTGGCGTTCTGGCCAAAAAAGAACGGCGAGAACACGATCACGATCACGAGCGAGGACGTGAGCAGCGGAATGGCGAGCGTGCGGCCCGCCTCGAGGCAGGCATGCTTACGATCTTCGCCACCGGCCAGGCGGCGTTCGATGTCTTCGGCAATCACAATGCCGTTGTCCACCAACAAGCCGAGCGCAATGATGATGGCGCCCATCGAGACGTTCTGAAGCTCGATGTTCATCGCGCGCATGACGATGAGTGCACTGAGGATCGTCAACGGCACGATCATGCCCACGATGATCCCGGTGCGCCAACCGAGAAATAGCACGACGACACCGAGGACGACGATGATCGTCTCCATCATGACGTGGTTCATTTTGCCCATCTCGTGCTTGACGACATCGGCCTGGAAAGTGACGTATGACAGATCGAAACCCGCCGGCAGCAGCTTCTCCTGGTCTGCAACCCGTGCTTTGAGCGCTTTTCCGAACTGCTCCACGTTCTGACCGGAGGCCATCGAAACCGCCATGACGACAGCGGGCTGGCCTTTGTAGATGGCAGCAGATTCCGGCGGATCGGCTGGCCGCACACTCACCTGCGCCAGTTCACCCAATGCGATCGTCGGCACGGGCGCCGTACTACTTTGCGGTCGTGGCAGCGCGATCGGCATTGCTCGCAGGGAGGGAGCGTCACGCACTTCGCCACTGACCGCCAAGGTTGCATTGATGCCGCCGACAACAATTTGTCCACCCGAAGCGACGACGTTCTGTTTGACGAGTTGGTCGATCACCCCCTGTGGTGTCAGCTCCAATCGCGCGAGCCTAGGCCGATCGAATTCGAGATAGACGCGCTCTTCCTGCAGGCCGTAGAAAGTGATGCGCTCAATACCAGGCACGGTGTACAGGCGGTCGCGCATCTGCTTGAGCGCGACGCGCATCTCGCTCATGGAGTAACCTGGTGCAGTGACCGCAATCGAGGCAACCGCGACGCGGCCGAAGTCTTCGTCGACGAAAGGCCCCATTGTGCTCTGTGGTAAGGCATCCTTCGAATCGGCGACCTTGGCCCGGACGCGCTGCCAGATCGGTGCCAAGTCGGTGTAGCGGTCCCAGATCGTGACCTGGATCATGGCGCTGCCTGCGCGCACGGTGCTCGTCACGCGCTTGACCTCTGCCAGTTCGCGCAAGCGCTCCTCGATCGGCCGGGCAATGAGTTGCTCAACGCGTTCGGCGGGCAGCCCCGGGTTCAACGCCGTGACCATCGCATCGCGGACCGTGACAGTCGGCTCCTCCTGAGAAGGAAAATTCAGGAAGGTCGCGATGCCGGCGACGAAAATGATGAGCGCTACAAAGTAGGTAAGTCGACTGGCGCGCAGCGCCATCTCGGTGATCTTCATGATGAAGTAACCTGGTGGATCGCGTTAGCGCTTGGTCAATTGAGTGGTGGCTTCCAGTGGTGTCACTGGCTGTCCATCGGTGAGCCATCCTCCTCCGGCGGCAACCACCGTCTCGCCGGGCTTGAGTCCAGCGAGGACGCGCGCGCTGTCTCCTTCCTGTACCGGCGTGAAGCGCACCGCGCGACGGTGCACCTTCTTATCTTCAGGGGTGTAGACGAAGACGGAAGCCTCGCCCGGCTTCGTGCCGAGCACCAGCGAGGCATAAGGTATGGATACAGTCTCGGGCCGAGAGGTCTTGGAGGTTGCCGCAGGTGCGTCGAGCACGACCTGTACGGGAATACCTGGCCGAAGTGCGCGCGCTTGCGCGTTATCTTCAGGCACTAGCACCACGGGTAGGAGCGAGCCATTTTCGGCGCGCAGACCGACACGACGTACCACCGCTCGGATTGGTTGTTCGGCTCCGCTCCAGCTCAGTTCTGCGCGTTGGCCGACATCTATGTGAGGTGCCTGTGTAGTAGACGCGTTCGCGATGATCTCAGTGCCACTGCGCACGCCGTCGACCTGAAATACCGGCGCACCAGCAGCAATGTCGGTGAACGCCAAAGCCAGCTTTTCCGCCACGACACCATCGAAAGGAGCGACGATCATCGTGCCACGTTGTGCTCGTTCGGCCAGGCCAAGCGCCGCCTTGGCAGTGCGCGCTTGACCCTCTGCGACCGCTAGCTGCGCCTTCGCGCTCTCGAACGCAGCAGGGGAGATGACTTCGCTTTCGAGCAACCGGCGCTGTTGATCTGTCTGTACACGTCGATCCATCAGGCCGGCTTCGGCGGCCGCCAGGGATGCTTGCGCTTGTGTCACGCGAAGCCGGTCAGGTTGCGCATCAAGTTCTGCCAGGACTTGGCCGCGGGAGAACCGTTCACCCACGTCGACGTTCAACTTGGCGATCCGTCCTCCTGTTTCAAATCCTAGGATGCTGCGCTCGGTTGCTCGCGCCGAGCCAGTCAATTCGATGCGAGAGCTATGCGGGAGATCCGACTGCGCGGCGGCGAGCTTCACTGCGCGCGGAGGCTCGGATACGGTGGATTGCGAGTTTCCGCACCCTGAGAGCAGAGTCGAAATGGATAGTGTGCAAGCAACCGCCAAGGAGCGCGGTGCGCACGCGGTCATGACACCGCTACGGACGCGACTCATGTGCGTCCTTTTGCCGGGACAAGTTCGAGATGGCCCGAGGCGAGATCCTGGAGCGCCCGAAAGAAATGCCGCCGCTCTGCGGGTGCGAGTATTGGCAAACCCAGAAGATCGGCGAACAGGGCGCCATCCAATGCCAGCATGATGAGTGCCGCGGTCTCGGTGCCACGCGGGGATCGACGCACGCGTTCGTACTGCACGCGGTACCACTCGCGCAGTGGGTCGAGAAGTGTTGGATCTTCCGCAGCTGCCGCGAGCAGCGCTGCGCCCATCTTCTGCATCTCGTCGTCGGGCATCGCTTCCACCTGGCTCGACAGCCAGGGGTCCGGATCTCCGGCAAACCTGCGCTCGTGATTGGCTTGTACCGCGTCGTCCGCCCGGATCATCTCGTCGATCAGTGTCACGAACAAATCGCGTTTGGTCTTGAAGTGATAGAGAAACGCCCCTTTGCTCAACCCGGCCCGCACAACGACGGCGTCCAGTGTCAAGCGACTGGCACCTTCCTCCAGTACCAGTTCGCGGGCGGCCTGCAGGATGCGGTCGCGAGTTCGCTGGGCTCCTTGCTGGAGGCCGGGCTGCGCATCGGCGCTGCTATGGGCAGTGGACGGGGGGGGCAACTTTGTTTTCGCGCGGGGCGGCATGGTCGTGCTCCAAAAAAGCTTGAGTCATATACAGTCCAGACGGTATAGTAGAAGCCATACAACAGTCCGTCAAGACTTTTTCGGAACGCAAGGAGCTGCCATGTCTCAAATTCTTGAACGCTATCGCCTCATTGCCATGATTTCTCCGCTACTGCTTCTTGCGGCCTGCAGCCATGCCCCGCACTCTGCCGATCCACCTCGCCTGGATGTACCGGCCCATTTCTCAAATGAAGAGGGAGGTGAAGGCATCTTGGACAAATCGTCCCGCCGTACTCTTCCCGTCGATTGGTGGACGGCCTACGGCGATCCGCACCTCAATGCCTTGGTCCGGGCGGCGCTGGAGCGCAATACCGAACTGACGATTGCGCGAGCGCGCGTGGACGAGGCATCGGCCGCCACGCGGCGAGCACGGGCCTCCCTGCTCCCCTCGTTGTCCGCGGGCACGCAGGCAACTCGAGGACGCGACTATTCAGAGAACGTTGCAATCGGCAATGATGGCCGCGCCACGTTGTCCGCATCGTGGGAGGCAGACCTGTCGGGACGGCTTTCGCAGGCAGCAGAAGGTGCGCGCCTGGATGCGGTGGCAGCCGAACAAGCGTGGGTTGCCACGCGGTGGCAGGTCGCGTTTGAAACAGTGTCGGCGGCTGTGCAGCAGCGCCAAGCCAGTGAGCTCGAAGCGCTAGCCGCGGCGCGGCTGGCATCCGCAGAACGACTCGTCTTGCTGATGCAACGGAAGTTCGAGGCCGGACAAGCTACCGGCTTCGACATCGAGCGTACCCGCGCCGGCGTCGTCGCACTGCGCGTGGAGCAAGAGCAACTGCGGCGTGCGCGCGGCGAGGCGACGCATGCACTCGATGTACTAGTGGGACAAACGCCCGGAGCGCCTGCAGCTTCCCCAACTCTTGCGTCGCTCGCCGTCCCGGACTGGACACCGACACGCATACCTGCGGACCTGCTGAGTGAGCGGCCCGACGTGCGCGCCGCCGAAGCGAAGTTCGCCGCCGAAACCGCGCGCTGGAACGCAGCCGAAGGCGAACGCTTCCCCAGGCTGGTGTTGGACCTGAGCGGCGGACGGCAGCGCGTAGAGAGTGTGGGAACCCGCATCACTGGAAACATTTTTTCACTTGGGGCCGGGGTGTCGTTGCCGATCTTCGATGGTGGCGCGATCCGTGCCGGCATCGAGACCGGAGAGGCGCGCAGCCGAGCTGCCCATGCGGAGTTCGAGCGCACTTTGTTGAGTGCTTTGCAGGACGTAGAGAACGCATATCTCGGTTGGCATACGCAGCACGCAGCACTGGAGCATCAGGCCGAGGGTGTCGCAGTCGCGGAGCGTCAGCTCGATCGCAGCCGACGTCTGTTCGAGGCGGGACAAGTGGACGCCACGGTGGTGGCCGAGGCTGAGGCCGGGGTGCTGTCAGCGCAGGCTTCGCTGATCCGCACGCGGGCCGAGACAGCCATGCAATGGGGCGTCCTGGCAAAAGCATTATCCGGCTCTCCTGTTTGATCGCAGAAACATGCTGGAGCAGCTTGCGAAGGCTAGCTAAATAGCGTGACGCAAGGCGAAGGTGGTGAGGCCTGAGTGATGAGGAATGCGAACATGGAAATTCGACACCTGCGCTACTTTCTGGCGGTGGCAGAGGAGCTGCACTTTGCCCGAGCCGCAGAGCGCCTCCACATAGAGACATCGCCGCTGTCGCGCGCCATCAAGGAACTTGAGGAAGAGTTGGGCGTAGCGCTATTTGCGAGAACCACTCGGAGCACCCGCTTGACTCGTGCGGGCAGGCTCTTCTTTGAGAGCGTGCCGCGTGTCTTCGCAGCTTTGCAGCAGGCGCGCGACAGTGTGAACGCCGCAGCCAATGGCTTTCATTGCCAGCTCCGTATTGCATTGTCTGATGGAATCACGCCATCGCGCCTGCCTGCGTTGTTGGCGCTCTGCCGGCAGGAAGAGCCGGAAGTGGAAGTTCGCTTCTTCGAGGTGCCTTTGGCACAGCAAATCAAGGGATTGTGTGGCGAACTGTACGATCTCGGCTTCGCTCAATCGGATGAAGTCGGCGAAGGCATCATCGCCGTGCCGGTGTGGAGTGACCCTCTGATGGTAGCTGTGCCCGCACGGCACCCCTTGCTATCCCACAAACAGATTCCCCTAGAAGAGCTGTTGCGGTATCCGCTGGTGCTCTGCGACGCGGTGGCGTGTGAGGGCCATGCTCGGCAAGTTGAACGGGGGCTACGTCGCGTGGACATAGAGCCACTGATTGCCGAACGCGTGACTTCCAGCGATCTAATGATGGTCCTGGTTTCGGCGGGACTTGCACTAGGCCTCACAGGAGGCGCGCATATCACAGCCAGCAGGGAACAGGGGGTGGTCGCACGGCCGCTGACTGGACGTTCGCCAATGCTCACGACCTATCTACTACGGCCGGCCAGCGAGCCGTCAGAAATGCTGACTCGCTTCATGGAACGCGTTCATTCGATCAAATCTCCAGATGCCAAAGGTCGGCGGTAAACCATCACACAATCTCCCAAAGAAAATTAACCATGAAGAAGATTGCTCTCATATTGCTTTCCTCGACATTGGCAGCCTGCAGCCCATCTGGGAAACCAGATAAAGCCAACCTTCCGACAGTCGATGAATTAGCGCTCAATCCTGAGCGTCTGAAAGAGTTGCGCAAGCAATGCAAGTTGGATCGACCAATGCTGGGCGACCAACTATGTAACCGGGTTGCCGAGGCTACGCGAAAGCGCTTTTACGAAGATGGCGATGTGCCCCACACCACGCCTAAAGAGCCGCCGAAGTTCTAAGCTGGTGGTCATGCCGGAGTATGTATGCCGGATATGAAAAATTTGAAGGAGAATCGCAATGGGTTGGATCTATCTTGTTTTGGCTGGATTGTTTGAAATCGGAT
>NZ_JAAMQZ010000039.1 GCF_013522825.1 Stutzerimonas stutzeri
CACTGACGAATTCACTTTGGCGGCGGCGGTGCAGAACCTGCGACGCATGGCCAAGCTTTTGCCTCAAGGGCCACCGCTCACGGGATAGGTACGCCTGCTGAGAGCAGAAACCTTCAAATTAACCCTCAGGCCTGAGCAAGGACGCTCAGCGAAACGCCGAAAGGCAACCTGAAGTGGCTTGCAGTCACTTCGACAGCAGGCACACCTGATCGGCAGGCCGCCGCTAAACCTACTTTTTCAACAGAATCGGCCGATTTCTGCCTGTCGCCACCGGCAGCAATGGCCAGCTCTCAGCCGATCATGGTTACTAAGCGTGCGGGTCAAACCCGATGCAAATCGGTAGTCAAATCGAATGCAACCGCCTGGTCAAGTGCAATGCAAATGAGTGGTCAGTACGGATGCAATAAGGTGGTCAAGTCCGTGCAATTACGCACCTACATGCCTTAGGGATGGGGCAGGATCGTCGGCGCAGTGGATCACAACCACTGGAATGGCTAGGCAGAACCTCCAGCACGGGCGGGTCACAATCACTGGAACCGGTGGGCAGCATCACTGGAATACACAGCGCAGCTCGAACACCGGCTGGCCCATTTTTATGCCGAGCGCCTTGGCTTGGTCATTACGGCTGACCACACATCCATCTCCGTTGCTGGCGACCACCACGGCAGAGTCACGCAGCCACGGCTCGAACAGGATCTGCGCCGAGCAGTAGAAGGCGTTTGCGTCGATCAAGGCGATAGTCATGGCAGCCAGCCAGCGGGGTCAGTCTTGGTCATCGTCCAGCAAAACCCGCCGCAGGTAGCTTTGCAAGGCGCCGTCCTCAATGCTCCAACTGCCGTGGTCGAGGTTACCGATCAGTTCGGCTCGCTGCAGGCGTTTGAGCGCTGACTGCACCTGAGTCGTCGTAGGCGCTATTCCGCTGGGGAGTTCATCACCGAGCCTCTTGCGGTATTCAGCCGAGAACAAGGATTCGCCAGTGAGAATGCCCACAAGCAATGCCTGATCCAGCGGAGCCAAGCTCTCGATCAGGGTGGCAAACTGGCCTTCGTCCAGCATGGAAGCCCAGACGATTTTATCCGCCTCAACTACGGGCAGGTTTTGCGTCAGGCTCAGGTTGTAAATCTCGCGCAAATGCTTGGGCATCATTCCCCGCCGCACATACAACGAGAACGCCTCGGCGGCTTCCCAGGTTCGGCCGGTGGCTTCGAGATACAAGGCGGCAAGGTGCTGCGCGAACTCCATACCCAGCTCAGGGAAACTGACCTCGGAACCGTACTGGTAGAAAGGGGCTTTGCTGCGCCGGAACATGCGCGCCAGACCATGCTGAGAAGAGCCGGTAAACACGGCATAGACCTTACCTTGCGCGCCCTGCAGAAGCGTGCGCAGCGTGGCGGTGAACGTCTCGAATTCCTTGCGCGTGGCGAGGTGCTGAACCTCGTCGATGATCAGCAGGGCTTTGCCTTTGCCAAGCTGGCTGAATCGCTCGAAAAGCTCGGGTAGGACAAGGCCCGCGTCATCGGCTAGATCGAGGCCAACGGTCACTCCGTCCGCGCCGGCACCGGCGTTCACGCCACTTATCACCTGACCGGGCCTCGTAAACCGTAGCAAGGTGCGCCGGACAAAGCCGGTACCATGAATGGCCTCCTGCAACGCTCGCGCGATAACCCGCTCCGGGTGATCCTTGTCCAGCCATAGGTCAGCGGTCGCTACGAGAAACCCCTTGTCTCTGGCCATTGGAATCAGATCGTTGCGCACGAACGTGGTTTTGCCTTTTCGACGCGGAGCGAAAATGGTCGTGGCAGTCTGGATGTTGTTCTCGAAGCCCAGCAAAATGGACTCGGCCAGCGCGAGCCGGGGGAAGTGCAGACGATCCTTGATGGTCATGAATATGCACCTTTATGCGATTCTGAATAATTATTCATTTTTGCATAATCCCGCATAAACCCAACACCCCGCAACTCATCTGGCGGCGCCCATCTGGCGCAACACCCAGATGCACACCCCCCAAACCTCCAAGGTTTCTGCCTCGCCCAGCACAATCGGCGGATACGCCGGGTTCGTGGCCACGAGGGAGAAATTGCCTTGTTCATCCTTGGCCAGCTCCTTGACGGTGAACTCGCATCCGATGATGGCCAGCACCACATCGCCGACCTTGGCCTCCTTCGCCTTATCCACCACCAGGATGTCGCCGTCGCGGATGCCCGTCCCGAGCATCGAGTCCCCTGACGCGCGAAAGAGGAAAATCGAGCCGGTCGGCCTGATACCCACCAGCTCATCGAGCGATAGATCCGGTACCGCGTAGTCGGCCGCTGGCGAGGGGAACCCGCAGCTCACAGGCCCAGCCAGGGGGAGTGGTTGACGAGAGGCATTGGGCGAGAGCTTGGCAGTGAGCTGGATCATCATGCGAAACCAATACTGTACATATGGACAGTATTCTAGTGCGGCACCCTGAATCCTGAAACGAGTTTTTCTCCTGGGGATACCAGTGATTGCTCGCCTTGGGTTTCTCCGACTCCATGCAAGCCTGTTCTCGCGGGGATTGGTCCCGCAAATAATCACAGCGGAGTCACTGAGATGGACGAGCTTGGAAAAGCACGCGGTCGCAAATTTGCGGCCCAAATTGAGAACGCTGGATGGGTGCTGGACGCCGGTCAGGAGGATGAAACGTCTTCTGGAGGCTTCTGGCTCTATTCCTACAGCATTCCGCAGGGCTCGCGGCTAGTTGCTCAGCTTACACCCGAGGGGTATCGCGCTATGTGCTCGGGCGAAATGCTGAAACACGCTGCCGGCCTGAGTCCTGTTGGTGTCCTTGGAGGCGCCTTGGCTCATTACGATGCGTTGTGCCCTGAAAGGCGGGATCGGACATCCTCTCGTGATCTGGCTCTGGCTTTGGCTTTGTATGCCAGCCATACCCAGACGCTCAAGGCTTTGCCAAAGCTTCAAGGTGGCCTGTCGCTGCACTTCATGGTCTTCGATTGGCATACCGCTCAGGGCGCGCGCATTTTGAAGCCAGGTGCAGCTGGTAACCCCTCCCCCATTACACCCGCCGAACTGGAACGTTTTTCCGCGCGTGTGCTGTTCGAGCACTTGATCAATAACCCGAGTGAGCGGCCTGCATAGCTCCGGCTCCAGGAGAAATTTTCTTCTGGGCTTTGTAGGCATGTACGGCCCTCGCTGCCGGTAGCTAAGCAAAGGCGCGCCGGCTCAGCTTGGGTTTCATCGGGTCAGCGATAGCCTGGAAGCATCCAAACAGCGAGGACATCCGTATGCAACCCCTCAACTTTTCATTGATCTTCAGCGGCACCGTCAACCCGAATGGTGGTGATGAGGAGGCCACTGGGATCGCCATGCAACGCGGCGAGCTGTACGCCAATCTTGAGCAGATCGTTTGCGATATCACAGGCAAGGGCCTGGTCACTGGTGACACGCCCGCCACTCTCGAAGATCACTCTCACCGCGTCCGTATCACTGAAGGCCGATTTGACATGATGGCCATGCCCGTTATCTCGACTGCGCACCTGGACCAAGCTACTGCTCAAGAGCTGAGCGAAAAGCCGGACGCTTGTAGCTGGGCCATCGTCGCCAATTACGGCGCTGGCATGTTCATTCGCTTCTTGGAGCAAGAGGGGCTGGAAGCCGAGCTGCCGCAGTGTGCCGCTGATATTCGCCAGTGGCTCAAGCGTCAGGGGCTCGATGGCTGGGTGCGCCTGGATCGGGACTGGGATTCCGTTGATGTCCTGAAGACCTACGAGTGGTAGTGCCAGTGGCCCTTGAAAGATTTCATTTGCTCGGGCGGCGTACCAGTGCCGCCTCCCTGGTGCTGCGGGGATGCTTCCAAGGAAAAGAGCTTGTTGAGGTTGCGCCTTGGTCCGGTGAACAAACGGACCATTGGCAGACCACTGTCCAGCTGCGCTTGGAAGGGATCACTGCCATCGTTGAGTTCAACCTGTTCTTCCCAGATGGCGGGGAAGATCCTAAACGTGTGGATTTGATCCGATTGCCGAACCAGGAAGCACCGAGATGAACATTGAGCGTGTTAGTGGGCAGCGGCCATACGTGGCGAGCTGGCAGGCGTATGGCGGACACATGATGTATGTCGGTGTCTTCCCCTCACATGTCTGCGGTCAGGTGCTGCTGGCAACCGCGGAGTCCTCCGAAGCGGCAGGGTTTGTGTCCGGTGAAGCTTGCGCTGCCGCACTGATGGCGTTCGGCTTCAAGGTTGACGGTGAAACGTGGATGGACATCGCTCCGATGTGCGGTCAGTTGGCGCTGTTCTGATCGCCCTACTCGGTTTGGGTCTGGGACTCTGATTTCACTGGGTACCTGCATGCAAAGCAGCATTCGTTGCTCGCAAATTTGCGTGCTCCATAGTTACCAGATCAGAGGTGCGAGCAGCCAAGGTCCGCTCTTCCCCTGGTAGGGATGCCCTGTCGCTGCTAGCTGGCAAAGTTGGTCCGCAGGTGGTCGGCGTCGTGGGATCATGTCCCACGACGGGGCTCGATCCCACCTTGTCCACAACCACCTGCCCTTTTAAATCTTTTTTTCTTGTTTTATGGCTTGTTTTTAAAAGCTTTATCGGAACGCTCCAGCCCTTCTACCATGCGGGTTTCAGAGGGGTCATGACTACAGATTCCCACCTTCATGACTACAGATTCCATGTCTCATGCCTACAGATTCCAGTCCTCATGACTACGGATTCCATGCTTCGTGCTACAGATTCCATGCGCTATCCACAGGCAGGTGCGAACGCGGGTTGAAGGGGCGAGTTCAGGGCTACAACAAAACAACCAATTTGTAAGGCTCAATCTTACGCTTTTGTTGTAGGTTTAGGCTTCCGGCACCTCTGAAGGCCGCTAAATCATTGATCTGCAAACAGTTTTCCTTTTATCGGAACCTTGAACTACTTCCGATTGTCCCGCTGGCCTCACAGCTACAAATTCCATGCTGTGAGCATGATCAATGTCACGATTTTGAGCCGCAGATCGGTCGATGGGTGCGGCGTCATGACTACAAATTCCATGTTAAACAGCGCTCCGAACGGGCTCATGACTACAGATTCCATGTCATAACCCCGGCTTTGGAGCCCTCATGACTACAAATTCCAGGCTTCATGACTACAGATTCCAGGTGGAAAACCTCCCCCCTCTCGGCGTCATGACTACAGATTCCATGCAAAGTGATCGGGCCGGAACGTCTCATGACTACAAATTCCATGCTCCCAACCAAGGCGGCGTGGCCTTATGACTACAGATTCCATGCTGAAATGACCTCAGGAAAACCTCATGACTACAGATTCCAGGTCGAGAAGATGGCCCGTATCGAGCTGTCGTGACTACAGATTCCATTACCTGCCCGCACCGTGCGAGATATCTGCTGGATGGTCGGTTGGGGTTTCCGGGAAAGGCCTTTATGCTCAACACCCTGAATGACTTTTGACCGGGATTGAGGCATGGGAGACATCATCACGACTGATAGCGTCGCCACAGAGCCAGACAGCGACACCAGCAATGAAACGATGATTTCGCCTCACGTTGTCTCCAAGCACAACGATCTGGTGGGCGCGTCCTATCGCTTGTCCGTGGCTGAGCAGCGGCTGATCCTGTTGGCCATCGCCAAGATCGATTCGCGTAAGCCCATGCCCAACGGGATCGTAGTCACCGCGCACGACTTCATGAGCCGGTACACGGTCAACAAGAGCGATGCCTACACCCAGCTCCAGGATGCCGCCAAGCAGCTGTTCAACGCCAAGATCACCTCCATCACCGGGACTGGCAAAGGCCGGGCGATCCACGAGGTTCGCTGGGTCGAGCGCTGCACCTATGTCAAAGGCGAAGGCCGGGTAGAGCTTCTTTTCTCCACGACCGTTAAGCCATATCTCTCCAGGCTGATCGGCCATTACACGTCCTACGACCTTTGGCGTGTTTCCGGCATCGAATCAACCTATAGCTTTCGACTCTTTGAGATGCTGATGCAGTACAAGTCGAAAGGATGGCTTTACATCACAGTTGAGGAGCTGCGTCGGCGCCTCCAGCTCGGCGAGGCCTATGAGCGCTTTAGTAATCTTCGCAGTCGTGTAATCGATGCTTCAGTTAAAGAGCTGCGCAATAAATGCAGCATGGAACTGGACTACGAGTTAATAAAAGAGCATCGGACAGTTAAGGCAATTAAATTCAACTTTAGATTGCTCGATCAAATGACACTCCAGTTCCAGAATGGGAGTTTTCCGCCTGAGGATCTTGAGCAAGATATGAACGATATCATTGCTGAGCCCGAAAGTTAGGTAGCGCTGGTTTGGGTATTTCAGGTCGCGCGGGACAATTTGGTCATTCCCTTATAGGTGATGACCATGTTGAACAACATACCCGCAACTGAGCCAGAAGTAATCCCTGCCGATATTATTGATACGTTTTATGCTCCGGTCGCTTTCGACCGATTCTCCTCCCTTGTCTCTGCTTACGAGACAACCAAGAAAAAGATAGTGGAAGTGCATGCTATCTACACCCAAGAGAATGTCTCGGGTGTTATGCACTACTTTTTCAATGGGAACAGCAAAGACAAGTATGGCCACTCGGCAAGTCTTCGTCACACAAACTCGTTCTCCGAGATATTTCAACTCCAAGGCGCCCTGTTTGAGCTGGAAGCCACATACTGGGATAAAGCGCTGCGGGAAACGGACCTGATGGACTATATGCCGCAGGAGCGCCGTAATCAGTGGAATGAAATCCTGAACGCTTGGCGTGACCATAATTATGTAAAGGGCCAGAACCCAGAACGTGATATGCCGGATTTTAATATCGACAATCTTCGGAGCACGATAACTTCTTTGCAGGCTCGGAGAGCCGAGTTCTTGGCTGAGCGGGTAGATGGAATATTCAAGGGACTATCGCGTCAGCACGTAACGAATGTTCCAGAGGGATTCTCCAAGCGCATGATCATGAGTGGCGTGTTCAACGAGTGGGGAAGCACGTCGCATGATCGCGAGGGGTATATCCACGACCTGCGGATGGTGATCGCGAAATTCATGGGTCGCGACGATCCCTGCCGATCTTCAACGGGACGACTACTGCAGACCGCTCGCGCGGCGTCTGGAGAGTGGATCGAAGCTGACGCCGGCGCATTTCGGGTCAAGGCGTTCAAGGTGGGCACAGCTCACCTGGATGTGCATCCTGAGATGGCGTATCGGCTCAATAGCATCCTTGCTTATCTGCACCCTGCAGCCATACCTGAATCGTTCCGCAAGCGGCCGAAGCGGGCACCTACAGGCACATCCAAGAACAGGCCACTGTTTGATCGGCCATTTTCAAATGCGGTAGGGGCTCTGCTGGCCCAGATCGAGCCTTTCAAGAAGATGGTTAAGTCTGAAAGCTTCCGTCGCGAATACGACTACATTCCGGTGCGTAACGCGGTGTCCCTGCCCTTCTCCTGCCGTGAGCACAGCAAGCATCTACGGGCCGAGGTCGGAGCCGTCATGCAGGCGCTCGGCGGCGTGCTGACGCCATGCGCGGAACAACCCAGGATCACGTATTGGCAGTTCGATTTTGATGCACTGGACCTGATCCACCAAACTGCCGCGTTGGGGGTCCTGCCGGACCAGCGGTCACATCAATTCTTCCCCACCCCCGAGGCGGTAGCACGCCAACTGGTGGATTGGCTGGATATCGGCCTGCTGGATACCGTGTGTGAGCCTCAGGCTGGTCAAGGAGGCATTGCGGATCTACTACCGAAGGATCGTACCCGGTGCGTAGAGATCAGCCCCCTGCACTGCGAAATCCTGCGCAAGAAGGGACATCAGGTCATCGAGGGCGATTTCCTCGCCTGGAGCGCTGGTGACGCCTTCTCTGTGATCGCGATGAACCCACCCTATAGCGAGGGGCGTTGGCAGGCGCATCTGCAGCATGCGGGCACTCTGGTAGCCCAGGGCGGGCGTATTGGTGCGGTGCTCCCTCTGAGTGCTCGCGGCAAGGCTGCGGATCTCCTTCCAGGCTTCGACCTTGAGTTTTCGCAGCCAATCGAGAACGCATTTGCCGGTACGTCTATAAGCGTGCTCCTTCTCAAGGCAACTAAGCGCTAAGAGTTGGGATTCGCCAAAGCTCGATCATTGTAATCGAGCACGACTTATCGCGCCTATCAGCGGATAGGCGCAGATATTGGGCTAAGAGAAATATCGGTGCTTTATGAAATGGTTTTATTGGCTAATTGTGCTGTACCTGATGATCGCTCTTTATGGTGCGGTCAGATCACAGAGTCATTGGAATGCCGTCAGTATCATCACTCAGTTACTGATTTGGATCTATATGTATCGGGCACACAAACAGGAAAAAATATCCAAAGAAGGAAATGACATATGAGCAGCTTCACTATCAATCGCGTTCCGGGTGGCGACTATATGAACCCAGCACAGAAAGAATTCTTCGAGGGCGTGCTGCGGGCTCGCCTTGGAGAAGTGGCTGATTCAGCGCGTGCTGCCAAAGAAGCATTGGCAGGCCTTGGCATTGCAGCGGACGCGTTAGATCAAGGCCTTATCGAAGAAGAACGAAACACGCTTTATCGCACCTTGGTGCGTTTGAATGCGCAGAGTGCCGAAATTACACGAGCTATCCAGGCAATCAAAGATGATGAGTATGGATGGTGTGAAGATACCGGCGAAGAAATCGGGCTAGAACGACTGATTGCTCAGCCCACTGCGAAGTTAAGCGCTGTGGCACAGGCGCGAATGGAGTCTGCAGCTGCTCACTATAATCGGTAAAATAAAGGTTTGACTAATTCGATTATTGTTATATTGTTGGCGTTAGAGTTTAAATTGATATGAGGTGGGTATGCTGGTGAGTGAAGAGATTAATTTTGACACGCTGTTGCGCTTCGATGGTAATGACCAAGTAAAAATGCACGCGGCGCTCCGGGGTTGGATGGACCTTGCCCAAGAGCAAAGAGCTTTATTGTGGAGATTCTACAATCTTTCAGAAGTGCTCACTGCACAAGACGTTCCGCGTGTAGAAAGTGCGCTGATGATTATTCGTCAGATTCGTGCGCGCATTGCCAATCTTGTTGAGCAATTTGCATTGACCCCGTGCGTGAATGTTCTAAAGAGTGCACTTGAAACATTGGACTCCTGTGCTAATGACGCAGAAAAGTACGCCAAGTGGATTCTTTCGTTCTACTACGAGCACAACAACGTCATGCTGTAGGGCGCAGGAAGCACGTACCGTAGATCAAGACCTGCCTTCAGCAGGTCTTTTTTTTTGGGGTGCTTGGGTTATTACGGTCCTGAGGTAGAGTCCATTGAATAACATTCAGTGGGAAAAGCAATGATCGGTCGGACGCCAGTTGTTTCGGGTAACGGGCTTTATCACGAGTACGGTGCCAATCGTGTTGGTCGTGACTTTGTAGTTGGCGACCTTCACGGAGAGGCTGAAAAGCTCAATGAACTGCTCTGCATGGCGCGGTTTGACTGGGATTCTGACAGGATTTTTTCTGCTGGCGATCTGGTTGATCGTGGCCCTCTCTCACTCCGAATGGCATTGATGACTCGCCAGCAAGGCTTCATCGCTGTGCGCGGGAATCATGATCAGTGGTGTATTGACGCAGGTTTAGAAGGTGATGCGCCGGGGCATATCAATAATGGTGGCGACTGGTTTTATGAATTAAACGTACTTGAGCGAAGTATGGTCGCAAGGCTTTTAAATAAGCTTCCAGTTGCACTTTCGTTTATTGGGCCGTGCGGAAAGAAATACGGATTAGTTCATGCCGAATGCCCGCATCACGACTGGACCCACTTTGAGGAAATACTTTGTGGTGAGTGGGGCAACAATGTGTGCGCCCACTTCGCCTCCAAGGCTATCTGGAGCCGAAAGCGCTACCAGCAACTTGACGCTTCCCTGGTGCGCGGTGTTGAAGCGGTGTTCGTTGGCCACACGCGGGTCGATCAGGTCAAAACCATTGGCAACGTCTGTTACCTGGACACTGGCGCCTGCTTTGAGGGCGGCCGGTTGACCATGATCGAGCTGATGCCGAACGGCGCCCGGCACGTCTATCAGGTGTAAATGTGGGAGAGGCTGTGGGACAGATTGAGCCGGAACGGGCAATGGGCTGTAAATATGCGCTCTACAGGTCGTTTGTACGCAGATACTCTATCTGCGTACAAAGCGTGAAATCTGACCCTGCTGCTGGCCCTGCGGTGCCGAGATTTGAATTTTGCATAAAAGGATCAGCATGGAATCAGTAGTTGCAACCGTCAGTGCAGTGATCGAGGACGGCATATGCGCAGCAGCCATCAGCATGGCCTTGGATCAGGACTTCACCCAGGTGCGCGCGGAGATGGAGGTGCGCGCGATATACCTCAGCGCATCGCAGCGTCCGTTGTTCATAAAGGATGCAGTCGCTCACCTGGTCATCGAAGCCATCGGTGCGTTTGCTGAGTCCGAGGGGTTCACAGGCAACCGCCGTGCAGGTTTTGTCCGCGCCTGGCTGGGCTGCCCGGTTGGTGCGCACGGATCTTCCGACACGCTCGCCGGCTGGCAGGCAGGCTTCAGCCACCCGGCCAAGCCGCAACTTGAAACCTTCCTTGGAATCGAACCATGAGCAAACTGACCCCGAAGTTTGTGAAGGACACGACCACACCCGGCGCCTATCAGGATGGGCGGGGCTTGATACTGCGTATCGCGGAGACAGGGCGGAAAAGCTGGGTGTTCCGATATTCATTCCACGGGGATCGGCACGACATCTCGTTGGGTACCTACCCTGCCCTCTCTCTGCGTGATGCCCGGCTTGCCGCCGACGCTGAGCGAGTGACGATCTCGCAGGGGAAAAATCCGCTGGACCAGCGCTACGCCATTCGCCAGAAATCGGCTGCCAGCAAAAAGGCGGGAAAGACGTTCAAGTCTGAAGCCAAGCAGTACGTCAGGACTCACTCTGCCTCTTGGAGCCCGGCGTATGCTCAGGATTGGGAATCGAGCCTGGAGAATCACGTATTCAATGTTATCGGCATGCTGCACCCACGCGATGTACACACCGATAACGTCCTGGCTGTTCTCGAACCCATCTGGCTGCAGATTCCAGCTACCGCAAAGCTGGTCCGCAATCGCATCGAGCTGATTCTGGATGCTGCCAAAGCCAAGGGGCTGCGTGAGGGCGAGAATCCGGCCCGCTGGCGTGGCCACCTCGACAAGCTGCTGGCCAGGCAATCAAAGAGTAAGCGGCCCTTCCCCGCCTACCCTTGGCAGAAGATCCACGGGCTATACAGCGATCTCATCACCCTGGATGGGAGTGCTGCCCGCGCAATGGAGATGGTGATTCTCACTGCCTGCCGAAGCGGTGAGGTCCGTAATGCCCAATGGCATGAGTTCGATTTTGCAGAGCGCATCTGGACGATCCCTGCAGAGCGCATGAAGTCTGGGGTAACACATCGGGTACCGCTCACCGAGGCAATGATCGAAGTTCTCGACAGTGTGAAAGGGCTCGATCCTGTCTGGGTTTTTAAGAAGGGTCGGGGCTCAGGCCCTTTGGCGGGGAATGCATTGGGCCGCGTGCTGAAGAAGATCAAGGCCGGTGATTGCGTCCCGCATGGGTTCCGCTCGACCTTCAGGACGTGGGCGGCAGACGCTACCGATTTCCCGCGAGAGGTCTGCGAAATGGCTTTGGCGCACGGTCTGAGTGACAGGGTAGAAGCAGCGTACAACCGCGCGGAGTTGATCGATAAACGCCGGCTGCTTATGCAGCAGTGGAACGATTTCTTGATGGGTACCAGAGAGCAGCAAGAGGCTGCTTAATGCAAACACGCTGGGATAGGCATCTCATGGGAGGCCTCCATTTGAGCAATGGTGGCCGTCATGTAGATGACTGTGGTTGTAGGCCGGAGCTGGGCAATGGCGGGTTTAATTCTCTGCCCCAGGCAATGAGCAGCAGCTGCATCTGCAGCAGCGTGCCAAAGTAGCTAGGTCGGCGTTGCACCATGCATCAGGTAGCCTGCTGCATGTGCATTGTTGAGCGAACCAGTGCGATAGCTGAACTGGCATCCAACCATGGAGAGATCTTACGGATCTGCAAGAGAAACAAGCTCGTGACAAAGAAGGCGTCTGCAGCCTCAATCGGTACAGCTTTCACACCCCCGCCCTTCTCGAAGACCTTCGTGAACACCTTAGTACCCTGGCGCTCCATAGAGAAGCCTTTCGTTTTATCGGCACCGTGAGAAGAGAACTCGCAGGATTGGCGAGCGCCAAGCAGTACGGCCGCAACCACGGGTAGCTCAGCGCGCGTCATTTGAATGCGAGTTTTCTGCCCCCAGTTGTAGGATCGCGGTCCCGTTGCACTTGCAGCATCGAGTGCAATGGTTGGCACCCCACCACGGGTAACATCGGCTTCAAAGCATAGCGCGGCTTTGCCACCGTAGACGTGGAACTTCGCACGATCACTCATCAGATTGTTCTCGTCACGTTGGCTACGGCCCTGGTCATCATCGTTAGTTTGGCCATCCATACCACCTTGATCATCTTCCTCATTGGCCGACAGTATTTGCGCGGCTGTTAGCGATGATCTGACATATTCCAATGCGTTCGGGTCATCGAGCTGGTTGAGCGAGGCGATCAACTTACCGCGATCAGCATGATCAAGAACCACCTGGATCTTTTCGCGCGGGATCACTGGCAAGCTGAAGCGCATTAGCTGGTGATTGATCTGGGCAAGAGTTGGATTCTGATTGAGTGCGACTGAGCTATTCATGGAACCCTCCGGTTTTTCTTAAATCTATCCTAGATGACCAGAAACCCAATGGCTTGGGATATAGCAGCTTGGCCGTACAGTCGATCTAGGCATTGACTGGAGAGCCTGTATGGAAAACATCTTAAAGCACATTTGCTCTGTAAAAGAGATATGCAATGAGTGCCCGTTTCTGAAAAGTAACCGTGATGCTGAAGCATTGAGTATTCGCCGGCATCATCTGTCTGAAATGAAAGGCGACCTATTTTATCGCCCCAACTGCCGCAAGCACGCTGACGTTGCTGACGGTGGCGATAACCCTATGTGTCGAGGGGCAGCGGTCTACATGCATAAGACCAAACAACTTAACGCAGCACTAAAGGTAGCGCTCGATAGCGGGGAGATCAAGGAGGAAGAGCTTGTAGCCGAGCACAATAAGGTTATTTGAAATCTACTGAAACTCAGCAAAAGAATAGAAACAAAAAAGCCAGCTTAGCGCTGACTTTTTTGTTTAACCTTAACGGTCATTCGGTAACCCAGCTTTCAACCACATCGCTGCCGTGTTCGGCTTTCCAGGCTTTCAGGGTTTTGTGGTTGCCCCCTTTGGTGGAGATTGATTCGTTGGTGTGGGGATTCACGTAGGTCTTGACCTTACGCTCTCCACGCTTCTTGGGCGCCGCAGCAGCTGGGCGCTGACGGGAATCGGGGTCCAGGATTGCGATGATGTCCCGTAGGGACTTGTTGTAATCAGCCATCAGAGCGCGCAGCTTTTCTTCGAACTCCATTTCCTTTTTCAGGCGGTCATCATTGTTCATGCTTTCCAATCGGGCCTGAAGCTCTTTGATAGCTTCCTCGGTCTGGCGGTATTCAGTGATGAGAGACATTTTCGATCCTTTCCTTATGTTGGGAATGCGCAATTAGATCGCGTGTGAGCCAAACCCGACAAGAGTAAGGCATCCGTAGGTTGCAAGCGTACCGAAAGCAAATATGCCTGCATACCAAAATTTACCGCGTATGAGCTGAAATGTGTTCATTTGTGTTCACGAGTGTTACTCGCCCTCTTTGGAGTCAACTGGTGTGGTCGGTTCGTTCTATCTGTACAGCTTCATCTAACCACGGACCAGCAACAACCCAAGCGAGGTTTAACGCCTGAACGACATAGCTTTAAGGCGGGGGTATAGAAGACTCATGGCCTCGGAGGTAAACAGTAGTAATTGCATATCCAATCCCTGTTCTACCTCATCCAGAATCTGTCCCACCAGTGTCTCGGCCTCATAGCCCTGCTCCATAGCTTCCTTCGCTAGTGCAAATAGCAACTCGGTGCTGGACGGAGACTTCATCGTTGGCTGAAGCAAATCGTCTGATGCGGAGTTTGTATCAAAAGTAGATGCATCGAGGGATGCAGGATTGGATTCAGCTGCATCAATTAGCGATGGTGCAGTTATGGGTTTACTTGCAGCCTTGGGGGCCGGCCTGCTCTTCTCTCGCATTTGCTTCGCAGCTTTGCATATGGCTTTGGGTCCATCGTTGCAAAGTGTTTTTTGTTCCTGGTCTTCCAGTCCACTGATTCTTTCTGCAGCTGAAATACTGATTTCGCCAGACTTCACAGCGTCTAGCAGCTCGGGCACACCCTGGCGAACGACCTTGCAAGCTGAAGATATGGATCTGGGGCTAACGCCCATAATGGTTGCTGCGTCCTCAATCGTAATGCTCGCCTCTTCATCTGCGGACTTCAAGGAGGAAACCTCTGCTGCGATCAATGCTCGCTGCGCAACGCTCAGTTGCCGACGATAGAGGTTTAACGACAGCACGAAGCCTAACGCGTCGTCGCCTGTGTACTCCTCCGTCGCTGGCTCAATATCGAGATCACAGCAGCTCCTATAACGATTACGACCGTCAAGAATCTTGCCCTGGAAAAGAACGATAGGATGTCGCAAGCCATTGGTGCTGATATCTGAGCGGAATGTGACGTATTCATCTTCTTGCATCATCGGGAACAGCTTGGCGTAAGGATGAATTTCGTACTGTGTGACCATGATGCGGAGCCTGGCTAGTTGATGGACTTACGTTATCAGTCATCAACATGATCCGGTGCTTTAAACCTACCAGATTCTGGTAGGTTTCCTGCCAACAAAAAAGGCCGCGTCGAGCGGCCTTTGATTGGTCTTCATTGTGCTTCGTTGTTTGTATCTACCCGTCAAACCCTCTCTTTCTCAAGGGCAGTGATCAGTGCCTCAAGTTCCTTAGGATCGGGGTTTGTTTCGACGATCCTCAGCGTTTTATCAGACAGGACCTCCATTACGCACCAGTCGATGCTTCGGAGATCTTGTCCCGGCGCGGGCGGTTCGACCCAATAAGGGAAAGAATGCACGACGCTAGGCTCTGACTTTTTCTTCATTGTGGCTAACCTCTTGCTCAGTCAGCAATATCAACAGTTGCGGCACGCTGGCTGATGTGACACTCAGCTTTGAAAGGCCACCTGTTGCGCGGGTGCTTTCAGACCAGGCGTATCATGTCAGATTGGGTAATATCAAAAATCTTTTGCATTAATTTGGCATTATCCCTGATGGGACGGCAGCTGGATTCTAGGAGTTCTCGTTTCGCGCAGGGTGTGCATTTTCTCCAGTGCTCCATCACGGCTGCGTACAGCTCAGCAGTGGATTCGTCAATAAGGTCATTACGGGTTAGGGTTTCCGTCAAGCGCATGCTATCGAATCGAGAGATTGCCCGATGAGAAACTGGTGTGCTGGTTTTGGTTGGCTGTTCCATGTTCGCCTCCGAAATGCTCGGCTGGCATTGTGCCATCATGCAAGAAACATAGGCACATCATATTGATATTTTAGTACGCCGTTCGTTCCGATCACCTCACTCATTTATTCATATATAAGCGTCGTTCTAGACATTTTTGCTAAATGAAACTTTCTGGTGCTGTAGCCAAGGGTCATTTCTTGGCTGAACAGCGGCGCATGAAGCTCCAGCTGCCCATCTTCGAGCTTGAAGAGCACGCTCCTGCTGCCTCTTATAGGGTCGTTGGTATTGATCACCTCTAGGGCCTGCGAAAGGTTCGTTTTCATTTGTTCGTACTGTGAAGCATCCAGCGTCAGCCAGGCCGCATCCAGGATGCTTGTTTCGTCGAAGGCCAGCAGAATGTGCTGCACCTCTGGGTACAGATCATTCGCCGATATGACCTCTACTACTGGCCCATTCGTGAAGCTGAACCCTTGTTCGCTCGTGACTATGAAATCTTCCAAGACTGATTTCATTGTGCTCTGCCCTACCCGCAATCCCAGCGGCAGGCTTAGGTCGCTGCAACGTTCCTTAGGTGCGAAGGCTTCTTCATCGAATTTCAGCGCGCTTTCCATGACTGTCCTCTTTGTGGTGAGTGAGGACATGTTGGAGTTTTTTTTCAGCTATGTGCGCTGGAATCCTGCAGCTTTGTTGTCGCTTTAAAAAATAGTTCGCGTCGGGCGTCGTCGAATGCAGGCCACTATGGCAACGGCGGCGCTCGAAGTCCTTTACTATGAGTGCGCATGCTCAAAGCGCTGCCAATACGGCAATTGGCCGTCCACGCTTGGGGCGTTATGCCAGACGGCATCCAATTTGGCAGCATCAGAATTCCAGCAGATGCTGATGTTTCACAGTGAAACATTGATAAGGCTTCATCTCCTGACTTCACACCAGCCCATTCCTATTTGTTTATCGCGGCGTAGGGGAGGGGCGCATCAACATGTTTCACGGTGAAACACGCAGACGATAGAGTCGCCTCACTCGCTCTCTATGTGATTGGAGTGAGATCTGGGTGACCCATCATAATCAGCATCACATAGTGGGCGCTCAAAGGCGCGGGCATGCTGCGCTCAGCCTGCCATGTTTCACTGTGAAACAACGGCAGCAGCAGATCAGGGCGGGGCAGGGCAGGGCAGGGCAGGGCGGTTGAATGTTGGGGGGTGGCGATATGCCACTCAAGCTGAGGGCTCAGTCGATAATAACGGGCAGTGTTTCACAGTGAAAAAAAAGGCCCCGTCATGAGCAGGGCCAAGGTAGTGCTTCGATAAAGCTGGCTATTGGATCGACTCAATAGCCTTGCGGATCACTTCCTGAGCCGCGCTCATGTCCAGATCCTTAGGAAGCTTGAGGCTGATCGTGTTCTTCCTGACCGTCATTGATGCAGCGCGTCCATTACCCAGCGTCAATTCAGAGGTGCTAAAGCTAGGTGATCTCTGCTTGTTGCTATCGTCCTTAATGGTCTTCTCGATCCACCTTAACGCCGCCTCTTGGCTGATGCCTTCTTCTTCGATCTTCTGTAGCGCCTGCAAAACCAGATCTGGATGAGATTCGCCGGCCGTTACAAAGTCAGCAATGCTTCGGCCGCCAACCAGGGAAGGGTGGGTTTCGAGATACTGAATTGCCTGGGGAGGAAGCTTCATGAATGACAAGCAGCGGGTTACGGACGCTAGGCTTGCACCAAGCCTAGAAGCTAGCGCCCTTTGATTCTTGATCTTGCCTCGGCTCAGGATCTTCGCGTATTGCCGGCCCTTCTCGAAGTCCGTTAAGTCGGTATGACCTTCGTTGTCGGCGACCGCGAGTATTTCGGCCTCAGCGTCATCAGCTTCGATGATTCGGATTGGAACCGATATCCAGCCAAGATCTGCGGCTGCTCGGTACCTGCCATAGCCGCCAAGCAGTTCCAATTTACCGTCATCCAGCAACCTAACCAGAACTGGCCTGGTGATCTTGCCTGCTACAGCAATCGAGGTCGTAAGACGCTCCTGCTGATCGTCGGTACGCGCGAGGCGCGGTTGGATCTCAGGATTGACGACAATGCGGGAGAGGGGAGCTACGGTCGCGTCACCCTGATCAGCATGCTCATCAGCACTAGGATACTGGGGGAGGGCGGTAGCGCTTGCAGAATGTTCATCAGCGGGCTGCTGCTGATCTTTTGCCTTGAGAATGTCGTCAAGCGTGACTCCAAGGCTCGCCGGTGGAATCTTGCTTGCACTCTCCTGCTTCTGCAGTTGCTGCAGCTCCTCGACCGAGGGCCGGTCCTGGCCGAAAGGCCGCACCTTCTTGGGCATCTGAACCTCCGTTGTGGTGACCTGATTAGCTCAGCGCAATCAGTCGATCAAGAATTTCACTGTAAACAGACCGCATGGCGCCAGCGGAATTGTCAGAAGCACCCTTCCAGGTAAGGATCGGCAGGCCCAGTTCGAGGGCCTTGGAGTAGTCTTCGGACATATACAGCTTCGATTCCGTAACGCACCCAGGGAAAACATCTTCCAGCTTCGCCAGGTGTTCCATGGCCCGTGGGCGATTCTTGATAAACATCGTAGGAATGGCTGCTACGGCCGGGGTGCGACCGTACTCCTCGTGGGAAGCGCGAAGACGGTCACCCAGGCGGGCGAGGGCGCGCGAGGAGAATTTATCCATCCTGATTGGGCAGACAATCAAGTCACAAGCGACAAGACTGTTGCGAGTCATAAGGGATGCTGTAGGGGCATTGTCGAAAATAATCACGTCATAAGAGCGCAGGTCCACACCGGGGAACTCGCCTTTCAGCCCCTTCGAGATGAGGGTGGCGTAGCGGTAGTCGTGGTTCTGCGATGCGTTGATGCCAATCTCCAGCTCTTCCAGCTGCTCCTCCGATGGGATGAGGTGAGGCCCATACTCACCAAAAGGCTTTTTGATGATCTCATCGAGGGATTTGGGGGCGAAAAGTCCACGAATGCCCAGCACGTTGCCAAGGCTTCCGTCTACGCCGCGATCTGCAGGAATTCCAAGGTCCTCCAGCTCTTCCGGGGTGAGGTCGGGATAGTAGCCGAGCATCTCCGTTGCATCGCTCTGCGGGTCATTATCGATGATCAGGACCTTCAGCCCCATGAACCCCAAATAGATCGCCAAATTCACGCAGTTGGTGGTTTTGGCCGTACCCCCTTTCTGCACGTATGTGGAGATCGTCATCGGCCGCTTGAGCGTCCGGGTAAGCCCTTTGCTGCGGCGCATGGCTGCGATCTGGAACAGGTCAGCAGGGGAGTACACACGACGCGCAACCGAGCCGCTACTAATCCGACGAATTTCGATTCCTGGCTCTTCTTCGACCAGGCGCAGGGCGCGCTGAGAGATGCCCAGGCAGTCGGCGGCAAACTGAGGCGCGTAAGCGATCTCATCGTAGTTAGGGTAGGGCGGTCGGGTGTTTTCCATGTCGATTCCTTGAGTGATTTTGGTGAGACTTTACACGGTGTGCGTTGTAAATCAAGTCTGCGTCATACGCGAGCGTTGATTAGAGCTAAAAAGCTTACGTGGAAAGACTTATAAGCATTTTTTACGGCAGGTACAAAAAAGCCCGCATAGGCGGGCTCAGAGAAGAGGCCAGCGTTATACCGCAACGGCATCCGGGAACAGTTCTATCAAGTCCGGGTATTGATCGAGCACATGGGCCGGGGGGAGGGTGGTTGTGCCGTAGAGCGAGCCCGACTGCACAGGATCGTTGAAGAAGAGGGCGTTATTTACGGCAGCACGATGCACATCAAGAAGGGCAAGCACTGCCGTTTCAGCGTCCGAGAAAGCTGAATAGCGCTCGCCTAGCTCCACATTCCAGCGCCGGCCGTGGTTGCTCAGGCGAACAGCCTTGGCCAAAGCGCAGAACTCCTCACGAAGCAACTCATGTGGTGCGGGCTGGCTATCTGTGGTGGTCATGGATTCAACCCTCAGTCCTGGATGTTTGCGGCACGAGCGTGATCAGGGCGCGTCGGTACCGAGCAGCCTGATCCGAGCTGAGTAAACCTCGGGCTTTCAATGCCTCAAAGATCGATACGGCGTACTTCATGGCCTCGCAATCGTCGGCGTGTTGATCGATGACGACCACCGGGAAGGCAGATGGCGCGTCGTGCGTTGCCCCGATGGCAAGCGTCTGCACGACCCAGCCGTGATCTGTCTCCACTTGATCAACCGTGAGGCGCGAGATTGCAATGATGATTCCGCGCTCGATCAGATCGAGCATGCGCAGCTTCGCGTGCGGAGCCTTGGGCTTGATGATTTTGGCTTGCATGGGTGTCTCGTTGCAGCGGGAGATGTACTCAAGTTACCAACGATCCAAGGGAACCCAAGCTGACCTGATGCCGGCCATTCAGGTGGAGTGGCAGCGGCCGGGGAGTGGATATAGAGATATGCAATATCCGATAATCACCAGACTCGGATATTGCACAGAAGGCCGCTGCACAGCAGAATCAGGACAGATTTCATCGCCTGGAATGTCCTATGCCGAGCCCAAACAAAACCGCGCCTGCGCCACTGTTCGAGACGTACCAGAGATTTCAGGCCCTCAATCACCTGAACCTCAACGCTGAGCTACCGGCCGTTCGCGATTACCTTCAAGCATTTCCGGCCGAGCTTCGCGCTGTAGATGGTTACCAAGTCGTTCGCAGCTTCCTCAACTCCTACGCCGGCAACGAAACCACGTTCAACTCCTACAGAACGCATGCCGAGCGCTTGCTGCTATGGTCGCTGCTGATCCGCCGCAAACCCATCCTGGATCTGACCCGCGTCGATGCCGAGGCCTTCATGGAGTTCTGTCTGAATCCTCCTTCTGGATGGGTCGGCCCGGTGGTCAAGTCACGATTCAACCGTATCGGCGGACGCAAGGCCCAAGACAGCGATGTCTATCAGGTCAACGAGGCTTGGCGCCCCTTCAATGCGGTCGCCCCGAAGCGCGCCAAACTCAATTCAGGAACGCCCTGCCAGGAAAAAAAATACACCCCATCTCAGGGCTCCGTGGCGCAGATTTTCGCCGTCTGCGGCAGCTTCTATCAGCACGCCAATGATGAAGGTTTCACCGAGGCAAATCCTTTCCGGGCGATCAAGCAGAAGACGCGGTTCAAGCAGAGAAATACCTGGGAGGTGGGCAGTCGGTCGCTCACGCCCCTGCAGTGGGACTACGTGATCGAAACCGCCGAGAGGATGGCTGATGCAGACGACACACATGAGCGCACCCTATTCATCCTAGCCACCATCTTCTCAATGTACTTGCGGGTGTCCGATCTAGTTGGCCGGGATAACTGGGAGCCAACAATGGGTGACTTCCGGCGCAATGGGCAGGGGATTTGGTTCTTCCATGTTGTCGGAAAGGGCAACAAAGCTGCCAAAATCAGCGTTCGTGACGACTACATGAACACCTACATGGCGCGATACCGGCGCCACCTTGGCCTCTCAGCTACACCTGCCCCTGGAGAGCGCACGCCGCTTCTGCAGGCACTCAATGGGCGCGCCGGGTTGAGTGATCGGCAAATTCGTCTGCTCATCCAAGGAGTATTTGACCAAGCCATCGAACGGATGAAACACGACGCCTGGAACGAGGCGGAAATCGAAAGTCTCCGTGATGCGTCTCTGCACTGGCTGCGCCACACCTCAGCAACCTTCGACGCACCGCTGCGTGATGCAAAAGATCTGCAGGCTGATCTGCGCCACGAGAGCATGAGGACCACGGTCGATGTCTACTACAACTCTCTTGATGATCAGCGGGCCAGTTCCGTCAAAGGGCTGCCAGTCAGGAGGCAGTAGCTCACGGGTGATCGCCTAATCGACTGTGCTTGCCGCAAGCAGGCGTCGAGAGCTATGTGCGGGCCATACAGGGCTACCAATACCTCATTGGCATTGTCCTAGTTTTCTTACCAGAAAGTGGTGACCTTTCAGGCCTTCCATGTATGCGGGCTATGGGAGAATGCCGGCATGGCATTGGGATTGCGCTAAGTGTCGTCATGCTGGACTCATATCAACCTACCTCAGCGAACAAACCACGGTAATCGACAATGGCCATCTTCGACGAGATGCGGGAACAGCTTCAGGAACTGCTGGATCTGGTAAAGCAGGACGAACAGTACACCGCAGCTGTCGCATACGGCGCGTTTAAGGCTGATGAGGGCTCCGCCCAGGCCCACCGAAAGCGCGTCCTACGCATCGTAGAGCTGAAGCGCAACTTCGGACTGAAGTGATCGAGGGCATCGACCATGGGCATCATTGCCGCTGACCCAATGGGTCGCATTCTGCGAGTTACTGCGGTGCTGTGCATCACCGTTGGTGTCATCGCACTTACTGACTATTTCAGCCTGTTCCGGGCTATCGGCGTCATGTGTGTTGCACTGTCGCCTATCGTTTTTGCCTACGGCTATTTCCTCCGTAAACCTTGGATTACTCGGGTAGCTTCAAGTTTGATCATCACTGGGATGATCTTATGGTTTATCAATGCTGACATGGGTTGGCAGGATCGTTACTGCATCTTATCTCCGATTGGCTGCTGAAGTTTTTGAGGAAATTGTATGAATGTTTGGGTACTTATTTTGTCCTTGGCGACTGGAAGTTCAAGCGGTGGCCAGGCAATAACACACGTTCCTGGATTCTCCTCGCAGGAGAAGTGCAACGCGGCAGCGGCTGCATGGTTAAATACGGCCGTTAAAGAGCACAGTCCAGTCCGTCCAACAGCCATTTGCGTTCAGCTTCGATAGGAGAAGCGTATGAAGCGCTACTTAATATGCTCACCTGACGAGTCTGTTAAAAATTGGCCTCCGCGGTCTGTATTTGCAGCTACAGCAGATGACGCGCTGAACAAATATCTTCGGGCTGTTTATGCAAAAGATAAAGTATTCCGAGAGTCTGTCTTGGATCTTGCAGTAAACATGTCATTTGTTGAACAGTTCTATCTCGCTACTGGAGCCGAGCAATCGCGGTTCGGTACGACTGGCACTATCGGTACAGAGGCGGAAATTATCGGTTCCAGAGTGAAGGCTTTCTTTGCAGGTAAACCTGAATTAGGTGATGTCTTCTTGCGCTATATGGACACTGAAGATCAAACCTTGATCACAGAGGAGTTGTTTGAGTACATAGCTGTAAGCGATGAAGGAACACGCAACAGCTTTGTTGTGCTCGATGTCGAAGAAATACCAGTAGTCGCCGCTTAGACTATTCTTAGGTAAAGGCGATCAGCTAATTATGTCAGGTAAACCGTATGTCCGTACTTGTTGAGTTTTTGATTTTCATCTTTGCATTGCCAGCGTTATTTCTGTACTTGTTCTACACGATGCTCCACACGATTGCTGATTTCTTTGGGTGGTCTTTCATTCCAGGCGTAATGGGCATCCACATTGGCGTCACACTTTTTGTGCTCGGTCAGCCCGATCCCAGTGTTCAATGGGAGAGCATCTTCCAAACGCTTGCTGGAATCGAGGTGGCTGGCATGCCGTTGTCCCTTGTTCTGGTTTGCGCAGGCGTGACCATTCTCGTGATAGGTGCGGCTATGAACATTCGAAACCAAACCGCGAGATAGTTTGATGAATGACTGGGAGGCGACCTGCCGAGTCAAGAAGGTGATGCAACGTGACCGCTTTGGATGCGGGATAGCCTGCGCCGCAATGGTGGCCGGCAAGAGCTACAGCGAAGCAAAACGTGTTTTCACCACATGCGGCCTCGGTGAAAAAAATCGACCCTTTACCACAAATTTCTCCGAGTTACGTCACTGCTTGGAGCACCTTGGTGTTCGGTCGGAACTCAGACGCTGGTCAAGCTGGGATGCCGTTGATGACATCGCCATCGTGGCGGTTGGATCATCACTAGATTCTTCCACTCGCAACTGGCACTGGGTTGTGGCTGAGAGACACGATGCTTTCGGGATTGTTTTGCACGATCCTGATTTCTATTTCCCGAGCTTCAGCGGCAAGATTCCCGAAGGTGTTCATTCCCACCCTTTCACTGAGTACCAGGCTCGTAAAAGCTGGCTCAAGATAATCTGAGGATAGCCACATGGTAGAGCGCTTGCTTCGATCCCAGGTGCGGCACGTCTTTCTATTCGGCTTTACATCAGCATCTTTTGCTGTGACAGTTTTCAATTACTTCGCCCAGAACGTAGGTTTTGGTTCGGTTGCACTTATTGCCTTAGTCTGGTTGGTTACGCTAACAGGATCTGTCACCACCTATCGAACGTTGCATAAAAGTGTAGTCTCCAGCTTGGAAGGTAAAGACTATGTTTAAGCAACTAAATTCAAGATTGAAAGAAGATGCAAAAATTGGCCTCAAATCAACGATAGGCTTTGCTATGTTGTGCGTCAGTGTTGCATTCCTGCCTAAACTCCATGCTTACGCAGGGTATGATTGGCCAATGCTAAAGGCTACTGTAGAGTGGGTAAGAAACCTTTGTGGCATCGTTGTGCTGTTCTACTGGTACGATTTTATCGTTAAGGCTAAGCGGCACTTGCGCTCATCTGGTCCCGGCGCTTAAAAGCACAAAGTTGTAATCACGCATTCGCGCGTAATCAGTCCTATGTATCCGCTTGGGTTTTCTTTTGGGTGAGGCATAGTTTTGAACAGCCCTGGAGGATCAACTATGTCATTCCCATTCACGCACGAGCAACAACCTGCGATTAACTCGCTTGCTCGCCTGATCAGGCTTGTCGCATTCGCCGGAACTGGCAAGACAACCACACTGGTTGGGTATGCCCAAGCTCATCCCCAGCAGCGCATTCTGTACCTCTGCTACAACAAGAGTGTCGAGATAACGGCCAAAGAGAAATTCCCACTCCATGTGACATGCAAGACCTCACACGGGCTTGCTTATGGTTCGATGGGTGCGAAGTACCAGCACAAGCTCACCGGGAATCTCAGGCTGACTGATATCGCCCGCGCGATTTCGAGTCAGAGCTGGGATTTCGTGCGCGCGGTGCAAGACACGCTCAATGCCTTCCTGGCCAGTGCGGATGACAGCATCACAATCGATCATGTGCCATCGAGCAGGCTCAAGAACGAACGCATGAAGCGCGCCGCAGGAAAGATCGTCGCCAGCGCCAATCATCTCTGGAATCGCATGCTCGATGTGCGCGATACCTCTGTCCTCCAGACCCACGATGGGTACCTGAAGGCGTGGGCGCTCACCCGCCCGGATCTGTCGAAGCGTTTCGATATTGTGCTGGCGGACGAGGCGCAGGATATCAACCCTCTGCTTGCCGGCGTCCTTGCTGACCAAGCGAGCTACGGTATGGGTGTTGTTGTGTGCGGTGACGGCCACCAGATGCTGTATCGCTTCAGGGGAGCCGTCGATGCGCTAGATGCTCACTGGCTCGACAAGGCCGAGACGCACTACCTCACCCAGAGCTTCCGCTTCGGCCCGGCCGTCGCGAAGGTGGCGAACATGATCCTGCACTTCAAGGGCGAAACGCGGCCGCTGGTAGGGCTGGGCGAGGCCACCCGAGTGACAAAGGCCCTTCCCGAGGACCTGGAGCACCGTACCGTTCTCTGCCGCACCGTAATCGGCGTCATCGAGACGGCCCTGATTGCACAGGCCAAGAATGAGCAAATCTTCTGGGTCGGCGGCATCGATAGCTACCACCTGCAGGACATCGAAGACCTGTATTGGCTCTATGCCGAGCAGCGAGACAAAATCAAGAACAAGCGCCTGATGCAAGAATATCCTACGTTCGACCTGTACGAGGAAATCGCTACAGAGAGCCAAGATGCTGAGATGCAGCGCACGCTACGAGTGGTCGAGCAGTACAAAAACGCCCTGCCCGACCTCTTTGCCAAACTTCGCCGCACGGCAGTCAAGGACGAGCTGGAAGCCACAATCTCGGTCAGTACAGCGCACCGAGCCAAGGGCCTGGAATGGGATGCGGTGGAGCTAAGCGATGACTTCTCCTTCGAGCCGTTCAACCCGGAAAATACGCTTGAGCAGTTCGAGGACGAAATGAACCTGCTGTATGTCGCCTGCACGCGAGCGATGAAGGTTCTGGCTATCAACGGTCCAGTGCTGGAAATCATGCACGAATTCGTGGGCCGGCGTGACGGCAAGCGGCCGAATATCCCCCTCACCTTTAAGCGCGAAGCACAGGCGGCGTAGTCCTTGGGTTTGACCAAGGCAGCGGTAGTGTGGGCACCACCAACTTCCCGGAGTGCCCCCGATGTCCGAGCCGTCGCCTTTGACCATCGTCACCGCCTGCAGCCTTGAGCTTGTACTAACGCCGGTACCGATGCCCGTGATGCCTAGCTCCAGAAGCGAGCATTGGCTGGCCTTCATCTTGCCGAGCAGTTCCCAGTACGGGTTCGAGTTGCACCCTGATGTCGTTGAACGTATTCAGGCGTACATGATCGAGCACCAGACCGAGTGCCTGAACGATGGTTGGCGCAACTACACGATCTACGGGCGCCGTCTCGCCGGCTGTAACCCTAAGGCTGTTGCCGAGCGGCTTAGCCATGAGTGAGTCGATTGAGTTCAGCTCCTTCGTGGACTGGTTGGAGCACCAGGGCGAAATCGACGGACCCGTAGTGGTGTCGGTCACGAGGAGCAGATTTTCCGGCAATCACCAGGACTTCGCTCACGGCCTTGTCGAGGCCCGGCTGGACTCTCCTTTCGGCCGACTGTCGATCATCAGCGGCTGGTCGGCTTTCGTGCAGCCTCGACGTGCGGACGGTTGGTATGTCGAGCATCGGCCCGATGCAACGGGCGCAGGAATTACCTCCGAACATCCGGTTGTCATGACGGTTGAGGCGGAACAAATTCGCCTTGAAGCCCGCTGCGAGGAACTAGCGAAAGCGGCCTGGGACTTTTGGTCCTATCAGGATCTTGAGCGCTATGTGACTCCCCACCTGCTCAGCTAAGCCCCCTCTTCCCTGCTCTTGGGTTTAATCGCCCATGAGACAGCATTGCGCTGCACCTTCAACAAAACGGAGTTTTCACATGTCGGTTACGACTAACTCAATTCAGGTTCATGTCCTGCCCAACAAGGCCACCATCCATCTCCACGAGGCAGATCGCGAGCTGGTAGGCGTCCATGGCGTTGAGGTTGATGTCATGGATTACCCCTCCCAGCAGGCTACGGCGGCGCTGAATGCCTTCAATGCGAATGTCACCCTGAACCGAGCCGAACATTTCACCCTGATGGTGTTCGATCCCAAGAAACAGAGCTGGCTGACGCCCCCTGAGGGCCATCAGGCATTCCCAAGCGACGGCGATTACAGTGGCATGCTGGATGTCCCTCTGCTTCCCCTCGGGTGCGTTCTCAAAGCCGAGAAGGACGTTGCTTATGAAGATGGCGATGGCCAGCCGATTATGGCCGGATCGAAGTGGAAGGTCCTCGCGGCTGATCGGGCGACCGTGCGGCTGGTGTGTGAGGATACTGAGGCGGAAATCTTCATGCCCGTCTGCCAGCTTCATGAGGGCCTGGTGATCAACACTGGCTACGATGAAGACGCGCATCTGAGCGCCGATCAGCTTGACGATAAGTACAACCCCGAAGGCGCCGGTGAGCATCCGATGTTCACTCGCCAAATGTGGCGCGAGGCGGTGGCCAATGAGGACACGATCTGCGGCTATTGGTCGTGGTTGGTGAGCGAAATCGCGCAGGCACACTGGAAGTAGCGGCCTTGATCGCCGCATAGCGGCCTGTTGTTGAAGCTGAGGGCGGTGGTGATTCAGCCGAACCACTTCAAAATGAAGCCTGGGACTGACCGCTACGCTTTCCAGAATCCCGCAGGAGACGCCTCGCAAGGTCGTTCTGCGGGTGTGGCGTGTAGTCCTAGCCCTCAGCGTCCGAAAGGAGCACCAGCGAGCCCATAGGGGCCGTAACCTGAAGATTGCCCGTCATGCCCGGCTGTTCGTGCCGGCAAAACCATTTTGGCATCAGCCCCACGCCAACACCCCAGCGTTAGCACGAGATCGCTCAAGCCCCACCAGAGCATGAGTCGGCCCTACAACTTCAGGACGCGAGAAACAGTACCCCTGAAACCACGCAGTATTCCTAACCGGATGCAGCAGGTGGTCGATATCTTGTACCGACTCGACCTTCTCCATGATCAGGTGCGTCTTGTTGGCATAGCAGTGCCGGATTGCTGCATCAACCCAGTTCAGATTTTCCGTGGTCTGGATTGCCGGGAGATCGATCTTGCAGAAGTCCCAATCGAACGCCTCCAGGCGCTCTTGATTGGCGTGTTCCTGCCCGAAATCATCAATGGCTACCTTGGCTCCGGTGCTCTTGATCGCACGCAGCCGCCTCACAAGCTCAGCGCCACGCATACCGGAACTCTCTGGAATTTCGATCACCAGACGATTACGGACTTCTGGATCAAGCGCCATCAGTTTCGATTGGAACAGGTTGAAGAATGTACGAATGTCGAGTGTTGCAGCCGATATGTTCATGAACACGAGCAGCGGTGAATGGAGCTGCGCCGTGCTGGCCTGCAGCATGTCCAGCACCTCAATGTCGAGCGCGAACCATGAAGCCATCGACTTGCCGGCCATGAAGCGAGGTGGGCTTAGCACGGTGTCGCCAAGCTGCAGGCGCGCCAGAACCTCGGTTGCGACGGCGGCTCCGTCGCTGCTGTGAATGGTTTGCTGGGCAATCTTGAGCATGTGGCCCTCGGATCGTTGAGGTTTCGGTTATCTGCAATTCCCAGCCAGGCGGAAGCCTGCTTGTTCGGCCTGTGCAGCGGTCTGGAAGGTAACGCGGTTGTGCTCGCGCACTAGGTCATAACTGGGGCAACCAGTCGGCAGGTGATAGACGCGGCTATTGCGGTTGCCTATAACGCTGCCTCCCGTGGCGCCCGTCATTTGTGAGTGCTGCGGAATGGAGCGGGAATTCTTCCCCTGGAAGGGATGAGTGGCCACGCCCGGTGACGCAAGTCCGTCGCCACTCGGATGCTGTCCCACCGTCCAGGTGCGCTCGCCGGTGACATAGGGATTGCTGTGCCCCATCACCTTCGTAATTCGCCGGTCGCGTTCGAGTTCCCAGTCGCTGGGTGGGTACATGCGATCCCAGGCGGTAAAAAGCTGCTGCTGCTGCCGGGACATCCTCAAGCCGTACCAGTCGTGCATGTAGAGCTGCACGCGGGCCACGAGTCCTTTGGCTTCGTCGCGAGGCTCGGCTGCACGCTGGTTGAAATCCACGCGGGTCGCGCATGCGCCGTACTGATAGGGGGTTTTGGAGAGCTGTGCGTAGTTGTAATGGGATCGGTCAGCGTTGACCTCACCGACGACTACGGTGAGGTTGTGTGCATCGGCCTCCATGGCGCGGAACACAGGATCGGTCGCCACGCAGTTCTTCCGCCCGCCGTTCTGCCAGCATTGGCGCTGGTGACCAAACGACCAGGCCGGCGTTATGTGCTCGTACTCGATCCGCGCCGCACGCTCAGGTAACGCTCGAACCTCATATCCGCAAGACCGGGGGTCGATGCGTCCACCCGTGCGACCAACCCAGCGCCATGTGCAGCCGCAGTAGGTGTCACCCTGAAGGTTACGGTCGAAGTAGACGCGCTCGCGTAGCTCAACTTTCGCTTGGTCGAACGTCGCCGGTGCGGCAGTGCACACCAGTGAGATGGCAGCCGGAAAAGCAGCGAGAATGAGGGCAGTGGTTTTCATGGAGCACGGCGTGGGTAGTTTCACGCCATGCTATAGATCGAAACCCGGAAATTGGGCTGCTATCTGACACGATTGTTGTCAGTTTCAGACTTCCGTGCTTCCTACCCATTCGCCGGCTATGAAAGCATCTGCACCATCCTGGGTGCGGTCTTTCAGTAGGCCGGCTATGGCAAGCAACGCCTCATGTGTCCAGCCAGATGCTGGAGCCGGCTCAGCATGAATCCGCGTTCCCTGCAGATCGCAGATCTCCAAGGGGCCGTTGGCGATGGCCACTAGAATGTCAGGCTCGCCAGCATTCACATCAGTAACAAAGCAGATCATTTTTCCCTCGCTGCTGCATGTCGACATTCGTCTCTCATACGCTGATACCGAAGCAGTTTGAGGGCTTGGCGCTCCTTCTCCACAAGCACTTTATGCTCGATGGCGCGAAGCATGGCCCAGGTATTGCGTGGAAGCTTCGGCGGCTTTCCGTCAACGTAGGGAGGATAAGCGCCATCCTCTACGCACGGATGCGTCCAGTCCAACGCATTGGCTTGCAGCTCTTCCCGAACAATCCGAACGGCGTGCGACCACGCGATATCGCCATCCCCTTCCCCGCCGTCTGGGCCATAGTCTGTCCAGCAGAAGAACGGCGTGCGCTTGGGTGTCAGCATGTCGCCCATGCGCAATGAGCCTTGCCGGTGACGGAACCGTGAGCGGTGGGATGGTTTTCGACTTGCCCGCTTTGGTGTGTGGTACGCCGCGCACGGCCCGTCCAGATCGATGCTGTAGCCGAGCGCTTTCGCGTGGACCGCTACACGCTTGCTTAGCTTCTTCAAGATGCGCGGATTCATGCGTCAGCTCCCTTGGTATCCTCGTTCGGTTCTGATGGAAGCGGCATCCAGAACGCTACCTGCGCCTGGTAGTCAGCGCCGTATCCACCGTCGATATAATCGCCGTTGTTCAGGCAGAACCATTTCCCGTCGCGGTACAGCCCCTCAAACCCACACGCTGCATGCTGACCTTCGTATGTGCCGTAGCACCAGACCGTGCCAGCGTCACGCTCAGGCAGACGATCAGCGACGCTGATCCATCCCCCTGCGTCCCGATGGAATGCGTGGTTCTGCTCAGGCAGGGTGTCCGTGGGCTCAATTACCTCTTCTGGCGCTTGCTTAGCGAGAAGGTCTGCGTAGGCATTCAGCAGCCGCTCTACCCCGCTGCCACCGAATGGCCCAAAGATATCGATGCACGCGTTCCAGGTATCTGGATCGAAGCCGTGCCCCTCGCACAGATACTCCCAGTCTCCGACCTCGTTGCGGCGCACCTGAATGCCATCAATCTCGAACTCACCCTGGTCCTGCCGCGCCTTAGACGATGGAGCCTCGGCCCACTCTGTGCCTGGATGTTCGTAGGCCCACGGCCCGCTGTATGTCGAGAACGGAGAGCAGCATTCACGCCGGAAACAGCGCTGCTCGCAACGATGATGGCATTTCCCGCCGTCAAGACAGGTTTCGCCCAGCAGCTCGGTTGGTTGTTGTGTGCCTTGTGTGGTCATGCTGCAGCCCCTTGAGTTGTAGGTACGCATAGCGTCTCACCTGCTCGAAAGAACCCAAGTGCTCTCTCGGTCGCCGTACTTCGTCAGCGCCGGGATCACCTCATTCGCGCTTACGGTTACGGCTGCGAGCGCCACAGGCATCTACCCATCCAGGATGTGGATGACGAGCGCTTGGCTCGCGGTAGGCGCTGGCGGCCACGCTTGGGATTCATCCAGATCGCGAGATGCTGGATGAACAAAGCAACAGGAGCTGCCGAATGTCATCCCCAGCCGTCGCCACAACCCCCGAAGTCGAAAACATGCTCGCTCGTAACGCTGTCGTTGCCATCGGCGTAAGTGGTGGCAAAGACTCAGACGCCTGCGCAATCGCCACAAGCGAATATCTGGACCGTATCGGTCACACCGGGGCGCGCCTACTGATCCACGCAGACCTTGGATCGGTGGAGTGGCGGCAGAGCCTGCCCAAGTGCCACGCGCTGGGCGAACGACTGGGCTGGGAGGTGGTGGTTGTAGAGCGTAAAGCCGGAGGGATGATGGAACGCTGGCAGACTCGCTGGAACAACAACGTTGAGCGCTATAAAAACCTCTCGTGCGCGAAGCTGATTCTGCCCTGGAGCACTCCAAGCATGCGTTTCTGCACCTCAGAGCTGAAGAGCGCTGTGATTGCCAGCTATCTCAAGAAGCGTTTCAAAGGCCAGGAAATTCTCAACGTCACCGGAATTCGCCGGGAAGAAAGCGCCGGTCGCCGCAAAGCGGACGTTGCCAAGGCAGATCCACGCCTTGCTCAGCGCGGCGCCCAAGGTTTCACCTGGAATCCGGTGATCGAGTGGAAGATCGATGAGGTGAAGGCTGCGATTGCGCGGCGAGGCCTGGAGCTTCATGAGGCCTATACCCGGTACGGGATGACACGGGTTTCCTGCGCATTTTGCATCATGTCCTCAGCGGCAGATCTGAAGGCCTCCACCACCTGCATCGACAACCAGGATATCTACCGCACGATGGTCGAGCTTGAGACCAGCTCAACATTCGCATTCCAGTCTAACAACTGGCTGGGCGATGTCGCTCCACACCTGCTGGGCAGCGAGCTTGCAGATCGGTTTCAAGCTGCAAAGCGGGCGGCACAACTGCGCGAGATTGCAGAGAAAAAAATCCCCCTCGGATTGGAGTACCAAAAGGGCTGGCCCACTCGCCTGCCGACGATGGACGAGGCGAAGCGGCTGGCTGAGGTTCGGCATACGGTTGCAGGACTCGTAGGGGTAGAAGCGGGCTACCTTGATCCGGTAGCGATCCTTGAGCGCTACGATGAGCTGCTGCGGGCACGTATCGACGCCACCCCTGCTGTGCCGGTCCATCTGGCGTTCGACTCCGGTCAGGCCAACAGCTGGGGGCAGCAGGCGGCGTTCGGCTTCTGAGGCGGGCACTTGGGTTTCTGCAGGATGGAGTGATGCTGAACGCGTCCAAACCATTGCGCAGAGGTACGCAGCATGTTCAAGCCCAACTCTCGTGTTATCTGGAGCAGCACTGATTCAGATGGGCCGGGGCCGGTGGTGGCCACGGTAGTTGGTCCTCTGAGTCCAGCTGAATACGACCGAGAAGAGGTCGGGCCGATGTTCACGATCAGCTTGCCGAACGGAACCACGGAAACCGCGTTCGCGGATGAGCTTTCGGCGGCGGATGCGGCGCCCGATTTTGCCGTGATGAACCGAGCCGAATTGTCAGCCTGGTATGAGGAGAATGTCGGCTACGATCTCGGTCAGGATGATCCAGCGATGACGCTTGAGAGCTATCGCCAGCAGTGCGGTGAAATGTTTGCCCTACACGCGCTGGCCGATGAGAGTTTCTGAGGGATCAGGGATGCTGTAGCCTTCGCTCACGGCCATAGCGTCCAGCCCATTCCAGTTCGAGCGGCCAATACCCGGATGATTACTTGGACCTTCTTTTTCGTATCGGTGATCGCGGCCTGTGTTCACCGCTATAGCGGCAATCATCAGAAATGCACGATCACATTCCTACTGCTGGGGAGCGTAACGCTTTGGATGCGGGAGGATTGGGAGCAGATGCCTCATATCTTCAGCGCCGACACCCAACTGGTGATCTGGACGGTGTTGCAAGCCATTTTCGCTGGCATTGCCTTCTATGTCCGGGACATTCCCGTTGAGGACTCACACAAGGTCTAGTGCCGCCTCGTGAGTGCCGTGATAGCAGCGCTTACACATGCCGCTGCCGTCAGACGTTCTTACCCACCTACTGCGTCATGCATATTCACCGCGCATCAGGCCGTCATCGTCTGGGGCGCACGCACCGTCGCCGCCATCGAACACACCGTCAAGCGAAGCCAGTACCAGCGCGCCGCGCGGGTGGTCATCCTTGCGAAGTGAGCCCGAGCCCGAGCCGCCAAACACGCACAACCCCAGCGCCTGCGCCTGCTTGGCGTAGCGCGACAGGCCGCGCGTAATCCTGGCCACCTCGGCGGGGTCGAGGCCTGCAGCTTGGCATTCTGCGTCGTTCACATACATGGGGGCGGGTTCCTTTTCAACTCGCCATTATTCGATAGGCTTCAGTGTGCTGCGCTTCGATATCGAGCAGTGCTTGCGTGCCCTCTTCACTGAGCCCTGATTCAGCCTGGTGGGCAAGCGACAGTAGCGCGTTCAGCGAGTTGTAATGCCCCAGGTATTCCAGCCATGCGTCCTCGCCTTTGGCGGCTTTGATGCCGGCCGCTTTCTGGCCGTAGTAAACCAGCACAACGGCCAGTTCCCGTTTAGCGTTGGCGATAATGGTCTGTTCTAGTTGCGTCATGTAGAGGTTCCTTTCAGTTGGTGGCGGCTTGACGCTGCTTGCGCGCTGCGACCTTGGCCCATGCTTCGTCAGCGTCTTCGGTGTGGCCGCAATGCACACACTGGTAGCCGCTGCCGTCGCCGGCTTCGGCGTCGTGAAACTCCATCGGCGTGAAGTGACACATCGGCGCCGGGCCGGTGAAGTGCTCGCGCATGGCCTCGTCGTAACCGGCCATGATCTGCATAAAGCGGGCTTCGTCTTCAGGGCTTATGGGCTGCTCGATCATGGAGGGGATTCCTTTCTATTGGGCTGAGGCTATGCGGTGACGCTGCCGATCCTGATCTTGGGTGGGGCATTGAGTCGGGATCGCAGCTACTGACGCTCATTGTCGGATTCTGATTTCGACCGGCGCTTATCCTGCAGCGATACCAGGAAAGTAACGCCCAGCACCGCTATTGCTGCGATAAGAGGAGACAGCCCCACAAGAATCATCTTCATCACTTCCCAAGCGGGAAACATGAAAAATGAGGCGACCACCGCGCAACTGATCCAAATCAGAAGCACGGCTATGGCCTTGAGGATGGAATGGGCGTCCAGGCTGAGCAATTCGTTTCCCCTACGATCATAGATGCGAGCATTTCAGTGCTGGCCACAGAAGCCAATGGCTCGCGCAGTATCTTATCTGGGTAAAAGCCCCTGCGGGATAGCGAGGTTGATGCATTTGCAGGCTCTCACGCCTCGCGGGAAACCCAAGCGGTCGCAGAACAATTTTGCTCAGCCGGCGACACAAGCATCCTTATCGGCGGGCCGCTGGTGGAAAGTCCGGGATCTGGAGCCCTCTGGGGTCACGGAAAGCATTCCAGCTCCACCAGGCAGTCGGGCCGTATTCGCTGTTGTAATGGTTCACCTTGTCCGCCTTGCGCTGAAGGTACTCCGGCGTGCCCATTCCAAACACCTCCATCGGGAATTTTGCGTCAACATCGAGCAGCCAGAAATCGGGGAAGACGCAATCCTCGTCGGCGTCAAACCGCATTGGCTTCTCAAATGCCCGACCTTCGGCGCGCAGCTTCGACTCGATAACGGCCTCGAACCCAGAATCGAGTGGAATCCACTGCTCAGAGAGGTGCATCAGGGCAATGTCCAGGATCTTGCCATAGGCGCTCTTGGCACCGGCTTTCATCTCGACGTGGGCGATAGCCATGACGGTATCGCCTCGCATCCAAGCGGATAATTCCTGCCGGAAACTCTGGTGCACCCGGCCCCACTGCCCTTTCTGCAGGTACAGGGTCGGCATTCCAAACGGCCAGCTCAGCGGCAATTTTTCAAGCCCATCACCGTGTTTCTGGGCGTCGTACCGAGCAAGCGGCGCGACCACAACCAGGCGCCTTTTTCGTTCCAGCGCTTGTGCGGCTACCCGTTGGTTGGCCAGTGCGCCTTTTCCATCCTTGCGCGCAGGCACCAGCAGAACATCAGCGATGGTCAGCCTGTCCGTTGCGACGCGTTCAGCTGCTCGGCGAAGGGCACTGCCCACTACCAATGCGTTGCGCTTGCCTGCCATCGCCGGGTACCACGTATTCAGCCGTGATTCCTGCCATAGCAGATGCAGAAGGCCCAGCAGAGTCATCGCAGGTTTGCGAGCACCGGGGCGGGAAGGAGCAGGCTCGCTGTCATCAGCCGCTTCCCTGGCCGGGAGAATCCTGATGCCGCGTGCAAGCCTGATCCGCAGCTGTCCATCATCCCCCTCCTCCACCACGCCCTTGTCGTAACCCTGCATCCCGGAATGCTCGGGGGCAGGCGCATAGAACCGGCATTCGTTGGCGTGTTCGTACCCGGTCAGAGGGAATCGCGCCAGGTGGTAGGTGCCCGCCCGAGGCTTGATTGCCAGCTTTCGGTCACCCCTTCCAGGACAACAGCAGGTACCGTGTGAATGACCGTAGTGTTGAGCCAACACGCGCTGCCAATGCGCGGCGAAGCGTTCTGCAGTCTGGAATTCCTTTGAGGGGATGTAAGCCGGAACCCCAGAAATTTCCGTCACCCTAGTTGGGTGGGCTCAACACTCGTGTCACCAGCTACCTTCTGGAGAATCGAGCTCGGCCATCCCTCCCTGGACGGGCATCGCTCGACGATGTTCAACGGCTCCCTCACGGGGCCGTCGTTTTGTGGGGGCTATTCCATCCACAAGTCGTCGAGGTTCTTGAAGTTCCAGAGCGTCGGGTCTTCGGGGCCAGTGATACTGTCCTTGCAACTCGTGGCCGCCAGGTCGATGGTCTGCATCGGGATCGGCTCTCTCGAGCGTAGCGAGAAGAACACGCGAACCTTGGGAGTCAGCAGTGATTCCATTCCCGGCTCAACGACAACGGCCAGACGCTGAGAGGACAGGCGAACCAAGGAGCCGACGGGGTAGATGCCCACGGCCTTGACGAAGGCGTGGAAGATGCGTTTGTCGAAATGGCCCTCCCACTTGGCCATCTGCCGCATCGCCGCGGACGGGTCCCACGGCTTTTTGTAGGCTCGCTCCGACGTCACGGCATCATAGACGTCGCAGATTGCGCCCATGCGGGCCAGGAGTGAAATGGCGTCACCGGCCAAGCGATCCGGGTAGCCGGTTCCGTCGATCTTCTCGTGATGGTGCAGGGCAATGTCCACCACCCCGGGCTCGGCCCCGCCTGCGCGCAGCATCTTTGCGCCCTCCACAGGGTGGCGCTTCATGATGGCGAACTCGGCATCGGTGAGCTTGCCTGGTTTGTTAAGCACTTCCAGCGGCATCGCGGCCTTGCCTAGGTCGTGCATCAGTCCGCCGATGCCAGCCAGGCGCGTTTGCTCCTCGTCTAGATCGAGATGCCGGGCCAGCGATAGCATCAGGGCGCAGACGGCAACCGAGTGCAGGTAGGTGTAATCGTCGTGCGTTTTGATGCGTGCGACGCTGATGAGGGCATGAGGTTGGCGCAGCACCGAGGCAGCGATTTCTCCGACCAGCGGCAACGTCGTGCTTGGGTCGACGGCCTTGCCAAGCCGGGCTTCCTGGAACATGTCCATGACTTGGGACTTGGCCGCAAGACAGAGTTTCCGTGCATAACACATTTCGCTCTCCATTGAGGTTGCGCCGTCACTTTTCTTGCTTAGTGGACTAGACGGCAGAGATTGCTCCTCCGACAATTCTCTGGGCTCTGGGCTCTGGGCTCTGGGCTCTCTGGGCTCTCTGGGCTCTCTGGGCTCTCTGGGCTCTCTGGGCTCTCTGGGTCGACTTGGCTTTTGGCCAAGTCGACCCAGACCTCCCCGACGCCACATTCTCGAATGGCAGAGAGATCCTGAGGCTCGGTCAGCAGGAAGCTGCCGCGCCAGAATGGGTGTCGAACCCAAGAGCCGGCGAGCTTGTGGATGTACATGCCGAGACGAAGCTCGGATACGGGAATGCGTTTTACCAACTTATTTTCCTTTCTGAGTTGGGTGGTTAGGCGTGCGCCGAGGCTGGCACCCAGCGGTAGAGCGGAGGTAAGGTCACGCCAAGATTCTTGGATCAGCCGGAACCGCCGAAATTTCCGTCAGCCGATCAACATGGCTTTGTCTCGCGCTCGGTCGATGCGTTCCTGCATCGCCTGCATGACTTCTTCGTGGGTGTACGACTTGGCGTTGGGGTCGTCGGCCTCTCGGAGAGCTTCCTCGACCTCGCGGGTCATCCGCGCATATTCTTCCGGCCACAGCGCTTGCTCCATGCGCAGCGACGCCTGCCCAAGCAGGTGCAGCAGGCCGAACAGCCGCATGTCATTGGTGGCGACGACGTGCTCTCGAATCCGCTCCTGGATCACCTCGCAGGCCCGATGCGCCTCTGGCGTCGCCGTGCCCTCGTAGCCGGCTGGGAGTTCTGCTTCTTCAGCGATTCGCGCCCAAGCGATAGCCAGCGCCTCGATGGTGGACAGGTTCATTTGCTCATCCACTTGCGCAGCAGACGCTTTTTCAGGGAGGCGCGCTCTTGCGGATTGCGTCCCTTGTGGTTGGCAATGCGATCCGCCGTGGCGGCCTGGCGCTTGATGGGCCAGTAGGAGCGGCCATCCTTACCCATCGACCAGACGTTGCTGACCTGGTTTTCCAGTAGAGGCAGATGGGCGCATAGAGCTTCCGGCGACGCGCTGGCCAGCGCGGTGCGCTCGTGGGTTCGCCAGCGCTGATGCCAGAGTTTCTTGTCCTCGCGCTCGCTACGGCAGGTCGTGTGCCCAACGATGGGCGTTTTGCGGCGGCTGCGGCTCATGATGTGGTTGTCTCCAAGAACATTCAGGACAGGCTTTCTGGGTAGAGCGCCGTCAACCGGGACAGGGTTTCTTGCACTTGTTCCAGCGAGGTCATCAGATGATCAACCTGATCCTGAAGATCCACGGCGAGATCAAATAGCTCAGCCACTCGGCTGCGTGATCCCTCGTTGAACGCGGCCATTGCCAGTTGATGCAGCTTCAACAGGTCGGTGCGCAGTTGCGGAGGTGCGCCGTCTGCGCTGTCATTCAAATCGCCGCGCAGCACGTCCACGGCATCGACTGCACGCAGCAGTGCCGTGGTATCGAAATTCTCGGGAGTCAGTTCGTCCCATTCGTCGTCGGTGATGCGGGCTGCCATCAGGAGAGCTCCGATTAAGCGGTTGCGAGCGTTAGATGCCCGATCGGCTCGGCTGCTGGCCGTACCTTGATTTCGATGTCGTAGCCGAGGCGATTCAGACAATCCATCAGCTTGCGTTCGGATAGATTGGTGAAGTCGCCGCGCATCATGCCCGACACCTTCGGTTGCGGGATGCCCATGCGTTTGGCCGCCGCTTGTTGAGTCAGCCCAAGGGCGCGCATGGCCCTCCTGATCTCGACCACCAGGCCGGTCTTGATCTTGAGCTTTTCAGCGTCAGGCAGTCCAAGGTCGGCAAAGACGTTGCCCGAGCTGCGCTGAACCTCGACGCCTTCAATGATTCGTTTTTGCATTTCGTAGCTCCTGTGCCAATACCTCGGCCACCTTCAGCCGAGCGCGGATGATGTCCATGTCGGCCTTTGGCGTGGCGATTCCGCTCTTGCTCTTCTTCTGGAAGCAGTGCAGGACGAACACCGCTTCCGCAAACTTGACCGTGTATACCGCTCGATAGGTGCCGCCGGCATCGTCTTCGACGACCTCCAGCACGCCGGCACCACCGAACCCCTTGAGCACCTTTGCTGCGTCATCCTGATCGCCTATCTGCGCCAACGAGAGCGCGTAACCGAAACGGCGACGCACGTCGGACGGCAACGCCATCAAATCCTTGTGGCTGCTCGCGATCCATTCGAGCGGTTTTTCTTTGTTTGTCATGACGGAATTTTATACCTGTTCAGGTAATGATGTAAACGCGGCAACCTCAAGGAGGTGTCGTAAAACATTTGTTTTGCGACAGGCTGTCAGCCGCCGCTGTGCTACCTGTGCAACACCCCCTCAAAAATGTACGGAAAACTCTATCGCTATTCACTATTATGCGGAAACCTGTTTTTGATGGTTATCCGCCTATGTTGGTTGGCTACATGCGCGTGTCGTCGGACTCCGACCGCCAGAGCACGGACTTGCAGCGCGACGCGCTGCTCGCCGCCGGCGTCGATCCGCGTCACCTGTTTGAGGATCGTGCCTCTGGCGCGAAGGATGACCGTGCCGGCTTGGCGCGGGCGCTTGAGTTCGTTCGAGCCGGCGATGTGCTGGTGGTGTGGAAACTCGACCGGCTCGGTCGCTCGCTGTCGCACCTGCTCGCCATTGTGACTTCGCTCAAGGACAAGCGGGTGGCGTTCCGCTCGCTGACAGAGAACCTGGACACTACGACGCCCTCGGGCGAATTCCTGTTCCAGGTGTTCGGTGCGCTCGCGCAGTACGAGCGCGCCTTGATTCAGGAGCGCGTCGTCGCGGGCTTGGCCGCCGCACGCAAACGCGGCCGGATCGGCGGCCGGCCGCAGGCGATCACTGGTGAGAAGCTGGACGCCATCGTCGCCGCGCTCGATGGCGGCATGTCTAAGGCGGCGGTGTGCCGCAACTTCAATGTCAAGCGCACTACGTTGATCGAAACATTGACGCGAGCAGGTTGGCGTGGTGCGGGAAGGACGGTCGATGAGCAACAAGAATAAGCTACTCACCGTCTTTTCTGACGCAGAGCAGGAAGCCTTGTACCGCCTACCGGACTTCGACGATGCTCAGCGGCTGGAATACCTGGCGTTGGCCGAATCTGAACTGGCGTTCGCCAGCAGCCGGCCTAGCCTGCAGGCCCAAGTCTATTGCGTCTTGCAGATCGGCTACTTCAAGGCCAAGCATGCTTTCTTCCGCTTCGATTGGCATGAGGTCGAGGACGATTGCGCCTTCGTGCTGAGTCGCTATTTCCACGGCGAAGCGTTCGAACGCAAGGCGATCACCAAGCATGAGCACTACAGCCAGAGGGGTCAGATCGCCGAACTGTTCGGCTACCGGTCGTGGGCGGCTAGCTTCCTGCCGCAACTGGCACAGCAGGCTGAACAGATCGTGCGGCGCGACGTAATGCCAGGATTCGTGGCCGCCGAACTGATCGTTTGGCTCAGCGAGCACAAAATCATCCGGCCCGGCCACACCACCTTACAAGAGCTGGTCAGTGAAGCCCTGTCCACCGAACGCAGGCGCTTGGGCGGCTTGCTGGCAGAAGTGTTGGACGAATCGGCCAAAGCTGCGCTGGGCCAGCTCCTGGTGCGTGACGACACCCTGTCTCAACTGGCAGCGCTCAAGCAGGACGCTAAAGATTTCGGCTGGCGTCAGATGGCAGGGGAGCGCGAGAAGCGCGCCACGCTGAAGTCCTTGCACGGGATCGCCAAGGCGCTGCTGCCCAAGCTCGGCATCTCGCAGCAGAACCTGCTGTACTACGCGAGCCTGGCGAACTTCTATACCGTCCATGACCTGCGCCACCTGAAGGCGGAGCAGACCCGGCTCTACCTGCTGTGCTATGCCTGGGTACGTTACCGGCAGCTCACCGACAACCTGGTCGACGCGATGGCCTTCCACATGAAAAAACTTGAGGACGAGAGCCGCACGGGTGCGAAACAGTCCTTTGTCGCCGAACAGCTGCGACGCCATCAGGAAACGCCGCAGGTTGGCCGCCTGCTGTCGCTGTACGTGGACGACAGCGTGGCCGATCCGACGCCGTTCGGCGAGGTGCGCCAACGCGCCTACAAAATCATGTCCAGGGAATTGCTGCAAAACACGGCGCAGCGCATGAGCGTCAAGCCACTGAACAAACTGGCGCTGCACTGGCAGGCGGTGGACGGCCTGGCCGAACGCATTCGACGCCATCTACGGCCGCTGTACGTCGCGCTCGACTTCGCCGGCACGGCCCCCGATAACCCATGGCTCGCGGCGCTGACTTGGGCCAAGAGCGTGTTCGCCAAGCAGCAGCGCCTATCACAACGGCCACTCGACGAATGTCCGGCGGCAACGCTGCCGAAACGCTTGCGTCCGTACCTGCTGATGTTCGATGCCGAAGGCACGCCGACAGGCCTGCATGCCGATCGTTACGAATTCTGGCTTTACCGTCAGGTCAGGAAACGCTTCCAGGCGGGCGAGCTCTACATTGACGACAGCTTGCAGCACCGGCATTTGTCCGACGAGTTGGTTTCGATGGACGAGAAAGCCGCCGTGCTCGCGCAGATGGACATCCCCTTCCTGCGGCAGCCGGTCAGTGCCCAGCTCGATGCACTGGCGGCCGAGTTGCGTGCGCAATGGGTGGCGTTCAATCGCGAGCTGAAACAGGGCAAGCTGACGCACCTGGAATACGACAAGGACACGCAGAGACTGACCTGGCGCAAGCCCAAGGGGGAGAACCAGAAGGCGCGCGAGCAAGCTCTCTACGAGCAACTGCCATACTGCGATGTCGCCGACGTGTTTCGCTTCGTCAACGGCCAGTGCCAGTTCCTGTCGGCGCTGACACCATTGCAGCCACGCTATGCGAAGAAGGTAGCCGACGCCGACAGTCTGATGGCGGTGATCATTGCCCAAGCCATGAACCACGGCAACCAGGTTATGGCACGTACCAGCGACATCCCGTACCACGTCCTGGAGAGTACCTACCAGCAGTACCTGCGCCAGGCGACGCTACATGTGGCCAACGATTGCATCAGCAACGCCATCGCCGCACTGCCGATCTTCCCGCATTACTCGTTCGACCTCGATTCGTTGTACGGTGCCGTTGATGGGCAGAAATTCGGCGTCGAGCGACCAACTGTGAAGGCGCGCTACTCGCGCAAATATTTCGGCCGCGGCAAGGGCGTCGTCGCCTACACGCTGCTGTGCAATCACGTGCCGTTGAACGGCTACCTGATAGGCGCACACGAGTACGAGGCTCACCACGTGTTCGACATCTGGTACCGCAACACGTCGGACATCGTGCCGAGCGCGATCACCGGCGACATGCACAGCATCAACAAGGCCAACTTCGCCATCCTGCACTGGTTCGGACTTCGTTTCGAGCCGCGCTTCACCGACCTCGACGACCAGTTGCAGGAGCTGTATTGCGCCGATGATCTGGCATTGTACGAGAAATGCCTGATCCGGCCGGCTGGCCAGATCGACCGGCAACTCATCGTCGGTGAGAAGGCGAACATCGACCGAATCGTCGCCACACTGGGCCTGAAGGAAATGACGCAGGGCACGCTGATCCGCAAGCTGTGCACCTATACGGCGCCGAACCCGACGCGGCGCGCAATCTTCGAGTTCGACAAGCTCATCCGCAGTATCTACACACTGCGCTACCTGCGCGACCCGCAACTGGAGCGTAATGTTCACCGCTCGCAGAACCGCATTGAGTCCTATCACCAGCTACGCTCGACCATCGCCCAAGTCGGTGGGAAGAAGGAATTGACCGGCCGCACCGACATCGAAATCGAGATCAGCAACCAGTGCGCCAGGCTGATCGGCAACGCGATCATCTTCTACAACTCGGCGATCCTGTCCCTGCTGCTGACGAAGTACGAGGCAGCTGGCAATGCCAAGGCGCTGGCGTTGATCACGCAGATGTCGCCAGCGGCCTGGCGGCACATCCTGCTGAACGGGCATTACACCTTCCAGACTGACGGCAAGTTCATCGACCTGGATGCGCTCGTGGCGGGACTGGAGCTGGGCTGACGGAAATTTCTGGGATTCCGGCGTACAACCCCTTATTGATCATGGCGCCCACCTTGGCGGGCTGTAGGATGGCCTGAAGCTTGGGATAGCGGCTGGCTCGACGAATTTCATCGAGTTGCATCCGCGAGGTCACCACCTCGAAACGCGCCGCCCGCCAGG